>JABDLA010000129.1 GCA_013001965.1 Flavobacteriaceae bacterium | reverse complement strand
GTGCTTGGTGGTTGCATATTGTTGGTATTTTATTCTTTTTAAACTATCTCTATTACTCCAAGCATTTGCATATTCTTTTAGCTTTCCCAAACACTTATTTTGGAAAATTGGGTGCTTTGGGTAAACTTAAAAACCTGGATTCTGTAACCCAGGAAGTTATGCTTATGATGGATCCGGATGCCGATCCGTATGCTACGCCAGAAGAAGAAGCTGCAGTACCAGAAAAATTTGGTGCATCAGATGTTACTGATCTTAGTCAAGTTCAATTGCTGAATGCCTACACATGTACCGAATGTGGTCGTTGTACAAGTGAATGTCCGGCCAATCAGACCGGTAAGAAATTATCACCGCGTAAGATAATGATGGATACGCGCGACCGAATAGAAGAGGTTGGTAAAATAGTAGATGCGAATAATGGAGAGTTTGTTGATGATGGTAAACAATTGCTCAATGATTACATCTCAGCCGAAGAGCTTTGGGCCTGTACCTCGTGCAACGCATGTGTTGAAGCCTGCCCGGTAAGCATCGATCCGCTTTCAATTATTTTAGATATGCGCCGTTACCTGGTCATGGAACAGTCGGCAGCACCAACGGAATTGAATACCATGATGACCAATATTGAAAATAACGGTGCGCCCTGGCCTTATAACCAACAAGACAGAATTAATTGGGTAAATGAATAACAAAGGAAAACTATGAGCGAAGTTATAAAGGTGCCAACGATGGCAGAATATATGGCCGAAGGAAAACAGCCCGAAGTATTGTTTTGGGTTGGGTGTGCTGGCAGTTTCGACGATAGGGCCAAGAAGATCACAAAGGCCTTTGTTAGATTGTTAGATCGGGCAAAGATCGATTTTGCGGTATTAGGTGCTGAAGAAAGTTGTACTGGAGATCCTGCAAAACGTGCCGGCAACGAGTTCCTTTTTCAAATGCAGGCTGTAACCAATATAGAAGTATTGAATGCTTATGAAGTGAGGACCATCGTCACCACTTGCCCGCACTGTTTTAATACCATTAAAAATGAGTATCCGTCCTTAGGAGGCAGTTATGAAGTGATGCATCATACACAGTTTCTTAAGCAATTGATTTCTGAAGGCCGCTTAAGTATTGAAGGGGGCAAGTTTAAAGGAAAGCGCATTACATTTCACGATCCGTGTTATTTAGGAAGGGCCAACAATGTTTATGAAGCACCACGTGATTTAATACATAAATTGGATGCCGAATTGGTTGAAATGAAAAATTGCAGGAGAAATGGATTATGTTGCGGTGCCGGAGGCGCGCAAATGTTCAAAGAACCTGAAAAAGGTGATAAAGATGTTAATATAGAGCGTACAGAGCAGGCTTTAGAAAAAAAACCCGATATTATCGCTGCTGCTTGCCCGTTTTGCAATACCATGATGACCGACGGCATAAAAGCTAAGGAAAAGGAAAATTCTGTCCAGGTTATGGATGTTGCTGAATTAATTGCTAATGCTGAAGATTTATAATTTATGTTAGTAGAATTTAATCAATTACCGGAAACTTCTCGAGTTTGGATCTATCAGGCCAATCGCTCTTTTACAGAAGATGAATTGGCTGAGATCCGTTCAAAATTGGATATGTTCATTGAACAATGGACAGCTCATGGAAGCGATTTAGAATCAGGTTATATTATTGAATATAAGCGTTTTATAATAATTGGATTAAATCAAAACTTAAATAATGCGACAGGCTGTTCAATCGATGCATCGGTACACTTTATTCAACAGCTAGAAAAAGACTATAATGTCGATTTGATGGATAAAATGAATGTTTCTTATAAGCAAGGTGAATTTGTAGCGTATAAGGAACTTTCAGAATTCAAAAAGATGGCTAAAGACAGGGCTATTTCAAAAAACACCATCGTATTTAATAATCTTGTGGCGACAAAAGCCGAATTCCTTGAACACTGGGAAGTTCCGGCCAAAGACAGTTGGCATGCCCGTTTTTTAAATTAACTGTTAATTACCTTCTTTATAAATCTATCTTAAAGTCTTGTTTTCTTCATACTAAAAATACTATTTTGGCATAGTTTTTCGTCATATGCAATAACATAAGCCCAAATGATGCGTAAATTTTTAGTATACTTTTCTGTATTTCTTTTTTCATTTTATAGTACTGCTCAAGAATCCAGACCTCATCCTCTGGCAACTGAAGATGCTGAAGCTCAAATGAAATGGGTTGATAGTATTTATAATGCTATGACGCCCAAAGAACGCATTGGTCAGTTATACATGATTCAGGTGTTCTCCAATCAGGATAAAGATACTAAGCAGGCCATAATTGATCAAATCAGGCAATACAAGGTAGGAGGGCTTATTTATTCTAAAGGAGGGCCAGTCAGGCAAGCACGACTTAACAATGAATTGCAGGCACTTTCAGATATTCCTTTGCTCATTGGAATGGACGCCGAATGGGGCTTAAGTATGCGATTGGATTCTACCTATGCCTTTCCATGGAATATGACCCTTGGCGCGGTTCAGGATCTGAAATTGATCGAGAAAACGGGACAATATATTGGCGAACATTGTAAACGACTCGGGGTTCATTTCAATTTTGCTCCGGTGGTCGACATTAATACCAATCCGAAAAACCCTATTATCGGTAATCGCTCATTTGGTGAAGATCGCGATAATGTGACAGAAAAAGCCATGGCATTCATGAATGGGATGCAGGGCGCAGGCGTGCTTGCCAATGCAAAGCATTTCCCGGGTCATGGTGATACCGATCAGGATTCGCATGAAACTCTTCCAACAATTCGATTTGATGCAGGACGCATATATTCCGTTGAACTTCATCCCTATAAAAAACTCATCGAAAGCGGCTTATCCAGTGTTATGGTGGCACATCTTAATGTCCCAAGTTTAGAATCACAATCCGATTTACCGTCTTCACTTTCTCATCAAATTGTGACAGGCATACTCAAGGAAAGTTTGAATTTTCAGGGTTTGATCTTTACCGATGCCTTAAATATGAAAGGGGCATCAAATTTCAGCAGTCCGGGTGAGATCGACCTGGCCGCATTCAAAGCTGGAAATGATGTATTGCTCATTTCTGAAAATATTGCTAAGGGCATAGAAAAAATTGCAGCAGCACTGGCTAAGGGAGAGATCTCTGAAGAACGCCTGGCGCATTCAGTTAAGAAAATTTTGATGGCCAAATACAAGGTTGGGCTCCAAAAATATAAACCTATTGGAACTTATAATTTGGTTAATGATCTCAACCGGATCAAGGATGATGTCCTCTATGAGGAACTGATGGAAAATGCCATAACCGTTGTAAAAAACGAACCGAAATTGGTTCCCTTAAGAAGACTGGAAACCAAGAATATTGCCTATGTAAAATTGGGTGATGACGATGGATCAGTGTTCTTCAATGAGCTAAAAAAATATACCAAGGTTCATGAGATCAAGGCAGATCGACTGGATGATCTGATTTCGAAATTAAATAATTATAACACGGTCATTGTAGGCTATCATCGTTCAAACGCTAACCCCTGGAAAGGCTATAAATTTAAAGATAAGGAACTGGTATGGCTTTATGAGATTGCGCGAACCAATAAGGTCATTCTAAACATTTTTGCCAAGCCTTATGCCTTATTAGATCTTAAATCAACCACTAATTTTGAAAGCATTCTAGTGTCGTATCAAAATAGTGAAATTGCACAGCAGAAAACGGCACAACTGATCTTTGGTGCCATTCCAGCTAAAGGTAAATTGCCCGTTACTATTGGCGATAACTTTAAAGTTGGCTTTGGAAAAAATTTCCCTGCCACAGCGCGATTGAGTTATGGATTACCTGAGCGCGTTGGCATGAACTCCGAACGTTTGAACAGAATCGATTCCCTGGCTCAAATTGCAATAGATTCATCAATGACTCCGGGACTTCAACTTTTAGTGGCCAGGAAAGGAAAAGTAGTTTATAATAAAAACTTTGGTAAGCACACCTATACAGGTGATACTAAGGTTAAATTTGATGATATTTATGACGTTGCCTCACTTACTAAAATTATGGCTACCCTGCCATTGTTGATGGAGCTGGTTGAAAAGGGGGCCGTATCTCTAGATTCTAAACTTTCGCATCTTTTGCCGGAATACCGCGATACCAATAAGGAAGATATTAACTTGAAAGAAATGTTGTCGCATTATGCCCGATTACGCCCATGGATACCGTTTTATGTCAGTACAATAGATTCAATTTCTAAGAAACCGCTTGACACCTATTACCGAAATAAAAAAAGCAATGCCTTTAATATTGAAGTTGCCAAGGGCCTGTATTTACGTTCGGACTATCAAGACACCATCCAAAAGACGATCATAGAAAGTGAATTGCTCAGCAGACTGCGCTATCGTTATAGTGATTTACCATATTATATCCTCAAGAAATATATTGAGGATTTTTACGACCAACCAATGGACAAATTAGTTCAACAACATTTTTATAAGCCATTGGGAGCCAATTACACGACATATAATCCAAAAAAAATATTTAGTGACACTAAAATTATTCCGACTGAAGTAGACAATTATTTCCGTTATCAGAAAGTGCATGGTTATGTACATGATATGGGTGCTGCCATGCAAAATGGAGTAGGCGGTCATGCCGGCGTATTCAGTAATGCCAATGATGTCGCCAAAATCATGCAGCTTTATCTTCAAAAGGGGTATTATGGCAATAAACGTTACTTTAAAACAGCCACCATGGAGATGTTCAATAAATGTCATTATTGTAATAAAAATAATAGGCGAGGGGTTGGATTTGACAAGCCTCAATTAGGTGAAGAAGGACCGACCTGTGGGTGTATTTCAATGACAAGTTTTGGTCATTCGGGATTTACAGGCACCTATGCCTGGGCTGACCCTGAAGAAGAAATAGTATATGTTTTTCTGGCCAACCGAACCTATCCGGTTGCTGGTAGAAATAAATTATTAAGAGAAAATATTAGAACTGAAATTCAACGCTTGATTTACGAAGCAATAGACGAATAATATGAATATAGGAATTGTATGTTATCCTACTTTTGGAGGAAGTGGCGTTGTAGCTACTGAACTGGGATTAGAACTTTCGAGGCGTGGCCATGTCGTGCATTTTATCACATATAGCCAACCCGTAAGATTGGAGTTGCTCAGTAATCATGTACATTATCACGAAGTGAATGTACCAGAATATCCCTTATTCCATTATCAACCTTATGAATTGGCCTTGTCAAGTAAATTAGTAGACATGGTCAAGTTGCACAAAATTGATGTATTACATGTGCATTATGCGATTCCACATGCTTATGCCGGATATATGGCTAAGAAAATGCTTCATGAAGAAGGCATCGAAGTCCCTATAGTTACAACCTTACATGGAACAGATATTACCTTGGTTGGAAGCCATCCATTCTATAAACAAGCTGTTGCATTCAGCATCAATAAGTCTGATGCGGTGACCTCTGTTTCCCAAAGTCTAAAGGATGATACGTTGCGACTATTTGATATTACAAATGAAATCACAGTCATTCCGAATTTTATTGATCCCGCTAAAAGCAATCATTCATTTACCGATTGTCAACGTGATGTTATGGCTGAAGAACACGAACGTATTATTACGCACATAAGTAACTTCCGACCAGTTAAACGAATCACCGATATCATAAAAGTATTTTATAATATTCAGAAAGAAATACCTGCCAAACTAATGATGGTTGGTGAAGGCCCTGAAAAAGAGCCGGCCGAGATGCTCTGTGAAAAATTAGGCATCGCTGATAAAGTTGTGTTTTTTGGAAACAGCAATGAAATTGATAAGATTTTGTGTTTCAGCGACCTGTTTTTGTTGCCTTCAGAAACAGAGAGTTTTGGACTTGCAGCATTAGAAGCAATGGCCTCGGGAGTACCGGTAATTTCCAGTAATACCGGGGGGATTCCTGAAG
This sequence comes from Flavobacteriaceae bacterium, assembly GCA_013001965.1. Lineage (GTDB taxonomy): Bacteria > Bacteroidota > Bacteroidia > Flavobacteriales > Flavobacteriaceae > JABDLA01. The sequence goes on along the minus strand of JABDLA010000129.1, from coordinate 17,895 downwards.
TTAATGTGCATGGTGTCACAGGATTTTTAAGTGATGTAGGAGACATTGATGATATGGTCAAGAATTCACTCTATATCCTTGGGGACGATGATATTTTGGAGACCTTCAAAGCCAATGCAAAGAAAGCATCCAATCGGTTTGATCTGCATCAAATAGTTCCACATTACGAAGCTGTTTATGAACAGGCACTTGCAAAATGTATTTCAATTTGATTTAAATCTCTATTTTATTTTTAACTTTCTGTTCTAAAATTTCATACTCATGAACAGAAAGGATTTTCTCAATTTAAGCGCCAGAGCCGCGCTTTTTTTTGGTATCGCACCATCAGTTATCGCATGTAAAAATAAGGACGAATTAAAAATTAATTCCGACGAGGCCATTGAACTTCTGGCGATTTCAAAAGCTAAAGGAACCGCCGTAGGCTTGGCCGTATCACCGCTTTCAAAAGTACGGGTTGGAATGATTGGAATGGGAAATAGAGGCAGTGTTCTCATTCAAATGTTTGAATATTTAATTAAAAATAATCATGCTGAAATTGTCGCCTTATCTGACCTCAAGGAGGATAAATTAAATCGGAATAATGACTATTTGAAAACCGTTCAAGCTGAAGGCGCTGATCTTTATTTTGGCAATGAAAACGAATGGAAGAAAGTTGCGGAACGCGATGATATCGATCTCCTAATCATTGCAACACCCTGGAATTATCATACCGAAATGTCGGTTTATGGCATGGAACAAGGCAAGCATGTAGCCTGCGAACAGCCCATGGCAATGACGCTTGAAGATTGCTGGAAACTCATAGAGGTTGCCGAACGCACCGAAAAGCACTGCATGTACATGGAAAACTGCTGCTTCAACGGGGAGGAACTATGGATTCTTAATATGATCAAAGAAGGCGTATTCGGAGATCTGAATCATGCCGAAGGTGCCTATATTCATGACCTACGCAAACATATGATGCATGAAACTTATTATGAAGGTCAATGGCGCATTAAACATCATCAAACCAAAAATGGAAATTTTTACACTGGTCATGGTTTAGGACCGGTGAGTTTCTATATGGATATTGGTCGCGGTGATAATTACGACCATTTGGTGAGCATGAGCTCGCGGGAACAAAGCTTGAGTTTGGCGGCTAAGAAAGAGAACTTTTGGGCGCAGGAATTTGCCTGCGGCGATATGAATACAACCATGATTAAGACTAAAAAGGGAAAAACCATAATGCTACAGTTTGATACGCATACCGGAAGGCCGTACTCGCGTTTAAATACGGTTACAGGTACTAAGGCAGTCCATCAAGGATATCCGTCCAGATTATACGTTGGGCATGAAGAATTACAATGGGGACACTCCTGGTTAAATGCCGAGGATTATAAAATGTATCGTGAAAAATATGACCATCCCTTATGGAAAAAGTTGAGAGAGCAAATAGATGCTAATGCTGTTGGTCATGGTGGTATGGATTTCGTTATGATTTACCGTTTGATTCGATGTTTAAATCAGGGATTACCATTGGATATTAATTTATACGACAGTGTTTTGTGGAGCGCTATTACACCGCTGACTGAACTCTCCGTAGCCAATAATAGTGCCAGCACAGCTGTTCCCGATTTTACAGGAGGAACCTGGGAAACTATGAGGGAAGCAGAGGTTCTAAGAAATATTCTGTAAAAAAATGCCATCCTATTAAGATGGCATTTTTTTGCTAATGTTATTTTGTATTAAAATTGATAACGCAATCCTAAGGCAATATCAAAGTCAACATCATCATTAAAATTTCCAAGCCCGATCTCCGGTCTGAAATCCAGGGAGATCAATAATGGAATGTTAAAATCATATTCAATGCCAATATTTCCGGCAGCAAAAATTCCGGTATCACTATCATCCGAACCCGGAGGCAATCCATCAATACTGAAGGTTGCAACACCACCACCAACACCGGCATACCAGTTAAAACTTCCATCTAAGGTCCAAACCCATTGATACAAGCCAAGGATTCTGAAGGCGGAAAAATTGTTCCCATCGCGCCAACCCAGTCCAAACTCCAGTCGGTTATTGTCCCCAACTGCACGTTGATAAGAGATCTCAGCACCGAATCCGTCACTATCACCCAGACGTAATCCAATGGCATTGTCAGAAATTTGTTGTGCTTGCGCTGTGAATGCAAAGGCGACAGCTAAAATAAATACTAAAAACAGTTTTTTCATAATCATCGATTTTTTGATTTCAATTCAACAACAAAAAAAAAGATATTGTTAGAGTAAAGCAACACTTATAATATTTAGTTGTTAACAAGTATACTAACGATTATTAGCTGCATATATTGAGTTGAAGGCCCTTAAAAAATCTAATTTCAACCTAATATTGCATTTCAATTTTTGTTTCTCTTTTTTTACAATTACATTAGCATAAAAATCACTAAATGGCAGGTAATTCCTTCGGAAACATTTTTTCACTCACCACTTTTGGAGAATCACATGGAAAGGCCATTGGTGGCATTATTGACGGCTGTCCTGCCGGATTACAATTGAATATTGAAACTATTCAGGAAGAACTGAACCGCAGGAAACCCGGACAATCGGAAATCGTCACACAACGAAAAGAACCGGATGCTGTTAATTTCTTATCAGGAATTTTTGAAGGTCAAACTACAGGGACTCCAATTGGGTTTGTTATTGAAAATGCCGATCAAAAATCAAAGGATTATTCCCATATTAAGGATGTTTATCGCCCCAGCCACGCCGATTTTACTTATCAGGAGAAATACGGAATTCGAGATTACCGCGGTGGTGGACGAAGTTCAGCCCGAGAAACGGCCTGCAGGGTTGTTGCCGGCGCAATAGCAAAACAACTTATTGCTGATATTAAAATCCAAGCATATACTTCCTCTGTTGGCTCCATAGTTGTGGATAAATCTTATAACGAACTGGATCTTTCAAAAACAGAAATGAACGATGTTCGTTGTCCGGATGAATCGGTCGCTGCCAAAATGATTGAAACCATTAAAGCTATAAGAAAGCAGGGTGACACTATAGGCGGCACAGTTTCATGCGTTATTCAAAATGTTCCTGTTGGTCTAGGCGAACCTGTATTTGATAAACTTCATGCGGCTTTAGGCAAGGCCATGTTGTCCATTAATGCAGTAAAAGGATTTGAATATGGCAGCGGATTTTCAGGTACCGCAATGCAAGGCAGTGAACACAATGACATTTTTCAGGCCGATGGTCGGACAGCAACTAATAATTCCGGTGGTATCCAGGGCGGCATTAGCAACGGCATGGATATTTATTTCAATGTGGCTTTTAAACCTGTTGCCACTATTATGCAAAAACAAGCTTCAATAAATACAGAAGGCCAGGAGGTGGAAATGCAAGGCAAAGGCCGTCATGATCCCTGTGTCGTTCCACGTGCGGTTCCTATTGTTGAGGCCATGGCAGCCTTGGTAATGGCCGATTTTTATCTATTAAACAAGATTTCAAAATATTAAATTATGAAAAAACTCGCATTACATTGGCAAATATTAATAGGAATGTTACTTGGTTTAGTATTCGGATTTATCATGCTTCAAATTGATGGCGGACCAGAATTTGTTGGGCGTTGGATCAAATGGCTGGGAACCGTATTCGTTAAACTTCTGAAATTAATTGCGATACCTCTAATTCTGGCATCATTGATAAAAGGAATCTCAGATCTGAAGGACATTTCAAAATTTGCTAATATAGGTTTGCGAACTATTGGCATATATGTGGTTACAACGGTTGTGGCCATCACTATTGGACTTGTTTTGGTCAATACCCTGCAACCGGGTGATGGTGTTTCTGATGAGACTATAGCCAAATTGACGGCAACTTATGCAAGCGATAGCGATGTTCAGGGAAAAATAGTTGAAGCCCAAAGGCAAAAGGAAAGCGGTCCTTTGTCCTTCATCGAGGACATGGTACCTGACAATGCATTTATGGCTTTAAGCAATAATAAATTAATGTTACAGGTTATTTTCTTCGCTATCTTTTTAGGCATTTCAATGTTGCTCATTGGTGAAAAAAAGGCTAAGCCACTAAAAGACTTCTTTGATTCCCTGAATGATGTCGTCCTAAAAATGGTTGATCTTATAATGCTAACTGCGCCATATGCAGTTTTTGCACTCTTGGCCAATGTGGTGGTGTCCTCAGGTGACCCGGATCTCTTATATGCATTGCTTTATTATTCGATGGTGGTTTTAACCGGATTGATTTTAATGATCGTATTCTATCTTATCATTGTTGGAACAATAGTGCGCAAAAATCCATTTTGGTTTTTAAAAGAAATAAGCCCGGCTCAATTATTGGCATTTTCTACGAGTTCGAGTGCAGCAACCCTGCCGGTAACCATGGAGCGAGTTGAAGAGCATATAGGTGTCGATAAAGAAGTGTCCAGTTTTGTGTTACCGGTTGGTGCAACAATTAATATGGATGGAACCAGTTTATATCAAGCTGTTGCGGCGGTTTTCATAGCACAGGCATTGGCATTTGACCTTACTTTTGCCGATCAATTGACCATCGTTTTAACCGCATTATTAGCCTCTATTGGTAGTGCAGCCGTACCTGGAGCAGGTATGGTCATGCTGGTGATCGTTTTAGAATCGATAGGATTTCCTGCGGATAAATTGGCTATTGGACTGGCATTGATCTTTGCCGTAGATCGTCCACTCGATATGTGTAGAACCGTTATCAATGTTACAGGTGATGCCACGGTTTCAATGCTTGTCGCTAAATCGGTTGGAAAATTAGGAAAGCCGCGAATAAAAGAATGGGATGACCATTATGATCAAGTAAAATAAGCAGAGAAACAAATTTTTGTAAATTTGCTTGAATCGCTTATCCTGAGCGCAGTCGAAGAATCTTAATAAGAAACCCGTCAAAATCGAAATTATGAACATTTGCTTTATCATGTACCCTTGGGAGGAAATTGATGCAGAAAATGATACAAGTCTTGCATTGATCAAAGAATGTGTTAAACGCGGTCACGGGGTGGCCATGTGTACACCTTCAAATCTCACCATTCGGGATAGTGTTACCTGTGCCTTTGTCAATGTCATTAAACGCATGGATAAGGTTCCAAATTCATTAAAGTCATTTTATAATAAAGCCGAACTTCGTGAAGAAATGTTGCCTCTGGCGGGATTTGACGTTATTTTCTTTAGAGCGAATCCACCTTTAGATCCTATAATGCTGAATTTTTTGGATTCGGTTAAAGATGATGTGTTTATAGTAAATTCACTGCGAGGAATGCGCGAAGCCAATAATAAATTGTATACGGCCGCCTTTGGTGATAATCATAGCAATATCATTCCGTCAACCCATGTTTCAAAGAATAAAGAATATCTCGTTGAACAAATACGCTTATCAAAATCAGATAAGATGATCCTTAAACCCTTGAATGGCTTTGGCGGATCAGGGGTTATTCTCATTGAGAAATCGGCCATGAGTAATATCAATTCTTTGCTTGATTTTTATATAACCAATTCAGACGGCTCATCCAATTATGTTATTCTTCAGGACTATATCAAAGGCGCCGATCAGGGCGACGTTCGAGTATTACTATTGAACGGTGAACCCGTTGGGGCCATGCGACGTGTTCCAGGTAGTGGCGATCATCGATCCAATGTTTCGGCCGGTGGCAGTGTACAAAAACATACATTAACCAAGGAAGAACGAGCGCTTTGTAAGCAAATTGGCCCGAAACTGGTGAATGACGGACTTTATTTTGTGGGTATCGATGTTATTGGAGGGAAATTGGTGGAAGTGAACGTGATGTCCCCTGGAGGAATTACTTATATCAACAAGGTCTACAAACCTAAGGTCAAGGTAGAGGAGAAGGTATTGGATTTTATTGAAAGCAAAGTGCAGGATAAATTACAGGCCTTTGACAGACGTGTTAAATTACGTAAAACCGTTGAAGAAGCTTAAGCAATGAAAGATTCCATATGGTCTAAAGAAGAACTGATCGCCTATATTTTGCTGTTTGCGGCAAATTCAGACTTCAAAGAATCGAATAAAGAACGCAATGTCATCATCTCAAAAGTTGACATGCAAACCTTTTCAGACATCCATGAAGAGTTCGATAAGGATAATGATTACCAGAGCCTCCAAAAGATCCAGGAAGGTCTCGAGCGCTTTGATTATTCAAAATCTGATCTATCGGAATTATTTTCAGATATGAAGGTCTTATTCTATGCCGATGGCGAATTTGATATTTTGGAGCGCAATATGTTCGAATTCCTAAAAAAGATATTGAGCTGAAATGATCAAATTCACAATTGACGAGATCATTGCTAAGATTGAGGCTGAAGAAACCTTTCATGCGGTATCGTCCGATTATTCCCTGACCTTAAAAATAGATGATTATGTGCACTACGTATGCGGAGCTGTACATGATGGTCATCATTTCCGGAAAGAACTTTGGGACAACTGCATGCATTCAGGATACGATCGTTGGTATGAAGAAGACCCTGAAACCAAAAACATGGTCATTTCTCATCCAATTGTATTAGCAGGTTGTGATTCGCGCTTTGAATATGATTTGAACCGTCCACCGGAAGAAGCCGTATTTGAAACAGCATGGGGAAAACAACTTTGGAAAACACCATTAGATGAAGGGATGAAATCAAAAAGTCTTCAGAAACATATCAATTTTTATAGGATCGTTCAGGCCCTGATTTCAAAAATTGAGAGCAAATTCGGGATCTGTATTGTCTATGACATGCACAGTTACAACTGGAAGCGCTGGGACAGGGAGGTTCCAACCTGGAATTTAGGGACAAGCAATGTTGATAATGATCGCTTTGGAGAGGATGTCGAATTATGGCGAGCCAGCCTTTCAGAGATAAAATTGCCTAATGGGATCAAATCTGATGCAGCCATAAACAATACCTTCTTTGGAAACGGATATTTCTTAAAATATATTACCAATAACTTCAAAAATACCTTAGTTTTGGCAACTGAAATTGCTAAGGTATATTGTGATGAATACAGCCGCATTATATTTCCTGAAGTCGTTTCAGCAGTCGAAGAGCAACTCCGTTACAGATTACCGGATCATGCCAAGAATTTTTATAACACCCACAATACTTAAATGACGAGAGAGGAATTAGTTGAAAATTATCAGAGCTTGTTCGATATTGATAGCAATCTTCATAGATTGGTTAAACGGATAGAATTATTAAACTACATCAATCCGCTTAATATTGAACAGGAAAAGAAAAAATTCTACAGTGCGAAGTACAATTATGAGCCTCAGTATAAGTATCCTAAAATAAAATTTAACGCCTATAAATTGCATCGGCTGTTTTTTTCACAACGCCTTGAACGTATTGAAGATGAGGAAATAAGAAAACTTTATGAGGATGTTATTTATGACCATTCTAGCCTGATTGAATGCATTGAAAAAATTGGTCATGGAAAGAAATTCTATTATAACAGCCTGAAGAGTTTTGGGACTCCAACTGAAATTGATCTTGAAAATGCCAAATTCATCTTGCGATTTGATGATACGGAATTCGATGAGGAAATGCTCCCTTTGTATAATGCCGACGATGCCAGCGAATTTTTTAAAGAATTTTCAAAACGCTATGATTTTGAATATAATATGGTCTTTACGCATAATATCGCTGCGGCTGCCATGGTACGAAATAATACCCAAACCCTGGTGCTTCGAAAGAACCATAAATTCAGTAAGAATCAACTTAAAGTGCTCGCTAATCATGAAATAGGGGTGCATATGGTCACTTCATTCAACGCCCTTGATCAACCCCTTAAAATTTTCTTTAATGGTATTCCCGGTAATCTGGAAACCCAGGAAGGTCTGGCCGTTTATGCCGAATATATGTCAGGCTGTCTTACCATTACACGATTAAAAGAGCTGGCTTACCGCGTTATTGCGACTGATACATTGACCAAAGGCTATGATTTTAGCGCCACTTTCGATCTGCTGCATAATCAGTATAAGTTGAATCGTGATAAATCCTACTCGATCACTCAACGTATTCATAGAGGCGGTGGATTAACAAAAGATCATTTATACCTTTCAGGCCTTCGGAAGATCTACAATTATGCCGAAAATGGTGGAGATCTGGACATTTTATTGACTGGAAAAATGTCGATGGAGTATATCGATGTCGTTAAAAAATTACAGCAACTTGGCTTGGCCAAAACCTCTAAATATTTTACAGAATCTTTCCAAAACAACGACAATTACAATAAGAACCTGGAATTTATACTGAAGAGTTTAAAGTAAAAAGCCTCAAGGTAAAATTTCAGCGTCTAACAGATTAAAACATCTGACAATCAACAGTATTTTAGACATAACACTGAGGAGAACTCCTGTCGTTCCCGGCTAACGGAAGCCAGGCAAAAGCTAACTAAATCGAGCCTTGAGGCTTATAAACTACTTCAATCTTTATCAAATGTATGTGGGAATCACTGCTTATAAAAGTTGAATTGAGTGAAATGGTCAACATATTGAGTGAAGGGTGATTTTGGCTAAGGATAGGTCATTGGTCGATTAAAATTATCACCTATTTTGGTTTAACAAGGATAATTTGTGCTTTAACGATATTTTTGATCAATTAGATGCCGGTTTTCTATATTTACTCTGTTAAGATAAATGTGCAAATAATACATTTAGTTTTTTCGTTAGTTGTTAAATGTATAAAAACCTTGGATCTACTGATTCAAGGTTTTTTTACTTTAAAAATTTAGCCGAAATTTCTGCAGATGGCATCATACATTCTGATCTTCTACCATACCATTTATATCTGTTTTTAGCGATAAAATTATAAACCGCATTCCGAAGGAAGGGAGGTACAATTAGAAATATAGCCAATATATTGATTGGAAAACCCAATGATCTGGCTATACGCAGGGCAGCCGTAGACTGTATTGAAATTCCCTTGTCGGGCTCATAAAGCAAAATGGAATCCGTATCAAGAATTTTTGAATCCTGATCTCGAAGGATCTGTTTTGCCGACTCCGATTGAAGTGGTGTAAACAAAAAAACATTGTTCTTATCGCGCTTGATAATATATTGAACGCTTGAATTGCACAGATTGCAAACACCGTCAAAAAGTACTAATTTTTTATGTTGAGGAATATCAGTCATCATTTTTGATCCACCAGTTCCAATTGATCCATATTAACTGTAGTCGTAAATTTTCCATAATTAACGACAGCCTTGTTCTTTTCAATTTTATCAATGCTTCCAATGGCTCGTCCATCTTCAAGCCTGACATGATCACCAACTTTTAAAACGGGCTTGGGTTTAGGCGCTTCGTCAATTTTTTTCTTCTCCGCTTTCTTTCGTTTTCTAATGACCTCTATTTGTTTCTTGACTTCACGGTTGGTTTTTAATTGATCTGTTTTTAGAGCTTTTTTCTCTTTCTTCGGAATCTTTTTGCGTTTCGAATTTTCAATCTGAATAATTTTGAACAATTCAGCCATCAATTCGCGTTTCCGGTCATTTTCGAAGTATTTTTCAGCCAGGGCATCCACCTTTTGCCCCAGGTAAATAAGGCGTTGAGTGCTATCATACAATTCCTGATAACGTTCCAATTTATGTTGAATACGTGCATTGACCTCTTCCAATTTATCGGTTTCAATGATCTTTTTCTGTTCATTGGCCTTCAGTGATCGCTCAGTACGTTCGAGTTTCGATCGTTCTTTTTGAAGTTTGGCAATTGTTTTATCAAATCGTACTTTCGATCGCTCTATTTTTTTCTTGGCCTTATTGATCAAACTAAAGGGAATGCCATTTTTTTGGGCAACTTCAAATGTGAAAGAACTTCCGGCCTGGCCTAAGGCAAGTTTGAACACAGGTTTTAATGATCGCTCGTCGAATTGCATATTAGCATTTTGCATGTATGGCAGTTCGCTGGCAAGCAATTTTAAATTGGCGTAATGGGTTGTAATAATACCAAACGCATTGCGATCATAAAAAACCTCCAGGAATACTTCTGCCAAGGCGCCTCCTAACTCCGGATCACTTCCTGTCCCGAATTCATCGATTAAAAACAAGGTATTGGCATTGCATTTCTTCAGAAAATGATTCATTTGTTTTAAGCGGTAACTGTAGGTACTCAAATGATTTTCTATGGACTGATTATCACCGATATCTGAAAGTATTCGATCAAAAAAGCACATTTTAGAACGTTCATGAACGGGGACCAACAATCCGCTTTGTATCATGAGTTGAAGAAGCCCTACGGTTTTCAGGGTGATACTCTTACCACCGGCATTAGGTCCTGAAATAACAATAATGCGGTTATCGATGGACATGCCAATAGTTTGCGGAAAAGTTTCCTCATTGAGTTCCCTGTTGTTCACATAAAGCAAAGGATGATAGGCATCGATGAGATGCATTTCTTTTTTTTCGGAGATCTCGGGCAAGGTTGCATGGATTGATTGCGCATATTTCGACTTTGCATAAATGACGTCTGTGCCAATCAAGTAGTCCTGATACTGCTGCAATAAAGGATGATACACCCTGATATAATTTGTGAGCTCTTTTAGGATTTTATTGATTTCTTCCTGCTCTTCAAATTCAAGATTATTGATCTCCCGTTGTTGCTGAAGGGTGGCTTCCGGTTCGATATATACAATGCTTCCGGTTTTGCTGGATCCTAATATGGACCCTTTGACCTTTCGTCTGTACATGGCTTTTACGGCCAGAACCCGCTTATTTTCATGTACCGATTCAAGAATGTCGTCCAAATAACCCAGGCTTTTATAACGATTCAGTTCTTTGGTAAAATTTGAGTTGATCTTAGACCGAAGTGATTTTAAGCGCTTTCTAATTTCGAAAAGTGCATCGGTGGCATCGTCTTTGACCTCACCAAAACGATCAATTACCTTTTCGATTTCAATGATGATATCCTTGTTGGTTTCTAACGATGATGCCGTGGTAAAAAGAGTAGGGTAATAGTCTTTATATTTTGTAAAGAATTTGATGAGTGCATTGGTTTGAGAAACCGTTTGGGAAATTCTACGGAAGCCGTCTATTTCAAGTACTGTATTTTCAATGACAAGATATTTCAGGTCAGAGGTGATCTCATCAAATCCATGATTAGGGATACGGTTTTCATTTTCGAATGAAGACAAATACTCATGGACCTCATGCAGGCTCATCATCGCATCAACAGATATGGGATATGGCGCGATAGCCAAGACATTTTGACGACCAATTTCGGTCACGGCATATTCGGCCACTTGTTTTAAAACAGCCGGTAATTCTAAATCCTGAAGGGTTTTCTTATGAATTTTGATCATTAATAATGCATCCAATAATCAAGAGTAAAGATACTTATTAATGGTGGAAGATTAACGCTTGTGACGCTTGCCGTTCTCATCGTAATAGTGACACACACAGTCTTCGGTTCCATATAGCTTTAAACTATGTAAGGTACGTTTGGCCAATTCAGTCGATTTCATTTTAAAATTATCCCAGGCCGTAAAGGCGAAATTGTTTGAACTGATCGAAATATCCAATCCGTAGACGCAATGCCACCAGTTCTGCGGAATGAAAAGCATCTCACCGGGATGAATAACCGTATATCGCACATGTGCTTTTCTGAAAAGCGGTGTTTTTTCATCATCAAAATTTTCCAAATTAACATCACTTAATTTTGATCCCGGCTCATATTTATTACTGGTGTGCATGTATTTATTTTCCTTTGGGCTAACCATGAAAACCAGTTTTCTTCCTTCCACTAAGGCAAGAATGTTATTAGCAAGCCTGTCGGTATGAAATCCTGTAATTGTTCCCGGAGGTCCAATCCAAAGTGATGTTGAATTTCGCACAACATTTTTTTGTAATAGAGAAAAGTCGACATGATCTAAAAGTTCCGGAAACATTTTGGCTATAGCCATATTGCCAAGATAGGTCTGTGTTTTGGACTCATCATAATTTCGGATTTCGTTCAGATAATCCTTAAATTCACCATACTGCCAATTGGTATCATTTTGCCTAATGTTTCCCTGATAGCTGAAGGTTTCTTTATCGGCTCCAATTTTTTCAAAATAATCGAGGGACCAAAGGTCAGTAGCCTTCCAATTGGTCATCATAGCGGTCATTTTAACCGGCTCATTCTTTTTAATGTACTGTGCATTAAAATCATCATGGGAGATTGAAGCAATCGTTTTAACCTCTTCTAATGGATTTTCAAGAACTTTTTGTGCTCTCGCTAAAATTTTATCAGGCATGGTTATAATCTTAAAAATAGCATAGTAGCGAATATACTATATTTACAAAAATCAATTAATGACATTTGTCAATTATTAGACCATCTGATTCTTTTATAGTTAAAATGAATGTTAAAATAGATCAAAGCTGGAAAAAAGAGATAGAAGGGGAGTTCGAAAAACCTTATTTTAAGGAACTTACAGATTTTGTGAAGTCTGAATATAAAAAAGGACGCTGTTATCCGCCTGGACATCAAATCTTTGCCGCATTCGATCTCTGTAAATTTCAAAATGTAAAGGTTGTGATTATAGGGCAGGATCCTTATCATGGCCATCATCAGGCAAACGGACTCTGTTTTTCTGTTAACGACTCCATAGCTCATCCACCGTCTTTGATCAATATTTTCAAGGAAATCGAGGATGATATACAGAAACCATATCCACAAAGTGGAAACCTCGACCATTGGGCTCAACAAGGCGTGTTGTTGTTAAACGCAACATTAACGGTAAGAGCACACCAAGCCGGAAGTCATCAAAATAAGGGCTGGGAAAAATTCACAGATCGTATTATTTCCCTGATCTCCAAAAGAAAAGAAAATATTGTTTTTTTATTGTGGGGAGGATTCGCGAAACAAAAAGCGAAACTAATAGATGCATCCAAACATCATATTTTGACGTCAGGCCATCCTTCACCATTAAGCGCTAATAGAGGGTACTGGTTTGGAAACAAACATTTCAGTAAAACTAACTTCCTGTTGCAGCAAGCTGGTTTGGAGCCGGTTGAGTGGTAATAGTCGAAGTATGTTTCCTTAGCACAAATGGCTTCGATGAACTCTGCCGTTTCGTAGTTTTATTACAACTAAACTTCAGTAAGATAAAGTTAATTGCTACTAAAATTGATAGTACAATTGTAATCATAAAAATCATACGCGACTTGGGTTTAAGGTTGTGTAATAATACAAAAATATGAAAAATAATACAAATCAACTTTTTTCAACCTTTTTAAACCCCTTTTCAATTCTTAATATTGAAAGTAGTTCGGTAACGAGTCAAATGATATGGACCAATTCTGAATACGCTTTTATTTCAGGAATAATATTTAGTGCAAACAACTGATCCTGAACTTTTTGAACTGTAATTTGTTCAATTGCATCCTGGGACCATTCGGTAAGTTGAAGCCATTCCCGTACATCTTCTAATTGCTGGCCATATCTATTTGCTATGGTTTTATCAATACTGGGGATGCGCTTAAACTCTGCCGTTGTATTATTGATAATTTGAAGGATGGTAGTAAGCAGGTCCGAATGTTTATTGATGAATTCCTCCCGCGCTGCAATAACAAAACAAGGCCATGGCGATGGGCAGAGATCCAAAAGCCTGAAAGTACCGTCATCAACCAAAGGTTTAGTCGTGAATTTCTCCCACATAAAATAATCAGCAGTCCCATTGGTCAGGCCTTCAACAGCTCCATCAAGATTTTTTATAACTTCAAACTTTAGGTCATTTTGTAAATCCCAACCATGATTTTTCGCATTGACATAGGCCATCAGGTGCGATCCCGAACCATATCGGCTTATAGCAGCTCGTGTCCCTTTTAATGACTGCACTGTTGTAAATGATGAGGCTGAAGCAACGTGAATTCCCCATTGCAATGGCGACTTGACAAAGGTCTGAACAATTTTGCTCTGGTTTCCAGCAATAATATCCTTAATAATACCCTCAGTTAGAATAACGGCGAGATCAATTTCACGATCTCTTAAGGCTTTACACATTTGTCCAGTACCTCCAAAATAATCGCGCCAGCGCAAATTAATGCCTTCTTTTTTATAGGAGCCATCTTTTAATGTAAGATACCAGGCAAGATTAAAATGCTCTGGAACACCACCAATATTGACCTGCTTCATTTATTCGATAATTTTTTCAAGTACATAAACGATGAGATCGTCGACGACCTTTGTATAGTCTTGGCTAAAATTCCCGGTCACTCTGTTAGCTATGATGGCATTTAAGGAAAGTGCATGATGGCCTAATAATTTTGATAACCCATAAATAACCGAGGTTTCCATTTCAAAATTTGTGATCCGTGTCCCTTCATAATTGAAATTGTCCATTTTGGTGTTTAGTTCCGGATCCTGTAATGGTAATCTCAAAATTCTACCCTGAGGTCCATAAAACCCGCCTGCCGTTGCAGTAACCCCTTTAAATACCTCAGGACCTGCAAAACGCTTCTCAAGTTTAGGGCTATTTTCAATAAAGATTGGCCGTGCTTTGTTTGAGTTCCATTTTGTATGCTGAATGAATGCTTCTTCGATCTCCGGATTGCATATAGGATCAATCTGATAAAAATGCAACATGCCATTTAAATCCAATCCATGCGTGCTTAGAACAAAGGCATCTACAGGGACGTCAGCTTGGAGTGAACCCGAAGTTCCAATTCTAATGATGTTTAATGAACTTAAATTTGTTTTGGGCTGTCGTGTTTCAAGATCGATGTTAACCAGGGCATCCAGTTCATTGATGACAATATCTATATTATCTGGGCCAATACCAGTTGATAAAACAGTTAGTTTTTTACCCTTGTAAGTACCTGTGTGGGTTTTAAATTCCCGTTTTTGGGTTTTGAATTCAATGGAATCAAAATGTAATGAGATCTTCTCAACACGATCCTGATCACCTACCACAATGATATCATTGCTAATGTTTTCCGGTTTTAAATTGAGGTGATAAACGCTTCCGTCCGGATTTAAAATCAGCTCAGATTCCTTAATAGGCATTAATGATGGTTTTTACAAGTTTGTTTCTCGATGGACTGAATTGATAATCCAATCGGCGGACACCGCCAAAATACAAGTTATTATTGACGACAGAAGCAAAATTATGATGGTTCATAAGGGCTTCATGGCCTTTACGATTCAAATTAATCCCTTGCTCATCTTCTGTAAAGAATATCGATAATGTTTTGATGATATGATCCAATTGCAAATCTCCATAACCATAAAAACCCTGGTAATTTAAGGCATAACCCAGCAAATGATTTCTGTTATTAATAGGCTTATCTTTTACGATTTTAAGAATATGTGCTTCTATGGTATCTAATCCGTTGAGTGCATTCGGAAATCGTTTTAAATGCGCCTTTAAGCAATTACTCAGGTATTTAAATGAGGAGGTTTCCACGATATAAGGTTTAAAAATATTGTGATCCTTGCCACAGTATATCCGCCATAACGCTATGGCCAGATCTTTATCGTCCTCAGTTAAGCGAATTTTATCATTATAGTGCTGACGTAATTGTTCCTGGGTCAATTCTGCAAGCCCGAATAAGCCTTGTTTACCGGTTATCCTGCCACTACATACCAAATAGAGCGGTAGTTTTATATTCTTCTGATGCAATAAGTTCAAAACACCGATCATATTGATATGACAATACAAATCATATTCAAACCAGAGTACGATCTCAGTGTAATTGGAAACATCATCAAGCTTGGATAGCTCTTCCTTTAATTCCTTCTCATTAACAACAATATCGTAACGCTCGCTAAGGAATTTTCTTCTGATATCGTGAAACTCCTGAGAATCGATTTTGGCAATAGTTGGGCCTTCACATAACATTTCCTGCCAGGTCAATATATCACCCTGATAATCGAATTCCCTAAGGTTTTCAGACAAACTGTTGCCATTAGTAATATGTAGGGTTGTAATGCTCATTAGCCGCCAACGCGTTTTACACCAAATCCTTTATCTTTTAATATGGCCATTATCTTATCCCGATAATTGCCCTGAATAATAATCTTACCATCCTTAAAGCTTCCACCAACACTAAGTTTGGTTTTCAATTCCTTGGCAAGTGCCTTAAGGTCGGTTTTACCGTATTCAAAACCCTCCAAAATAGTGATTGGTTTCCCTTTACGCTTTTCAAATTTGCAAATAATAGGCGCTTCCTGCAATGAAATTTTATCATTTTTATGAACAACTTTATCTTCCTTGGATGGCTCATGATCTGGGAAAAGTCGTTTTAACTGGTCTTCTAAATCCATTAATTTATTATAAATCCTAATCCATTGAATCAATTATTTTTTGATTAGAATTAGGCTTCTCAAATTATTTATTCAGAATAAAAATCACCAGCTAATAAATTGGTTAGACTATTTATAATGAATAATGATACTATTTAATCCAGCCCTAAAGATAACTAAAATAGATAATCATCGCCCATAAAATACCTTTTGAGAATATATTTTTTCCTACTTTTGAGTTACCAAAAATACGCCATGAAATCTATTTCGGGTTCTACAATTAATATCACTTACAATAAAAAGCTAGTCAGCAAAGAAACCCTCTTAACGCTGTATAGGAATATGCTGAAACCTCGTATGATCGAGGAAAAAATGCTCATTTTACTCCGACAGGGTAAAATTTCCAAATGGTTTTCGGGAATTGGCCAGGAAGCCATTGCAGTTGGCGTAACTATGGCTTTGAAAGATGATGAATATATTTTACCCATGCACCGTAATTTGGGTGTTTTTACAACACGGCAAATTCCTTTAGATCGCTTATTTGGCCAATGGCAGGGGAAGGCGAGTGGTTTTACTAAGGGCAGAGACAGATCTTTTCACTTTGGAACTCAGGAATTCAATATTGTTGGAATGATATCGCATTTGGGCCCTCAATTAGGCGTTGCTGATGGCATTGCCCTGGCAAATCTGTTGAAAAAGAATAATAAGGTCACCGCTGTATTTACGGGTGAGGGTGGAACCAGTGAAGGTGATTTCCATGAAGCATTAAATGTGGCGTCGGTCTGGCAACTTCCTGTGATATTCTGTATTGAAAACAATGGTTATGGGCTGTCAACACCTACTTCAGAACAGTATAACTGTAAACAGCTTGCCGACAGAGGTAAGGGATACGGTATAGAATCATTTGTTCTCGATGGAAATAATATCATTGAGGTCTATTCGAAAGTCAAAAAATTAGCGGAAAGCATTAGAAAGCAAGCCCGGCCAATTTTAATTGAATTCAACACCTTTAGAATGCGTGGTCATGAAGAGGCCAGTGGAACCAAATATGTACCTCATGAATTGCTTGAAAAATGGGCGCTTAAGGATCCTGTTTTGAACTTTCAGTCCTTTCTGCGGGATAATGACATATTATCGGAAGTTGCTGAAGTGGAAATCAAGGAGCAAATCATGAGCGAGATATCTGAAGGATTAAAGATTGCCGGTGAAGAAGAAAAAATTATCCCTGATTTAACTAAAGAATTAAATGATGTTTATGAACCATTTGAATATCAAGATATTAAGCCAAATAATGAAACTGATGAATTGCGTTTGGTTGATGCGATCTCCCAAGGCTTGAAGCAGTCCATGGAGAAACATTCCGAACTGGTTATTATGGGACAGGATATTGCCGAATATGGCGGCGTTTTTAAAATTACCGAAGGATTCATGGATCTATTCGGAAAGGAGCGCATTCGCAATACACCCATTTGCGAATCGGCCATCATTGAAGCTGCCATGGGCCTATCTATTGCAGGCATCAAGAGTGTTGTCGAATTGCAGTTTTCCGACTTCATTACCTCCGGTTTCAATCCTGTTGTTAATTATTTGGCGAAGTCCTATTACCGTTGGAATCAAAATGCCGATGTTGTTCTGCGAATGCCTTGCGGGGCAGGCGTTGCAGCCGGTCCTTT
>JABDLA010000105.1 GCA_013001965.1 Flavobacteriaceae bacterium | reverse complement strand
GTAAGTGACCATGGCTACGGGGCCCACTGCCAGCTGACGGGAAGTCCCGAAAAGGGCATAAATTATCAGCGGTAGAGTAGCAGCATACAGCCCATAAACAGGGGGAAGTCCAGCAATCATGGCATAGGCCATTCCTTGCGGGATCAACATGACACCGACGGTTAGTCCGGCGACCAGGTCGTTTTGAAACAGATCCCGATTATAATTTTTTAATACCTCTAATAAGGGAAAATAGCGATTCATCTGTTGATTTGCTCCGGGCAAAGATGCATGATTCCCTGAAATCCAGTTGTGATGCGCATCACTCAGGTATTACGGTTATCTCATTTCGACCCAACTTGACCTTTCCATTTACCTCTAATCGTTTTAATAATCGAGAGACAGATTCCCGTGAAGCATTTAAATCCTGCGCAATTTCATGATGCGAAATAGAAAGATGAGTACTTGATTTCAGACGTGTTAATTCATCGAGGTAATGCAATAGCTTTTCATCCAATTTAGTAAATGCGACCCGGTCAATCGTATCAATGAGTGACAGCATTCGAGTGTCATACATGCTGATGATGAATTCTCTCCAAACGGAAAATTCGCCCATCCACCGATCTGCATATTCCAATGGGATCATCAATACCTTGGATTCCGATTCGCTTATAGCCCGTATTTCACTTCTTTTTCGAATCAAACAACAACTAAAGGAGGCTGCACAGGATTCACCTGATCCGAGAAAATAGAGCAACATTTCTTGTTCGTTTTCTCCTTCACGTATGATTTTCAATAATCCGGTGAGTACCAATGGTACTGATTTTATAAAGTCACCATAATCGATAACGATATCATCTTTTTTAAATGTGGCCATTGTGGCAACATCTGCAATCTGTTCGATTAATTTGTCGTCACTTGCTAATTCCGGAAAGCGTTCTTTTAATAGTGTTGTCAACATGCTGTAAATATATGGCTTCCGATGACTTTGAGATAATGATGAATATCATCTGTTCCACCAATTTTTATTTCCATGAAGACGCGAGAATCGATCTGAAATTGAATTTTAATAAAACGGAAGGCTCAATGATGCTCGCGTGGATTGGGGAATAGGTCTGTTTCGTCTTCTGACCTTGGTGTAAGGCATTTAAAATCTTTTTCGATAGTTAAGGTCAGGGACTCCTTATCAGATATAATTAAGGTTTCATAAATACCGACTTCATTACTTTTTTGTAAATGCTGTAATTTGGATTTAGGGATACTAAAGGACAATTGATTGTCTGATAAATTGGTATGAATATGAGCGCCGTCTTCTAACAATTGAATCCCAAATGAAAAAAATATACCGTGTGCAATTGGCAACTTGCTAGTAACCGACCCTTTTTGAACCAAGGTATCTAGATCTGTCATGGACAACCGAAAGCGAATGGAGTTATTGAGGATTCTTAGTTTCATCTTGAATGTTAAGAATTTTGAAACCGGACTATAAAATCTAAAAATATCGCATTAAAATTAAACATGGGATGGTTATTTATTTTCGATCCTATTCCTTAAATTGAATTGGCATTTTATTTGTTTGTTTGGCATAACCTACCAAAGGAGGGTCTTTTGCAAAAATTACGCCAAACGAAACCCATGTTCATCAATTAACCCATAGCTATGGCTATAGGCTTGAGATATTGGACTTCTCCGAAGTCCTTTCCTTTTTATGCAGGTTACAATTTATAAAAAAAACAAGGATTTGTCGCGGCAGAATCTAATTTTCCCCTTGAGGGGGGTAGGGGGTGGAATTCTGCTATTTCTATTTTGGTAGGCTAAAATAGATTTGTAAACATCATGAATTAAATACTTAATTTTCAAATTATAATTAACGCGATGAGCGGTTAGATTTTTATCGATAAATAGAATTGTCATGCCTGCCTACCTGCGGAAGCAGGCAGGATTTTTATGAAAAATCGCGCCAATTCAGAAACTCATTTCACCTTATACCCAGGATTTTCATACCGGGCTAATAATATGGTGCTCCTACGGAGCACTTTTTATATTTCTAAAATTATAAGTAATTGTATATCAACACAACAGTTGTTTTTTATTTTTTTACCCCAACCACTCAACGAGTTAATTACATATTGATATCAAAAATGTTTTGAGTTCATGAATTATCATTCAAAATCATATCCGCTCCTTTTTCTGCAATCATATAAGTTGGTGCATTGGTATTGCCACTTACAATTTCCGGCATAATGGAAGCATCCACGACTCTCAACCCTTCAATGCCATTTACCCTTAATTCCGGATCCACAACAGCCATTTCGTCAGTACCCATTTTACAAGTGCCTACGGGATGATATATAGTTTCTACTTTTTGAATGATCGAATCCAGTAATTCACTGTCTGAAATACCCGGTCGTATTGAAGTAAACTCTTCGGCTAATTGATCCAACGGCGTCTGCGCCATCAGGTCTAAGGCAATCCGGCCACCTTTTAACAATAGTTCTTTATCCTCATCTTCCGCCAGTGCATTGGGATGTATTATAGGAGCACTTTCCGGGTTAGCGTCTTTTAGGTCGATAAAGCCCCGGCTTTTAGGCTTTAATAAAGTTGGGCATACTGAAAATCCGTCTCTCTTGGTAGGTATCGTATTAAATTTATACAAGCTTGACTTGCTGCCGTCATCTATATGAAATGGAGCAAAGTGAAACTGACAATTAACACGTTTTTCATAATCATCAACATTAAAAAAGGAGACCGCCTCGAGCGGACTGCAGGTCAATGGATTGTTGGATTTTGTAAAGAAATACTTGATTCCCTGGACAATCTGTGGGCCCAGTCCGGCACTGTGATTAAAACCAATTTTATCCTTGGTATAACGACTGATCAAATAAAATAAATGGTCGTGTAAATTTTCTCCGACACCCGGGATTTCTTTTGTTATTGCAATTCCTGCTTTTTGTAATTTATCTTTTGAACCTATTCCTGAAAGTAGAAGTAGTTGAGGGCTGTGGATACTTCCGGCACATAGTATGACTTCCTTGTCAGCTCGAATTATCGTCCTTCCTTTCCCTTTTATAATTTCGACACCCGTTGCTTTATCGTTTTCAACTATAATTTTTGCGACTTGCGACTTAGTCAGTACAGTGAGATTTTTACGTTTTTTTATAGGATTTAAAAATGCCGCAGCACTGCTCAATCTCTTTCCATCTTTAATGGTGAATTGAAAACGCGCAGTGGCATTTTGTTGCTCTCCATTATAATCAACGTTATCGGGAAGACCGATTTTTATACCTGAATCTATAAAAGCCTGGGCTACCGGTGTTTCATAATAAGTGGCATAAGCAACGGATAACTCTCCATTAGTGCCATGATAATTTTTATCTAAAACTTGAGTGTTTAGATTTTTTTCGGATTTTATAAAATAAGGTAGGACATCATTTGCTGACCATCCCTGACAACCTTTTCTTGACCAGTCGTTATAGTCTTCATGATTGCCACGCACATAAGCCATGGCATTGGTCGAACTACATCCTCCGAGTACCTTGCCTCGTGGTATATACAATTGCCGACCATTTAATCCTGGTTGTGGGCTCGTCCATAATTTCCAATCGTGTTTTGAACCATGTAGTTTACTATAAGCACCTGGAATCATGATATTAATATCATTATCCTTTCCCCCAGCCTCCAGAAGAAGGACAGTATATTGACCACTGGCTGAAAGTCTGTTTGCTAAAAGACAACCGGCTGATCCAGCCCCCACAATTATAAAGTCATAGTTCATCGATCTCAATTCTTAAATGAATGGCATAAAATAGTGAAATCTCATCAACCCTTAGATGAAGATTGATGCTTTTAATTGACTAGATCAGTTCCAGGCACTTTTTCAAACTATCCTCCCACTTGGGAATTTCCTGTTTGAAGGTATCGCGGAATTTAGTATGATCCAATACACTCCAGGAA
>JABDLA010000102.1 GCA_013001965.1 Flavobacteriaceae bacterium | reverse complement strand
GTGTTGCAGGAGGGTTCAGAATAGCTCCAAAGCGGAATACCTGGGTCTATCTGAGCTATACCGATGATCTTGAAGAAACGGGTAGCTCCAATTTTCTGACCGACAAAAGGTTATTTCAATTGTTTGAGCCCCGTTTATTAAATATAGACCTATTTCATAAACACATTTCGAAAGCGATCAATATTGAACATCAGATTTTTAATAAGGTAGTTGCTGAAACCGAATTTGCATTACGAAGCATAAATCCAACCTATACCTATACATATGATCTTCTTAATGGCAACTCCCTTTCTGAATATAATACCACAACTTTAAAGATTTCAGCGCAATGGAGCCCGTTCAGCACCTTCGAATATATCAATAACAGCATCAAAGAAACGAAAATCGGGTTCCCGAACTTTACATTTCAGTATACAAGAGGGTTTAAGGACTTCATCAATGGCGACCTTTCATTTTCTAGGCTGGACTTCAGGGCTATTCAAAGCTTTAGGCATAAGAACAATGACCAAACTGAATTGATTGTGGTTGGAGGAATGGCTAATGGTGATATCCCCTTGCAATACCTCTATCATGCTTACCCAAATAATGTAACGAAAGAAACCATCTTGCGCCGCTTTACAGTTGCCGGAATCAACAGCTTTGAAACGATGTATTTTAATGAGTTTTTCTCAGACCGGTTTGTCACTTTGCAAATAAAGCATCGGTTTGATCCTTTTGAAATTTCGCCCTGGTTCAAGCCTCAATTGGTGCTGATTAGTCGAATGGCGCTGGGAAACATGGATAATATTGAACGCCATCAGGGCATAAGTTTTAACACATTAAACAAAGGATTTACCGAATCGGGAATTGAACTGAATCAATTGGTCTATGGCTTCGGATTAAGTTTCGCCTATAGGTATGGCGCCTATCATTTACCCAAATTTGAGGATAATATATCCTTTAAATTTACCTTCAATATCAGCTTGAATTAAAGATGGATTAAGCCCAGTTTTTAGAGTGTTTATCCCCTTGTTTTTTCTACCTTTGCCGAATTAAAATTGGCCATGGCAAAACTCTTTTCAGTAGGATTTTGGGAAACGATTGCACGTTTGATTCTTCGGAATAGAACAGTAATCATAATCGCCTTGATCGCATCAACCATTCTGCTTGCAAAGCAGTGGGACAAAATGCGTTTTACCTATACCGAAGCCAACTTATTGCCGGATAAGCATGAAGTCAATATTGAATATAATGCTTTTCTTGAGATCTTTGGTGAAGAAGGTAATTTAATTGTTCTGGGGGTTAAAGACCCAAGTTTATTTACAGTCGAAAAGTTGAATGCCTGGAATCAATTTTCCAATCGTTTTAAGGATTTTGAAGAAGTAGAAACCGTTGTTTCGATCCATGATCTTCAGAAGTTGGTAAAAAACGAATCCAAGCAAAAATTCGATTTGAAGCCCTTTATAAAAGACTCGATATCTAGTATTGAACAGATCAATAAACTGACCGATGAGCTCTTTAATAAATATCCATTCTACGATAATTTTCTTTTCAGCGCAGCCTCAAAAACCATTAGAACTGCCATTTACCTAAAAAAAGATATTGTCAACACATCTGCTAGAAAAGACTTCATTTTAAATACGCTGATCGATGAGGTCAAAGCCTTTGAAGAATCGACCAATCTGGATGTTAGGGTGTCCGGTATGCCTTATATAAGAACCCTCAATTCACAGGTCATTGTCAACGAAATAGGAGGATTTATCGCCGCTGCTCTTGGCATAACCTCCCTCATATTTTTCTTCTTTTTCCGGTCGTTCAGAGCCACCTTTATTTCCATGTTCGTCGTGATCATTGGGGTGATGTGGACCTTTGGAATACTTGGCTTGCTTGAATATGAGATCACTGTTTTAACCGCACTAATTCCACCATTGATCATTGTTATTGGCATTCCTAATTGCATCTTCCTGATCAACAAATATCAGCACGAGGTTAGAAAACACGGGAACAAAGCCAAATCATTGCAACGGGTGATCACTAAAATTGGCAATGCGACCCTTATGACCAATGTGACAACGGCTTCAGGTTTTGCAACTTTTATTTTCACAAAAAGTAAGTTATTACAGGAATTTGGTACAGTCGCTTCCTTGAGTATCCTGGCCATATTCGTTTTATGTTTACTCATCATTCCAATTATTTACAGTGTTATGCCGATGCCAAAGGACAAGCATCTTGAGCATTTAAATAAGCGCTGGATCAATACCTTTGTCGATTGGATGGAAAAAATGGTAAAGCACAAAAAAATCACCATCTATGCAAGCTCATTAGTTCTTCTTATAATGAGCATAATTGGCATCTATCAAATTAAAATATCCGGAAGCCTCATCGAGGACATGCCAAGCAATTCTGATTTTGTCAATGATGTCCGTTTTTTTGAAAATGAATTTAACGGGATAATGCCTTTGGAGATCATGGTAGATACAAAGCGTAAAAAAGGCGTGATGAAATTGGCCACTCTAAAGCGTATGAACCAACTCGAAGATCTCATCATAGAAACCCCCGAATTGTCTAAGCCAATTTCGGTAGTAAGTTTGGTAAAATATTCTAAGCAGGCTTACTATAATGGAAATCCGAAATATTATCAATTACCTACATCACAGGAAAATAACTTCATTCTATCCTATGCTAAAAAATCGTCCACCGATGTTGATATGCTGAAAAATTTTGTGGATAGCACCGGACAATACGCACGCATTACAACTTTTATGAAGGATGTTGAAATTGAAAAAATGGAACGCATCGAGGAAGATCTTAGGTCTGAAATATCTAAAGTATTTCCCGAAAAAGGCTATGATGTTTCGATCACTGGAAAAGCATATCTGTTTCAAAAGGGGACCTATTATCTTGTAAAAAATCTCATTTTATCATTATCACTGGCTATTTTGCTCATATCCCTTTTCATGGCCTATATGTTTCGGTCATTCCGAATGATCATTATTTCGTTGATCCCGAATATACTTCCGCTTTTGATTACGGCCGGTCTAATGGGATATTTAGGGGTTCCCATTAAGCCATCTACAATCTTGGTGTTCAGTATTGCTTTTGGAATTTCGGTCGATGACACTATTCATTTTCTTGCAAAATACCGACAAGAATTGCAGGCCAATCATTGGAAGATCAGAAAATCGGTTTATGCAGCCCTAAGAGAAACTGCGGTAAGCATGTTTTACACCTCTATTGTTTTGTTTTTTGGTTTTTCGGTATTTATTATTTCAAGTTTCGGGGGTACGGTCGCCTTGGGCGCCCTGGTTTCGGCTACTTTGCTCTTCGCCATGCTGGCCAACCTCATCTTGTTGCCTTCTCTTCTCTTATCTCTTGAAAGAAGCATCGCCAATAAGGAAGTTCTTAAGGAGCCTAACTTCAGGATTATTCCGGAAGAAGACAAAAACCTTGACTCATAATTTCCTTGAATGCATTATCTTTGCAGCCAAATTAAATCATCATAATGAAGATTAGCGTAATTGCAGATTTATTAGTTCAGGACACTACTAATGTAGATGTTGAAGTGAAAGGCTGGGTGAGAACATTCAGGGCCAACCGATTTATTGCCTTAAATGACGGATCGACCCTTAAGAATATACAGTGTGTTGTCGACTTCGAAAACACCGATGAAGCCTTGCTGAAACGCATTACAACCGGAGCTTCGGTTCACATAAAAGGCCAATTAGTGGAAAGTCAGGGCGGTGGACAAAAAGTTGAAATTCAAGTGATTGACCTCATAATTTTAGGTGATGCCGATCCTGAGGAGTATCCTATTCAACCGAAAAAGCATTCGTTTGAGTTCCTAAGGGAAAATGCGCATTTGCGTACAAGAACAAACACCTTTAGCGCTGTGATGCGATTACGGTCGACATTGTCATTTGCGATTCATGAGTATTTCAATAAGAATGGCTTTTACAATATGCACACGCCTATTATTACAGCGAGCGATGCCGAAGGTGCCGGCGAAATGTTTCGTGTTTCGACCTTAGATCCTAAAAATCCGCCACTGGATGAAAAAGGAGATGTTGATTATTCACAGGATTTCTTTGGAAGAGAAAGCAATTTAACCGTATCGGGGCAACTGGAAGCCGAAACCTATGCGCTCTCATTAGGTAAAGTGTATACATTTGGCCCAACCTTTAGAGCTGAAAATTCAAACACCTCTAGGCATTTAGCAGAATTCTGGATGATCGAACCCGAAGTTGCCTTTATGGATATTAATGGCAATATGGATCTTGCCGAAGATTTCTTGAAATATGTGTTGAACTTTGTTCTGGAACATAATCAGGATGATCTGGCCTTTTTGGAGCAAAGGCAAATTCAGGAGGATAAGACAAAGCCTCAGGCTGAACGCAATGAGTTTACGCTAACCGAGAAATTAAAATTTGTTGTAGGCAATGAATTCAAGCGCATAACATATACTGAAGCCTTTGATATTTTAAGAAATTCAAAGCCTAATAAAAAGAAGAAGTTCCAATATGTATTAAACGAATGGGGAGCCGATCTTCAAAGTGAGCATGAACGATACCTTGTAGAAAAACATTTTAAATGTCCGGTCATCTTATTTGACTATCCGGCAACTATCAAGGCTTTTTACATGCGCCTGAACGAGGATGGAAAAACGGTGAGAGCCATGGACATATTGTTTCCGGGCATAGGAGAGATCGTAGGAGGGTCACAGCGTGAGGAACGCCTGGAGGTCCTGAAAGAAAAAATGGCCGCTTTGGATATTCCGGAAGAAGAACTTTGGTGGTATTTAGACCTTCGCAAATATGGAACAGCTATACATTCCGGTTTTGGCTTAGGATTTGAACGATTGGTGATGTTTGTCACAGGAATGGGTAATATAAGGGATGTAATTCCCTATCCAAGAACGCCGCAAAGCGCCGAATTTTAATATTGAAATAAATAAATGAAAACAATCTATGTTCGGAAAGAATGTAGATTGTTTTCTTTATTTTTACTATAAACCCCAAAATAAGACATGCTTAAGCAGTATTTACAATTTAAGTTATCTCAAAAGTTATCACCTCAGCAAATCCAATTGATGAAGTTGATACAATTGCCTACGCAAGCTTTTGAGCAGCGCATAAAGCAAGAACTTGAAGAAAATCCTGCGTTGGAAGGCGGTAAAGAAAAATCGGAAGAATTTGACGATGACTATAACGATCTCGATGATGACTTTGGCGATTCGGAAGCGATCAATGCCGATGATATCAATGTTGATGAATACCTGAGTGATGACGAGGTCCCTGATTACAGAACCCAGGCAAATAATTATAGTGCTGATGATGATGAGAAAAGCATTCCGTACGCCTCTGGAACTTCCTTTACCCAGCATCTTATAAATCAGCTCAATACCTTTAGATTAGATGATGAGGAAGAACAAATTGCCTTTTTTTTGGTTGGCAGTGTGGATGAATCAGGATATATCCGCAGATCTCTGGAAGATATCATGGACGATCTGGCATTTACCCAAAATGTGTACACCACTGAAGAGAAAATCCAAGCTGTGTTGAAAGTTGTTCAGCAGTTGGATCCTGCCGGAGTTGCGGCCCGCGATCTTCAGGAATGTTTATTATTACAGTTGGAACGTAAAAATCCAACGCCTAATATTGAATTGGCTATTGATATCATTAGACGCGCCTTTGATCAGTTCACTAAAAAACATTATAAAAAATTACTTCAAAAGTTTGATATCACTGAGGTCCAATTGCGTGATGCCATTCTGGAAATCGAACGCTTGAATCCGAAACCCGGAAGTTCATATTCAGGCAATAGCCGGATTATTGAACATGTAGTTCCCGACTTCACAATAAAAATTGTAGAAGGCGAATTGGAGCTGACCTTGAATGGTAGAAATGCTCCTGACCTCCATGTATCACGAGAGTACAGTGACATGCTAAAAGGGTATAAAGCGTCAAAAGAAAAATCGAAATCTCAAAAAGACGCCGTTATGTTCATCAAACAAAAGCTGGATGCCGCTAAATGGTTTATTGAAGCCATTAAGCAACGTCAGCAGACTTTGTTTATCACTATGAGTGCGATCATGCATTATCAGAAGGACTATTTCTTGAGCGGTGATGAGCGCAAGCTTAAACCAATGATTTTGAAAGATATAGCCGACGAAATTGAAATGGACGTATCTACGGTTTCAAGGGTGGCGAATAGCAAATATGTCGATACGCCTTACGGAACGAAACTGATCAAGGAATTCTTTAGTGAATCAATGAAAAATGTTCAGGGTGAAGATGTTTCAACCAGAGAGATTAAAAAAATATTGGAAACCGTAATCGAAGAGGAAGAAAAGCGCAAACCATTAACCGATGAGAAATTGGCTAAACTATTAAAAGAGAAAGGCTATCCTATTGCCAGGCGAACCGTTGCAAAGTACAGGGAACAATTGGATATCCCGGTGGCCCGATTAAGAAAACAAATTTGATGTGAACGTAATTTTAAAAAGTATATCATACGTTTTTCATCCACTTATAATGCCAATGGTTGGTGTCGTTTTCTACTTCTCAAAGGCCCCGCGTTTTATACCAACTCCAATAATAAAAGCCAAAATATTTGCCCTTTTTCTATTGACAATTGTTCTTCCAATACTCTTGTTTTTCCTATTAAAAACAACTCGAAAAATAAGCTCCATTCACCTCGGATCGACTAAGGAGCGTATAATTCCCCTTGCCATGTATTGTATCATTTTATTGCTTCTTATGAGCAGGGTATTGCCCAGAAATGAGCTTATTGAACCCTATTATTTTATAGTGGGAGTTCTTGGTTCAACTTTGGCCTGTTTAATACTGGTGTTTTTAAAATTTAAGGCTAGTATCCATATGATTGCCTTAGGTGGTGTGCTCATGTTTTTTATTGCTTTAAGCATTCATTTTCACATCAACATTATAGGATCAATTGCACTTATCATTATCATTGCAGGTGCAGTAGCAACATCAAGACTCCATTTAAAAGCTCACACTCCCATTGAATTGATTCTCGGTTTCTTTATTGGGGTCCTGCCTCAACTAATTGTCTTAAACTACTGGTTATAGTATATAAAGCATTAACCCAATTTTAATAATGCTGGTTTGAAGCGTTTGGGAATTCAGTTTTGCCTGATCTTTGAAAATTGAATTCAAAGCGTAATATATATGAGCATTGAATTTATCGTATCCGGCACTAAGTGTAAAGCCATATTGAAAATCATTAAAGTCATCAATATTCCGGAGTTTAAATTCACCCAGGTCTCCTTTATATTTTATTGAAGAGGCAAATAGATAACCTATTTTAAATCCGGGATAAATCCTAAAGAACTTATATGATTCTGCAGTTGATGAGCGCCATCTGAATTCGAAAGGCAATTCGACAAGGTGCATGGTTATTTTATTTTTAGAAAATGATCCACTCTCAACGACTGTATAGTTCAAATTATTCTGGGAGTCCTTCGATATATATAAATTTTGATTTATGGCATTCCCCGAATAACCAAGGCCGATCCCAAAGGCAACTGTCCGCGATGTATTGACCGGCATATCTCTAATAAACCCTAAATGAAATCCGCTTGAAAAACCATTTTGGGCCATATCACTTGGCATCTTACGAAGTAAATTATAGCTCACTCCAAAATAGAATTGATCTTCTCTATATTTAGTGTCTAAAGATTCCTCCATCGCTTCATTGTCCTGAGCGAAAGAAATGGTTTGAAAACCAAATGAAAGAAGTACTAATAAAAGGAGGTATTTCATATTCACTCTTCAAATATATTGATTTATTGCCATGAAAAAAGGCATTCTGAATTCAGAATGCCTTTTCATATTTAAAACAATGTGATTATTTTTTAGTCAATATTGGTTAAGGCATCGCCTTTACCGGTTGTATAGTTTATTTTCAATGCATTTACTTTTCTCAGTTCCTGCTTGATATCTCCTACAATTCCCATATTTGCGTCCTTGTCGACCTTTAAAGATACCGTTAGGAAAGGAACAAGTTCTTCCCTAAGGGAATTACGCTCGGAATTGATAAAAGCCGCTATTTCATTAATGTCAGCAAATTTATCATTCAGTTGAAGTCTGGCTTCTGTTCCATATTTTTCATAACCACGACTCGGCTTCCCGGCATAGATATAACTAATTGGATTTTTTTTATCTAATTTTTCTATTTGGTCAGCAACAGGTAATTGATTTTGAATCTTTAATGAATTCTCTCTCATCACAGTAGCCACCATAAAAAAGAATAGCAACATAAAAACAATATCAGGTAAAGATGCCGTATTAACTGCAGGTACTTCGCCTCCTTTTTTCTTTGTGAATTTTGACATTTGTTTTTTCTTTAAATATTTATGTTCTACTGAACTTCAGATAATTTCAATGGAAATTCAACTTTGATCTGGTCTATGACCTCCTTAAGTTTGGATTTGTTTCCACCAAATCTGACATCTTTGTAATTCGCTTGCATTTCAACAAAATTCATGTCTTTAAATCCTTTCTGAGGACCAATCTCAAGAGCACGTCTGTTTCGCAATTGATTATAGGCTGCTACGAGTTCATTCTGTACAGAAATATAAGCAGCATAAGAGGTTTCACGTTCATTTTTCAAAGAGATAATCGCCTTGTCAGGATTGTCTGATGATCTTGGATCCTTCAATCCTTTGCAATAGGTACAAGTCCCGTCACCGCCATTGTCAAGAAATTCGACAGCAGCCTTTCTCAGATCTTTTACCTCCATCAATTCATCTTCAACAAGTAATTGATCTTTTCCATTTAATAATACAGTAAAGATATTCTTCTGCTTGATGATAACATCTTCCTCAGATTCTTCCATTGGAGGAAGCTTTCGGTTAATACCAGAATCTTTCTCAATGGTTGTTGTAACCAGGAAAAAAATCAATAATAAGAAAGCTATGTCTGCCATAGAGCCTGCATTAACTTCCGGTGCTGCTCGTTTTGCCATAATTATCTACTTTGTCATTTTTTTAAGTCCAAAAAATAGCATGCTTCCAATCGCTATGATTGCAAGAGCATAGAACATATATAATCCTGCTCCAACCAATTTCGATCCGCCTGCAGAAAGTGTCTTTCCATCCCTAAGATCGGTTTCAACACCATTTGCCAATAAGAAGTAGCATATTAATCCTACCACGGCAAATGCTCCTACGCCTGTTAAGGTACTTTTAAGTGCGGCCGGATGCGCTATCAAATTCATCAAAGTGAATATGATCACTGAGGCCAGGACAAGTGCCAATATCACGTATGCTACAGTAAGCATACTTCCTATCTGACCTTCGTTCCCGCTAACAAGCATGAATGCAAAAATAATACCAACTAAGGCTAAAATCAGAGCTATTATTCTAATAATTTTATGTAAACCCATTTTTATTTAGCGTTTAGATTAGTTTTTATTTCTGACCAAAAGGTCCATCAATGAAATAGAAGCATCTTCCATATCATTTACAATACTGTCAATTTTTGCAATAATATAATTGTAGAATATTTGAAGTATAATAGCCACGATCAATCCGAATACAGTTGTTAGAAGTGCCACTTTAATACCACCTGCTACAAGAGAAGGTTGCATATCACCAGCAGCTTCAATCTTATCAAATGCCTGAATCATACCAATTACCGTTCCCATGAAACCAAGCATTGGTGCAAGTGCGATAAACAAGGAGATCCATGATACATTTTTTTCTAATTGTCCCATTTGAACTCCTCCGTAGGCAACTACTGCTTTTTCTGCCTGTTCTAGGCCTTCGTCCGTACGATCTAATCCTTGATAGAATATAGAAGCAACAGGCCCTTTTGTATTTCTACATACTTCCTTGGCGGCATCAACACCACCCGAAGATAAGGCGTCCTCTACTTCCTGAACGAGTTTCTTAGAATTGGTTGTAGAAAGATTTAAAAAGATAATTCTCTCAATGGCAATCGCTAATCCAAGAATTAAACATAGCAATACAATACCCATAAAGCCCGGGCCACCTTCAATAAATCGTTTCTTTAATTCCTGATGAAATCCTAAAGATTCTTCAGCGGCATCGTCAGCAGCTTCATCTTGAGTTGCACTAACAATTGTGTTAACAAAAGTATTAGTGTTCGCATTTGTATATGCATTTACAGTTCCGAATGTCATAAAACATGCGATGGCTAAAATTGAAAATAATCTTTTCATTGTTTCGTGTTCTTAATTTAATTAGTTAAAGCGTTAAAGATATAAAAAAAATGTAATTAATAAATAAAAAATATCGCAGAGAGGAAGGGATTCGAACCCTCGATACGCTTTTGGCGTATACACACTTTCCAGGCGTGCGCCTTCGACCACTCGGCCACCTCTCTAAATTAATTTTTAAAGGGCTGTGAATTAACAAAAAAAACTTTAAAGCTTAAAATTTTCATTGTTAATTTTAACTGATCTCCCCTCTCAATGATGTCTCAAATGCATTCTTAAATTCGGTAGTTGACAATTCTTTATTCAATAGGTACATCAATTTGGTAACCGCCGCCTCGGTAGTCATATCATTACCCGAAATGACCCCAATCTTCTTAAGTTGGGTGCTGGTTTCATATTGGCCCATCATCACAGCGCCTCCCGAACATTGTGTGACGTTTATAATAGGTATGCCCCTTTTAATAACAGCCCTTAGAAGATCAATGAACCATTTCTCGGTCGAACAATTTCCCGCGCCATAAGTTTCAAGAATGACTCCTTCCAACTTCTTGGCCAAGAATATCGATTCTAAAACCGTTGCTGTTATTCCAGGGAATAATTTGACAAGAGCAATGTTGCAATTCAAATCCTTGTGCACTTTAAATCGCCTTCGCCAATTTGGCCTGAATAAATAATCATCGTACACTTTTAAATGAACACCCGACTCAACCAGTTCGGGATAATTCAATGAGGCAAAAGCTTCAAAATGTTCAGCATTGAGTTTGGTTGTCCGGTTCCCTCGGTACAATTTATATTCAAAATACAGACATACCTCTGTAATATATGATCTGTTATTCTTTTTAAGCGAAGCAATTTGAATGGCTGTTATTAAATTTTCCTTGGCATCTGTTCTCAGATCACCTATGGGTAATTGAGATCCTGTAAGAATAACCGGTTTACCTAAGTTTTCAAGCATAAAGCTTAATGCGGAAGCGGTGTAGCTCATGGTATCACTGCCATGAAGTACTACAAATCCATCATGTTTGGCATAAGCATCTTCAATGATTTCGGCTATTTCAACCCAATAAGACGGATTCATGTTTGAAGAATCAATAGGGGTATTCAAGGACGTAGTCGATATCTGGCAGTCAAGAAGATTGATTTCAGGTATATTGATCAATAAATGGTCAAAGTTGAAGGCTCCCAGTGTTCCCGACTTTGGATCTTTAATCATCCCAATCGTTCCTCCTGAATATATTATGAGAATTTTAGGTGACTCCATATTTATATCTTAAAGACGTTTCTCGAATTATTGGTAGTGATCTCTGCTATCTTTTCGGCCGGTAGCTTATAGATGTCACTCAATCGGTTTAAAACATAAATGATATAACTGCTTTCATTTCGCTTTCCCCTGAAGGGTGCGGGGGCAAGATAGGGCGAATCGGTTTCCAGGACAATATGTTCAAGATCAATTTGATCCAGGAAGGTGTCGATCTTTCCATTTTTAAAGGTCACAACTCCGCCAATACCCAATTTCATGTTCAGCGATATCGCCTGTTTCGCCTGTTCGATCGTCCCCGTAAAACAATGAAATATCCCATAGAGCTCATCCCCTTTTTCTTCCTCTAATATTTCAAATATCTCATCAAATGATTCTCTACAGTGAATAACAATTGGCAGCTCATAGTGTTTGGCCAAATTAATTTGATGCCTGAACGCTTTTTGTTGTAATTCCAAAGTTGAGGTATCCCAATAGAGATCAATTCCAATTTCACCGATGGCATAAAAATTTCTTTGTTCAAGCAGGCGCTCAACGTGATCTAATTCTTCCCGATAATTTTTCTTAACATGAGTTGGATGTAAGCCGGTCATAAGATAGACATGATCCGGATAATTTTTTTCCAATCGCAACATGCCATCGGTGTAGGTAGAATCGATAGCAGGAATAAAAAATCGTTTTACGCCGGCATCCATCGCTCTTTGAATAATGATGTCCCTATCCTCATCAAAAGCCTCACTGTATAAATGCGTATGCGTATCGGTTATAATCATGAGACAAAAATAAGCTTTGCTGAATATAATCCTCATTAAATGAATAATTTTAATAATTTCGTTAATTCACAACCAATACCATTTGAAGGGATGCTGCTGAAGGATTTTCTGGAACAAGAAGGATATACAAAAATCAAACTGAAACTCACCAAGACCAATCACTTCGAAATGAAGGCCCGGATCAATAATAATTTAGGCCGTTTCATTCTTGATACCGGAGCCTCAAATACCCTTGTAGATGAAAATATGCATGATTATTTCGGACTTCAGGTTGAGGAAACAGATGTGAAGGTTACCGGCGCAGGTGCGATGAACATGGATTCAAAGATTTCGAAAAAAAATGATTTGAGGATTGGAAAATGGCGCCACCCCAAAACGGTTATAGTGTTGTTCAATTTATCGCATGTCAATTCGGGTCTTCAGAGTTTAAATGTTCCAGCAGTCAATGGTATTATTGGTACCGACATTTTAAAGAAAGCTAAGGCAATTATAGATTATGAGAAAAAATATTTATATCTTAAATTGTAAATAATAGCCAACTTAATCCCTCTCTATGCAACCATCAATAATAATTGCTGATGACCATCCTTTAATTTTAAAAGGCCTAAAAGATTTTTTAACCGAAAAAAACTTTAATGTTACAGACTCGGCCAATGACGGTAAAGAAGCGCTTAAGCTCATCCTAAAACATGATCCGGATATCGCCATTTTAGATATTAAAATGCCATTTATGAGCGGACTTGAAATCGCTGAAGCCTGTAAGATGAATGGGGTCAAAACCAAAATCGTTCTCATTACTTTTGAAAAGGACGGTAACCTCCTAAAAAGGGCTAAGGAGATTAATGTTCACGGTTATATATTAAAGGAATTCGCGCTTTCGGAAATCGAAAATTGTTTGAAGGCCTTAGATAATGGCGAGTCCTATTTCAGCCCTGATTTAATGGAATACGTTTCTACTGAAAACATTCTTGACCTGAATATTTTATCGGTTACCGAAAAGAAAATCCTGAAATTAGTTTGTCAAAATATGACAACCAAAGACATTGGTGAGAAATTATTTATTTCTTACCGAACGGTGGAAAAACATCGATCAAACATTATCAGGAAACTCAATCTCGACCATCACCAAAATAGCCTTCTCATCTGGGCAAAGGAAAATCAGAAATATTTGCTGTAAAAAATACGTGACGTCACGTATTGTTTGGTATTCAAAAATTCAAGAAATTTACAAAGCTATTAATTAGTTCTTAGGGAGAATTAAGGAAGGCTCTGGGTTCTTGTAGCTCAGAGCTTTCAATTTTTTCACCATTTGTTACTCTAACAAATTGCATTAATAAAATCCGGGAACTACATTAATATGATAACCAATATATTATTGGTTCAAAAAAAAAGCGTAAATTTTATTTTACGCTTTTTTTATGAAATTTCATTTAAAGTTCTAGTGCCTTTTCAACCGCATTGTCCATCAGTAAATCAACGGGGCTTTCCAGGGCCTCCTTCACCGCAACAAGAAAACCAACTGATTCTCTGCCATCAATTATGCGGTGATCGTAAGATAAGGCGACGTACATCACCGGCCTTATTTCAACTTTACCATCGATCGCAACAGGACGCTCAACAATATTGTGCATGCCTAAAATGGCACTCTGAGGTGGATTGATAATTGGAGTAGACAGCATACTGCCAAAAACACCGCCATTTGATATGGTAAAGGTGCCTCCTGTCATTTCATCAACGGTTATTTCGCCATCTCGAGCACGAATGGCCAGTCGCTTTACTTCAGATTCAATCCCTTTAAAACTTAGGGTCTCCGCATTCCGGATCACAGGGACCATAAGGCCTTTAGGACCTGAAACTGCAATACTGATGTCGCAGAAGTCATAGCTGACCATTTCTTTGCCATCGATCATAGAATTTACCGCAGGATACATCTGTAGAGCTCTCACAACAGCCCGAGTAAAGAAACTCATAAAGCCAAGGCTTACACCATGTTTCTCTTTAAATGTTTCTTTATATTTTTTTCTAAGTTCGAAAATTGGCGTCATATCAACTTCATTGAAGGTCGTTAACATGGCGGTTTCATTTTTTGCAGAAACCAAACGCTCGGCCACTTTTCTTCTTAACATCGATAATTTCGATCGTGAAACCCCGCGCCCATCTGTGTTGATCGCCTGACCCATGGATGGGACCGCTTTGACGGCATCCTCTTTGGTTATGCGTCCGTCCTTTCCCGAACCATTTATTTGTGCAGGATCAATGCTTTTTTCGGCTAATATTTTCTTGGCTGCCGGACTTGCGGTTCCGGTGGCATAAGTTTGAGATGTCGGTTTTGATTCTTTAGGCTGCTCTGACTTCGCTTCGTTCTTAGATTCTTTTGCAACAACAGCAGCTCCTTCAGGTTTTTCGGCACTGGTATCAATTAAACAAACCACTTCACCTACAGCGACAGCATCGCCTTCTTCGGCTTTAAGTGTAATCGTTCCACTAGCTTCGGCAGGCAATTCGAGCGTGGCCTTGTCACTATCCACCTCGGCTATTGCCTGATCCTTTTCAACATAATCACCATCGGAAACCAACCATTCAGCAATTTCTACTTCTGTTATGGATTCACCCGGTGAAGGAACTTTCATTTCTAAAATCATAGGTTAGATTTTTATATTTTGATTTCTATTTTCTTTGATTGTCTTCTGTTTTATCAAACACAAAATCTATGACTTCCTGATGGCGTCTTTTAGATCTCGTGGAACTTCCGGCGGCAGGCGCACCATATGGTCGGCGTGTTGCTGCTCGAAATGTTTTAGCTTCCGGTAAATTCATCAACACATACGAATAGGCTCCCATATTTCTCGGTTCTTCCTGTGCCCAAACTATATCTTCGGCACTAGTATACTTTGCTAAAATGTCCTTGATTGCCTTATTAGGTAAAGGGAACAATTGCTCCAAACGAACTAATGCCACATCGTTCCGCTTTAGTTTCTCTCTTTCATCGAGGAGGTCATAATAAAATTTTCCGGTAACAAATACAAGGGTTTTGATCGTCTTCGGACTGGCAGATTCATCATCTATGAGCATTTGAAAACTACCATTGGCAAACTCATCGACCGTCGAGATGACTTTTGGATGACGCAACAAGCTTTTGGGTGTAAAGACAATGAGCGGTTTCCGGAAATTGGCTTTCATTTGCTTCCGAAGTAGATGATACATATTGGCCGGAGTAGTACAATCGGCGACAAACATATTGTCCTTGGCACAAAGTTGCAGGTAACGTTCCATCCGTGCTGATGAATGCTCTGCGCCTTGTCCTTCATAACCGTGGGGCAATAACATGACCAAGCCATTTTGGGTTTTCCATTTATCCTCCCCTGAAGAAATATATTGGTCCAGCATGATTTGAGCACCATTACTGAAATCACCAAATTGTGCTTCCCAGATCGTTAAGGTATTCGGACTCGCCATTGCATAGCCATAATCAAATCCAAC
Organism: Flavobacteriaceae bacterium; assembly: GCA_013001965.1. GTDB lineage: Bacteria > Bacteroidota > Bacteroidia > Flavobacteriales > Flavobacteriaceae > JABDLA01. Next base: position 20,746 of record JABDLA010000102.1, on the reverse strand, counting down.
AACGCCGTATTCAGATAATAAGGAATTATATATGTAAAATTTACCCTGATCGTCGCTAATGTTATTCAGCAAAATAACTTCTTCTTCACTATCCTCAACTTTTACCACAGCATGGCGATGAGAAAATGTTCCACGCTCCACATCCTGCCCTGAAATTCTAACATTATAGCCTTCTTCCAGTAAGCTTCCATAGGCCAAATGTTCTGCCATGGACCAATCTAATTTGTCTTCATCAAACATGGTTCGACGCGATTGAACCAGGCGTTCAATTTTTCGAATAAACTTTTTATTCTCAGGTAAGCTGGAAATTACTGTTGCTATTTTAGATAGCTTGTCTTTTGGATAGGTCGTATCTACGATCTGCATCATTTCATCTTCGACAACCCTGACAAAATCCTGCCATTCCTTTTGCATGAATTCGGTGATATCCGTTTTATCCTCTTTCCTTGAATCTTCCAACTCCTCTTCGAGCGAGGCCTTATATGCAGCTTCCAGTCCTTTTACATAATCCGAATCAATTATGCCTTCAGAAATCAACTTTTCAGCATAAATATCCCTTGGGTTTTTATGCTTGGCAATAGCCTTATATAACTTTGGTTGCGTAAAACGAGGCTCATCTCCTTCATTATGCCCATATTTTCGGTAACCAAGCAGGTCAATAAATACATCCCGTTTAAAATTCATTCGGAAATCAAGAGCAAACAAGGTGGCATGTACCACAGCCTCAGCGTCATCTGAATTCACATGAAGTACTGGCGACAAGGTCACCTTTCCAACGTCGGTACAATAGATACTCGACCTGGCATCGAGATAGTTGGTCGTAAATCCTATTTGATTGTTCACTACAATATGAATCGTACCGTTGGTTTTATACCCATCCAATTTAGCCATTTGAACAACTTCATAAACCAGGCCCTGACCTGCTATAGCGGCGTCTCCATGGACGATAATCGGTAATATTTTTGAAGGATCCTTATCGGGGTTCTTATCTTGTTTTGCCCTGGCTATACCTTCAACAACAGCACCCACGGTTTCTAAATGAGAAGGGTTGGGGGCAATATTTAGGTTTATTTTCTTACCGGAATCCGTCTTACGATTACTCGTCCACCCCAAATGGTACTTGACATCCCCATCGAAAATTTCCTCTTCATAATCCTTACCGTCAAATTCACTAAAAATGTCTTTGGCCGATTTCCCAAAAATATTGGTAAGCGTACTCAATCGACCGCGATGCGCCATTCCCATCACAAATTCTTCCACGCCATATCCTGCTGCTTTTTCAATGACGGCATCCAGTGCTGGAATCAATGACTCACCACCCTCTAAAGAAAATCGTTTTTGTCCGACATACTTTGTATGTAAAAACGTTTCAAAAGAAACTGCTTCATTCAGTTTTTTGAGAATGTATTTTTTTTCATCAGCTGTGAACTGGGTCTTATTGTCATTGCTGTTCAACTTGTTCTGGATCCAGGTAATTTCTTCAGGCTGCCTGATGTACATATACTCAATACCAATGGCATCGCAATAAATCGCCTCAAGATGATCTATGATTTGCCTTAACGATTTTGCACCGATCCCTAAAATTTCTCCGGCATTGAATACGGTATTCAGATCATTTTGATCAAGTCCGAAATTAGAAATGTCCAATGTTGGTTCATATTTCCGGCGATCACGAACGGGATTGGTCTTAGTAAATAAATGGCCACGGGTTCTATAGCCATCTATGAGTTTAACAACCTGGAATTCCTTCTGAACATGTTCAGGAATTTGTGTTGTAACACCTTCAACAATCTCCCCGTCAAGACCATAATTTTCTGCGCCAAAATCGTAACCTTGAAAAAAGGCTCTCCAGCTTGGTTCAATAGAATCGGGGTCTTTAAGATATTGGTCATATAGCTCAGCGAAATAGGCTGTGTGCGCGGCATTTAAAAAGGAATATTTATCCATTATGTTTTTAACACTGTGGGGTTCCAACAAAATTTATACAAAAGTACAACTTTTGACAAAATTAGGTGTGGTTTTGCTATATTTATGACTTCATTAAAATTTCTTTGAAATAACTCATGAAAAATTCATTAAACAAATTCAGGAAGACTATTCTGCCATTGGTGTTTGGCGGTCTTTTTTCATTGGGAGTATTGGCCCAATCTGAGCCTGAAAAATCTTCGGGCGAATTTTGGAATAATGTGCGCTTTGGTGGTGGTATCGGGCTTAGTTTCGGAGATGGCTTCTTTAGTGGAACCCTGGCTCCGAGCGCAATCTATCAATTTAACCATTATTTTGGTATGGGTATCGGATTAAACGGTACGTATAATACGCGTAAGGACGTCTATAAATCAACAATAATTGGTGGCAGCATTTTGGCTTTATTCAATCCCATTCAGGAAATTCAATTGTCTTCAGAATTCGAACAATTGCATGTTAATAGAAATTTCGACGAGAATTTTGTGAGTAATTTAGACGATACTTATTGGTACCCCGCTTTATTCCTAGGTGCTGGCTATCGAACGGGAAATGTCACTGTTGGAATTCGTTATGATGTACTTTATGATGAGGACAAAAGCATTTATGCCGATCCGTGGATCCCTTTCATTAGAGTCTATTTTTAAAGAGGAAGAAAGGCCTTTCCTTTGGTCACCTCATCTGAGATTTCTCCAATAGTCTTCTTGCTCAAATTAGCAATGAGTTGAGATCGCAATGGATAGGCAAATTTGTGCAACGGACAAGGTTTTTCGGTGTCACATTTGTCAAGGCTTAAAAGGCACTCATCCATTCTTTCACCAGCATTTAATGCTGTTATGATCTGAATTAAAGGAATCTTTTTATTGGCTTCACTAACAAAAAACCCACCTTTAGGGCCTTTGGCAGAAGAAATGACATTCTTGCGTGATAGTTCCTGCAATAATTTTGCGATATACGCCTGAGGAACATTTATAGATTCAGCAATTTCCTTAACTGTAATTTTGCAGTTGTTATCAGTATGAAGTGCTAAAAAAATAGCTGCTTTTATGGCATATTTAGAAGCATTTGAAAACATAATTTCAATAAAAAGATTGTTCAAAGATATAAAAGACTTATTTGTCTTAAATATGATATTTGTCATTTTATAACACTTTTTTGCCTCTTAAATTTGTTCCATAAATCAATAAATCATGAAAACGACACTAAAACTAATAATGATCAGCTTCGCCTTTTTAGCATTGAGCTGTAGCGGCGGAGAAGATAAAAAAGAAGAAAAATCAAAGGTGAAACTGAAGAGTGAACCAACTACTAAAAAAGTTGAGAAAAAAGAGACTGAACAATTGGCCTCATTAACTGTAGATCTTACCAATAAGGGTGTAGGTCCTGTTAGCTCGCTTGATTTGCCTGAAACCATAGACCAAGGAATGGCTGCCCAAGGTAAAGATGTTTACGATAGAATGTGTTTGGCATGTCATAGAATAGGTAAAAAATTCATTGGGCCTGCTCCAAACGGTATTTTAGAAAGAAGAACTCCGGAATGGGTCATGAATATGATCCTTGACCCTGAAGGCATGGTAAAAAATGATCCTCTTGCCAAGAAGTTACTTATTGAATTCAATGGATCACCAATGGCCAATCAAAATCTTACAGAAGAAGAAGCCAGAGCCGTTTTAGAATACTTCAGAACTTTAAACTAATTATATAATGAAAACACTATCCCACTTATTATTAATTTGCGCTTTAGCATTATTTATTACGAGCTGTAATAACGATACTAAATCAAACCAAACAAAGGAGACAGATACAGTAGAAAAGACCGATGGCGACAAAAAAACAGGTCAAGCATTTATTGAGGACGATGAGGGTAAACCAAATGTGCTTCAAATTGCAATTGGATCTAAAGATCATTCCACATTGGTTGCAGCAGTACAGGCTGCCGAGCTGGAAAATGCACTGGTTAACGCCGGACCATTAATGGTTTTCGCACCAACCAATGACGCCTTCGCCGCCTTACCCGAAGGGACAGTTGAAAATCTATTGAAACCCGAAAATAAAGATCAACTTGCTCATATTTTAAAACATCATGTTACCCCTGGAAATTATTCTAAAGATTTCCTAAAAAAATTCAAAAAATTAGGACAGGCAAGTAATGGCTATGTTCCGGTGGAAGTAAAGGGTGATGATGTATTTGTAGGCGGAGCCAAGATCCTAGCTAGTGTTCCGGCAGGAAATGGCATCGTGCACGTCGTTGATAAAGTTATTATACCAGAAGAATAAACTCTAAAAACAATATAAAAAATGAAAAATTTATTTAAAGGATTAGCCACTTTAGTTGCTTCTGCAACCTTAATAGTAGGCTGTAACAATACAGGGTCTCAGGGCAATGGCGCACTTAGTTCAAGTGCTGCTGAAAAAGTCTATGTTGCTCCGGGAGAACAGGACGAATTCTATGCCTTCTTATCCGGTGGCTATAGTGGTAATTTAACTGTATACGGATTACCATCGGGTAGAATGTTTAAGGAAATCCCTGTGTTCTCACAATTTCCAACATCAGGATATGGCTATTCGGAAGAAACCAAGCCATTGCTTAATACATCTTTCGGATTTGTGCCCTGGGATGATTTGCATCACCCTGATATATCACAAACAAATGGTGAATTAGATGGCCGATGGGTCTTTGTTAATGGTAACAATACGCCACGTATTGCCAGAATTGACCTCTCGACCTTCGAAACAGCCGAAATTATTGAAGTGCCTAATTGTGCTGGTAACCACAGTTCATCTTATGTCACTGAAAATACAGAATATGTAGTCGCCGGTACACGCTTTGCTGTTCCTGTGCCTCAAAGAGATATGCCTATCAAGGACAAGAAAGGAAATTTTAAAGGTGCTTTGACCTTTTACAAGGTTAATCCTGATAGTGGTAGAATGAATCTCGCATTCCAGGTGCTTATGCCTGGTTTTGATTATGACAAGGCTCATCCCGGACGAGGCGATTCTCATGGCTGGTTCTTCTTCACAACCTATAATACCGAAGAGGCCAGTACACTTATGGAAGTCAATGCCTCACAAAACGATAAGGATTTTATCGCTGCCGTTAACTGGCAAAAAATAGAAGAATATGTTGCCAACGGTGGAGGAACTAAAATGCCAACGCAATACATGCATAATGTGTATGATGAGGAAACGCATACGGCAACCTCAACAACCATTAATGAAGTGCTGACCATTGATCCAACCGAAGTCGCGGGTGCAATTTACTTCCTGCCAACACCAAAATCTCCACATGGTTGTGATGTTGATCCAACAGGTGAATATATTGTTGGTAGTGGAAAGTTATCTGCCGATGTTACTGTACACTCATTTACAAAAATGATGGACGCCATAGAAAATGAAAAGTTTTCTGCTGATGCCTATGGAATTCCTGTTCTTGATTTCGAAGCCATTAATGCAGGTAGCGTTAAGAGTGGTGGATTAGGGCCATTACATACAGAATTCGATGCTGAAGGTAATGCTTATACAACCTTCTTCATTTCATCTGAAGTTGTTAAATGGAAGTTAGGTACATGGGAAGTTATCGATAGAAAACCTACCTATTATTCTGTTGGGCACCTTATGATCCCTGGTGGTAACTCAAGAAAACCATTTGGCAAGTATGTTGTAGCGATGAATAAAATTACCAAAGACCGTTATTTACCAACTGGTCCAGAATTAGAGCACTCGGCTCAGCTTTATGATATTTCGGGAGATAAAATGGAATTATTATCAGATTTCCCAACGCATGGCGAACCGCATTATGCAGCAGGATGTCCGGCTGAACTTCTGGCTCCAAAATCGAAGAAAATTTATAAACTGGAAGAGAATAAGCATGAATATGCCACACTATCTGTGGCAGATACCAAAGTAGTGAGAAATGGCAACGAAGTACATGTTTATATGGCTATGATCAGAAGTCATTTTACACCAGATAATATTGAAGGAATTAAGGTAGGTGATAAAGTCTATTTTCATATCACCAATCACGAGCAAGATTTTGATGTGCCTCATGGTTTTGCCATAATTGGCGCTAATAATTCTGAATTATTAATTATGCCAGGTCAAACTAAAACCCTGACCTGGGAACCGAAAAAACCGGGTGTTTGGCCGTTCTATTGTACAGATTTCTGTTCGGCTCTGCACCAGGAGATGCAAGGTTATGTTAGAGTATCCCCACGGGATTCCAACATAGAATTGTCCTGGTCACTCGGAGAAGATTAAATACCAAGGAGAATTTTGTTTTAGTGTTTATTTTCCTGATTAGGCGAGAGTCATTATTTCGCTCTCGCCTTTTTCTTGACTAAAAACTAAATAAAGGTTCACAAATAATATTGAAACCATGAAAAAATCAAAACTGATAATGATCATTGCGGCATTGTTGCCACTTTGTTTATTTCTATTTCCACTATGGAAAATTACATTGGAAGCACCACAATATCCAACGCCTCTAGGTATGTATATCCATATTAATGATTTTAGCGATGCAAATCCGCATGATATAAAGAACATCAATATCATGAATCACTATGTAGGAATGAAATATATCCCTGAAGCGATCCCTGAATTCAAGATTTTCCCTGCCGGTATAATTATTACTACTATTTTAGGCTTAGTTGTCGCATTTTTAGGTAATTATAAATGGTTCCTCTATTGGTTTATTTTAATGACTGTATTAAGTATCGCCGGCCTGTATGACTTCTATCTTTGGGAACATGATTATGGGCATGACCTCGATCCAAAAGCAATCATGAAATTTACAAACCCTGATGGCAGTGTCATGGGCTTTCAACCTCCATTATTTGGTTCGAAAGACATCCTCAATTTCACAGCGCATTCATATCCGCAATTGGGTGCATTTTTCCTTGCATTGGGAATGGCCTTATCTATGGTTGCATATGTTGTAGGTAAAAAAGCGCGAAAACTCGTCCTAAAGTCCTAGGGGTCGTTCATTGAATAAAATACTAAATAATGAAAACACTAAAAACACTTATTGCTTTTGCAATACTCTTTATTTATGCCTCATGTACTGTGGGTCCCCAACCCATACAATATGGTGAAGACAGCTGCTATTATTGTCAAATGACCATAGTAGATAAAGTCCATGCTGCCGAAATCGTAACCTCAAAAGGAAAGGCTTATAAATTCGATGCCATAGAATGTATGGTTAATTTCAGAAAGGATTTTGATACGTCTGAGATCGCACTGTATTTGAATACCAGTTTTTCTGAGCCCGGTAAACTTATCGATGCCACGAACTCTACATTTTTAATCAGCGAAAATATTCCCAGCCCGATGGGTGCTTTCTTGTCGGCATTTAAATCTCGGGGTGAAGCCCTGAAAACACAGTCGGAAAAAGGTGGTCAACTTTATAGTTGGGAGGATTTATTGGCCCATTTAAAATAACGCATATGTACACGATTTCTGATACCATCAACACCAGATCCTTTCAAGGCCTTCAGGTAGCGAAAATAATGGATCTAAATGCAAGAGAAATAATTCAGGTTCATCTTGAAGCGGATGCAATATTCCCTACACATACATCACCAACCGATGCCTATATTTTAGTACTTGAAGGGGAAATAAATTTTTACATCAATTCTGATAAATTCATCTTAAAAAAACATCAGTTCTTTGACTTTCCTAAAAAGGAAGAACATTGGGTTGAAGCCACAAAAAACTCCATTTTTTTAATCATTAGATAGTCAATATATGAGTTTGATTAGTTTTAGTTTAATTCTGAAGAAGCGATTCCCAAATTATCAAAATTATAATGGTATTTTTATGGATGAGAATTTCAACATCAATTCTTCAATAAAATATACAATCCTTTAAGATTTGTAAAATAGGTATGAGCAAGTTAAGGAAGATCTTCATGGCATGTCTGTGTGTATATAGTTACGCTATAGTTGCGCAATCAATTGATGTATGTTCAACTTGTGAGTTCTCAAGTATCAAAGATGGCATTAAAAACGCAAAGGCCCTTGATACGATTATGGTGCAAAAAGGCACTTATAATGAATATGGGATAGTCATCGATAAACCATTGACCATTATTGGAAAAGACGACCCCATTATTGACGGTGGCAGGAAAGGCGAAATCTTAACAATTGAATCAGATGATGTTACCATTGATGGATTTTTTATTAAAAATGTTGGCATTAGTTATACCGAGGACTTCGCAGCACTTCGGGTTAGAAAAAGCAAGAATTTCGTCATTCAGAACCTGGTGTTGGAGAATCTGTTTTTTGGTATTTATATAGAGAAGTCGAGCCATGGTAAAATTTATCATAATAAGGTGGTAGGTGATGCCGTTGAAGAACACAATTCAGGAAACGGGATCCATTTATGGTACAGCCATCACATCGATATTGAATACAATAGTTTAGAGGGCGTTCGGGATGGTATATACCTTGAATTTTCAGATGATAATGTCATAAAGAACAATTCGAGTTCTAAGAACTTGAGATATGGCCTGCATTTCATGTTTTCCAATGATGATATCTATCAGCAAAACGTCTTTGAAGATAATGGAGCCGGAGTAGCCGTTATGTTTTCGAAGAATATTCAGATGATCAATAATCATTTTCGTGAAAATTGGGGCAGTGCTTCCTACGGTCTGTTGCTTAAAGAAATTACCGATGCCGAAATAATAGACAATATCTTCGACAGAAACACCATTGGGATCAGCCTTGAAGGATCCAATCGTATTGATTATAAAAACAATACATTCATGAATAACGGCTGGGCCATAAAGGTTAGAGGTGCCTGCTATACCAATAGGTTCATCAATAATAATTTTTTATATAATTCATTCGATATTGCCTATAACAGTAGGATCAATGACAATATATTCGATCAGAATTACTGGAGCAATTATACGGGTTATGATCTCGATAAGGACGGTATTGGAGATGTGCCCTATAGGCCGGTGAAACTGTTCTCTTACATCGTAAATCGTACTCCCGAAACCATAGTCCTGTTGCGAAGTTTGTTCATTGATATCATTGATTTTTCCGAAAAAGTATCTCCTGTTTTTACTCCTGATAATTTGGTCGATGAAAATCCATTAATGAAAAAGAGAGAATGATAAACATTGAAAACTTACATAAACGATTCAATAAAAATGTGGTGCTTAGCGGGATCGATCTCAATATCGATCAAGGGGGCATATTTGCTATCCTGGGCCCAAATGGGTCAGGGAAAACCACCCTTATCAAATCAATTTTAGGCATGGTCATTCCTAATAAAGGACTTATATCTGTTTTGGGGCAGAATATTAAAAAAGACTCTACATACAGAAAGGAAATTGATTATTTACCTCAGATTGCAAATTTCCCAAATAACTTAAAAGTCAAGGAACTCCTTAAAATGATCAAGGATCTGAGAGAAGATGAATCTGAAGATGAGCATCTTATCGAACTATTTCAATTGGAACCTTTTCTGAATAAGAAGTTGGCCACCTTATCCGGCGGTACGAAGCAAAAAGTGAATATCGTTCTAACCTTTATGTTCGACAGTCCGTTGATTATCCTTGACGAACCAACAACCGGATTAGACCCAAACTCCCTAATCCAATTAAAGGGACTTATCAATACTGCCAAGGCAGAGGGAAAGACCATTTTGATCACATCACATATCATGAGCTTTGTTGAAGAGGTTTCCGATGAGATCGTCTTTCTTCTCGAAGGTAAAATATATTTTAAAGGCAGTATTGAAGAACTGAAAAAACGAACGGAGCAATCAGATTTTGAACATGCCATTGCATCCATATTAAAACGAAACAATGCTTAAAATATTAAAATACAGCTTTTATGATCTCATGCGTAGTCGTTGGAGTTACGTCTATTTTGCATTTTACCTTGTATTGGGCATTGTACTGCTGTTTCTAAATAGTGATTTATCGAAAGCGGTCATCTCCTTAATGAATGTGATCATCATTTTGGTGCCATTGATTGGAACTGTTTTCGGGGTAATGTATTATTATAATTCCAAGGAGTTCACCGAGCTGTTATTGGCACAGCCCTTAAAACGCTCTACCATATTTCTTGGTCAGTATTTGGGTGTTGCCCTGTCCCTATCGATGAGTTTGATATTGGGGCTGGGGATTCCATTTATATTTTATGGTTTAATGAAATCTAATGTTATATGGGATTTTTCGCTTTTACTGATCACAGGAACCTTTCTTACTTTTATTTTCACCGCCCTGGCTTTTAATATTGCATTGTCAAATGAGAATCGGATCAAAGGCTTTGGTTATGCCATTCTGTTATGGTTATTTCTGGCGGTTATCTATGACGGATTGTTCTTAATGTCACTTATTCTTTTTGAAGACTATCCGCTCGATCGATTATCACTTATAGGTAGTATGCTCAACCCTATTGACTTGTCTCGTACACTCATTCTTTTAAAATTGGATATCTCTGCTTTGTTGGGATATACAGGTGCAGTATTTAAACGATTTTTTGGAACAAATTTCGGGCTGTTAATCTCATTTGTTATTCTGTTGCTTTGGGTTGTGTTACCTGTTTTAAGAATTGTATTCAAAGCAAAAAGGAAGGATTTTTAGTGGGTGTTCTTGTACCACACTTTTTGCCACTCCCTTTGAAGAATTAAAAAACTAACCTGTTCGGCCAGCTTTAGAACATCGCTGCCATCTAATAGCTTGACTTTATCTTCAGAAACATCGATGATATAAAGCAAATTCAGATAATCACTGAATTTTTCCTGTATCAGTTCATAGACTTTTTCATGGAGTAAATACTTCAAACTTGTGGGTAAGATCTCTTGATCAAACCCAATATCAATGTTCGCCAGTATAAAATCCTTATTCAATTGGCTGATAAGTTTTTTGTAAAGCTTATTCTTATTGGCTTCTGCAATAAGGTCGTCAAATGTTGATGGTAATTGCATTAAACATGGCGATTCATTAGTTGCTCTCCAAACTGCGTCAACATCTGTTTTTTGCTTGCCGAAATATCCAGTTTATCAAGAACGTTAAATGCTTTTTTGGTAAATTCAGCAATGGCTTCTTGAGTCGCCTTGGCCGAACCACTGCTTTTATAAATGCTTTTGACCCACTCAATTTTATCGGAAGCATCAGCTGGGCTTGATCCAAATAATTCAATCAATTTTTGCCGGTCATCAGGATTGGAAAACTCGATCGCCTTCAAATAGAGATATGTTTTTTTGTTCTCAATGATGTCTCCTCCAAGCTGTTTTCCGAAGGCATCAGGATTGCCAAATGCGTCCAGATAATCATCTTGCAACTGAAAAGCAATTCCCAGATTTTTTCCAAATTCGTAAATCTTATCCTGATCTGAATGTGAAGCTTCAGCAATGATCGCGCCCATTTTTAAGGCCGCTCCAACAAGGACTGCCGTTTTAAACTCTATCATTTTAAGGTATTCGGGGATAGTCACATCATCGCGTGATTCAAAATCGATATCATATTGCTGCCCTTCACAAACTTCGAGAGCCGTTTTACTAAACAATTTCGCAAGTGCCTGAAAAATAGTTGAATCATAATTTTCGAACAATTGATACGCCATGATCAGCATGGCATCACCCGATAAAATTCCGGTATTCAGATCCCAAAGCTGATGTACGGTCTTTTTACCGCGTCGCAATGGGGCTTCATCCATAATATCATCATGGATCAGTGAAAAATTATGAAAAACTTCTACTGATAAGGCCGCATTAAGCGCCTTTTCATAATGGCAGTCAAAAATCTCGGCCGCCATCAAAGTTAAAACCGGCCGTAAACGCTTTCCTCCTAAACTCAAAATATACTGTACTGGTTCATACAGATTCTTAGGTTCTTTTAAAGAAGCATAAGACTCAAGACGGTCTTCAAATGCGGTTCGATACGTTTCTATGGAAAGCATGACACAAAAATAATGGAATTCATCACATATGAAAGTCTATATCAAATTCATCTGTTAAATTATTATTAAAACTTAGGAAACTTTTTTGGTATTTAAAGTTTCCTATTGTACTTTTGTTCCTCATTATGAGAGAAAAAATATTACTAAAGTCGGCCGATATGTTCCTAAACCTCGGGTTTAAGAGTGTCACTATGGATGATATTGCCAATAATTTGGGCTGTTCTAAAAAAACGATCTATCAACACTTCGGCAATAAGACCAAGCTCGTTGAAGCGACAACCCTTTATATGTTCGATTTCATTTCTCATGGCATTGATTGTATTTGTGCCTTGAATAAAAATCCCATAGAAGAGATCTATGATATCAAGCAATTTGTAATGGATCATTTGAAAGATGAGAAGTCCTCACCTCAGTATCAGTTGCAAAAATACTATCCGAAGATCTACAGCACATTACGGCAAAAACAATATGGGGTCATGCATGATTGCGTGAAGCAGAATTTAGATCGCGGCATAGAATTAGGTATTTATCGCGAAACTCTAAATGTTGAATTCATAACCCGGATCTATTTTAGTTCCATTATGGCGATTAAGGATAAGGACCTGTTTCCCCTCAAGCATTTTTCAATGAATTCCCTAATGGAAAATTATATCGAATATCACTTACGTGGAATTTGTACGCCGAAAGGTCTCAAAATTCTGAACCAATATATTAATCAACCGTCTAAATAATGATATATCTACAATGAAGAGAATTATAATCATCATAATAGGCTGTATGTTTTCGGTGAATATGTTTGCACAGGAACAAAAATTTTCTTTGCAGGAAGCCATTGATTTTGCCTTAGAGAATAACCGGACAGCCAAAAATGCAGCACGTGATATAGAAGCAGCCAAAAAACAAAAATGGGAAACAACCGCAACCGGTTTACCACAGATCAGCGCTTCTATCGATTACAACAATTGGTTAAAGCAGCAAGTATCACTTATTCCTGCTGAATTCTTCGGAGGTAATCCAGGAGAATTTGCCGAAGTCGCATTTGGAACCGAACAATCGATGAATGCCACAGCTGTAGTCAATCAAAAAATATTTGACGGCTCTTATCTTGTCGGTTTGCAGTCGGCAAAAGTATTTCTTGAGATCTCAAATAACGCCAAGGAAAAAACCGATCTTGAAGTACGTAAGGCCGTGATCAACGCTTATGGCAATGTACTTCTGGCCGAAGAAAGCGTTAACATACTTGAAAAGAACGTCGCTGTCCTTCAAAAAAACCTTGATGAGACAACTAAGATTTATGAAAACGGATTGGAAGAGGAAGAAAGTGTGGAGCAGCTTCAAATTACGCTTTCAGGTGTTCAAAGCAGCTTGAATAATACTAAAAGACTTCAAAAATTAGCCCTTCAAATGTTTAATATCACCATTGGTTTGGACATTGATGCCGAAACAGTTCTAACCGATTTCCTTGAAGGACTAACAAGCCAAAATATTGTCATGAGCCTTCTTGAAGCTGATGAAAACGTAGAAAATACAGTTGATTTTAAAATTGCTGCTAACGATAAACGGTCCAAAGAGCTTCTGCTTAAATTGGAGAAAAGCAAAGCATTACCCACTATTGATGCTTTCCTGAATGGTAGTTATGCTGGTTATAGTGATCAATTTACCTTTGCCAATAAAGATCAAAGATGGATTGGAGCATCGCTTTTCGGAATGAGCATGAATATTCCAATCTTTAGTTCACTCCAACGATCTGCAGCAACACAACGTGCTGCTATTAATCTCGAAAAGTCCACAGACGATCTGCTTGAAACCGAACAACAATTAAAGCTTCAGATCGCTTCGGCAAAAAGTGATTATCAATTTGCAATTGAGGACTATGATAATAAGCGGGAAAATTTAAATCTCGCCGAGCGTATTGAACAAAAAAATCAAACTAAATTTTTTGAAGGTATCGGATCCAGTTTCGAACTAAGACAAGCTCAAACCCAATTGTATACAGCACAACAAGAATTATTGCAAGCCATGCTTGATGTGATCAATAAAAAAGCTGAATTGGAAACAGTATTAAATGAAATACCAAAAAACTAATCGATCAAATAAAACACTAAAAATGAAATATTTATTCACTTTACTCATATCATCCTTGATCCTAATTTCATGTCAGGGAGAAAAAAATAAAGATTCTGTTGATGTAGTAATCCAGGAGGGAAACCTTGCCAAAATGAAAACTAAAAGAGATCAGGTGTTAAAGTCCTATGACAGTATTGGCAAAATACTAGGGACGCTGGAAACAGCGATTTCGGAAAAAGACACCTTGAAACGACTTCCATTGGTGACCGCTTTTGAAGTGAAGGATACCCTTTTTCAACATTATATAGACATTCAAGGCGATGTCGACACCAATGAAAATATAATCATCTTTCCCGAGTTCTCAGGGACACTCACTAATGTTTATGTTTCTGAAGGGCAAAAGGTTTCAAAAGGTCAATTATTGGCGCGAATAGATGATGGCGGACTGTCAAGTCAATTGGCTCAATTGCAAACGCAATATGAATTGGCAAAGACAACATTCGAACGACAAAAGCGCCTTTGGGAACAAAACATCGGTAGTGAGATTCAATTTTTACAGGCTAAGGCCAATATGGAAGGGCTTGAAAGTTCTGTAAGACAAATGCAATCTCAGCTTGGAAAAACTGCCGTCAGAGCCCCATTTTCGGGGACTATTGATGAGATCATAACCGATCAGGGCCAGGTTGTAACCCCCGGCGGAAGCCAGTTAATGCGTATTGTGAGTTTAAAGAATATGTATGTAAAAGCATCAGTTCCTGAAAATTATTTGGGCACGGTTAAAAATGGTACGAGTGTCAAGGTGAAATTTCCTTCTATTGGCCAGGCCATTGAAGGCCAGGTACGTCAGGTAGGCAACTTCATCAATCCTAATAATCGAACCTTTGAAGTTGAGATCGCCATCCCGAACAAAGATGAGCTCATCAAACCAAATCTGGTAGCCAATCTGGAGATCAATGATTATTCTAAAGACAATGCGATCCTCGTTCCGGACAACGTTATTCAGGAAAATGCCAAGGGAGAAAAATTCGTTTATGTGATCGATTCCCTTATCAATTCGGAAGCAAAGGTCATTAAGACTAAAGTGCAAACCGGTCTCGCATATCGAGGGTTTATCGAAGTTCTTGAAGGCCTCAGTTCCGGGCAATCCATTGTCAAAGACGGGGCGATCACTATGCGGGATGGATTAGAAGTCAAAGTACAATAAGCACAGAAGCAGTTAATTATGGAAAACAAGAAAGTAAAATATTTCGGACTGTCCTCCTGGTCGATTGATAACCGGAAAACAGCTTTTGTGATTATCGCAATTATATTGGTTGGTGGCTTGATGAGTTACACCAGCCTTCCTAGAGAATCATTCCCAGAGATCATCGAATCAAAGATCTATGTAAGCTCTGTCTATCCAGGAAATGCAGCAGAAGATGTGGAAAAGCTCATAACCAAACCTTTGGAAGAAGCATTTGATGATATCACGGGAGTCACAAAGATCACCTCCACTTCACTTCAGGATTATTCGTCCATACAGGTTGAATTTCAGGAAGATATCACACCCGATGAGGCCAAGGTGAAGATCAAAGATAAAATCGATAATGTTAAAGCACAGCAAGATTGGCCAACCATTGATGGTGGTGTTAAGGTCGAACCAAATGCCTTCGATTTAAATATTTCGGAAGTCACCCCAATTGCCAATATCAATTTAACCGGAGATTTTACCTCTGAGCAGTTAAAAGATTATGCCGAATTGATCCAGGACGAAATTGAAGAACTCTCCGAGATCAAGGAGGCCCAAATTCTTGGTGCCGAAGATAAAGAGGTTGAAGTGGCCGTAGATATATTCAAAATGAATGCGTCCAACCTTAGCTTTGGAGATATTATTGGGGCCATTCAATCTGAAAATGTGACCATTTCCGGAGGAAATGTAGTACAAAACGGCATGCAACGCAATATTCGTGTTTTGGGTGAGATCGATGATCCCCAGGAATTGCAAAATGTAGTCGTTAAAAATGATGGCGGGCGAATTTTGCTAAGAGATATTGCTAAGGTCAACTTCAGAGAAAAAGACAGAACGACCTTTGCACGCGAATATTCCTCACCTGTTGTCATGCTAAGCATCATGAAAAAAAGTGGTGAGAACATGATCGCTGCCATTGAAAAAATTGAAGTTATTCTTGATAAAGCCGTCGGCAATTATGTGCCTGATAATTTAAATATTTCTATAACAAATGACCAGTCCACTCGTACCAAAGCACAGGTTTCCGAATTGGAAAACAGTATAATTTTTGGGGTGCTTCTGGTTGTAAGTGTCCTTATGTTCTTCCTTGGATTTCGAAATGCCATTTTTGTTGGGATAGCGATCCCATTATCAATAATGATGTCATTTCTTGTTCTGCCCATATTTGGTGGATTCCTGGGCATCAATATCACCTTGAATACTATGGTTCTTTTTGCAACGGTCATGGGCTTGGGGATGTTGGTAGACAACGGTATTGTTGTGGTTGAAAATGTCTATCGATTAATGGATGAGGGCGTGCCTCGTCTTGAAGCCGCCAAACAAGGAGTTGGCGAAATAGCATGGCCAATCATCGCTTCCACGGCTACAACGCTGGCGGCATTCCTGCCCTTAGGATTTTGGCCGGGTATTATGGGGAAATTCATGATCTATTTTCCGTTAACATTGGCAACCGTATTAGGGTCCTCATTATTTGTTGCTCTCATTGTCAATGCTATGCTCACATCGGTATTTATGAAAACCGAAGAAGCCAAATTAGAACGAAAGACCCTAATAAAGGTTAGTATTGCCTTAATAAGTTTTGGCATTTTACTCATAACCTCTGCATTGCTCAAAACCAATGCTATATTTATGGTTATAGGTCCACTGGCACTCATCTATGGTGTTGTACAAAGTTTCAGGGGCTGGTTAAATCGGGCAAAAACAAGACTCTTGAAAAATGGCCTTGCTATCATGAGTGCAGGTATCTTATTTTCTGTTATAGGCTTTACCGGTGGCCCAAAGGCATTATTTGGATTTGGAAATTTATTCCTTGTCCTCGCAGGATTGTTATGGATGCATAAATATGTCTTGCTTCCATTATCTACTAAATTCCAATTCAAATGGCTCCCTAAATTGGAAAACAACTATAAGAAATTTTTGAATTTCGCCCTTAAGGGAAGTAATGCCTATAGATTTTTCTTCGGAACTTTTTCCCTTTTAATCCTCGCATTCCTCGTTTTTGCAGTTGCCCAACCTAAGGTGTTGTTCTTCCCTGAAAATGAAGCAAATCAAGCCATTGTCTATATCGAATATCCTGAAGGAACAGATATTGCCAAAACCAATGAAATTACAGCTAGCATTGAGAAAAAAGTGATTGAAACTTTAGAGCAGTATTCCTATACCAAGGACGGAAACCCTTATAATTTCATGGCCGAGTCCATTATATCCCAGGTCGGTGAAGGTGCAGGTAACCCTCAAACGGATGGAGGTGCTCAAAATGAAATGCCCCATAAGGGGAAAGTGACTGTGCTGTTCAGGGAATTTAAATATCGTGTTGACGGCGACGGAAATACCATTAGCAGTAACGATGTATTGACAGAACTTCGAAAGGCCGTTCAGGGTTATCCGGGCGTTTCGGTCATAGTTGATAAAGACCAGAATGGGCCGCCAGCTGGCTATGCCATCAATATGGAAGTGAAAGGGGACGACTATAACGAGTTGTTAGCAGAGGCTGAAAACATTAAGAACTTTATCAATGAAAATAATATTCCCGGTATTGAGGAACTTAAGCTTGATGTCAATCAAAATAAACCTGAAATGGAGGTTTTCGTTGATCGTAAAAAAGCCGGTGATCTTGGGGTAAGTACCGCAATGGTTGGACAAACCTTAAGACAGGCCATTTATGGATTTGATGCTTCCACATATAAGGAAGGAGAAGATGACTATGACATTTATGTACGATTCAATAATGAAAACAGGTATAACGAAAGTGCTTTGTTCAATCAATCAGTCACCTTCAGGGACAATAATGGGAAATTAAAAAAGGTCCCGATTTCTTCAGTGGTGGAGAAGCGAAATATTGCCACCTTCAGCTCAATAAAACGAAAAGATCTAAAGCGGGTTATTACTGTGTATTCCAATGCTCTTGAAGGGTATAATGCCACAGAGATCGTAAACAAGATCGAGAATTTAATGAGCAATTATAAGCTACCACAGGGCGTTTCCTATCAATTCACGGGAGAGCAGGAAGAACAAGCCAAGAATATGGCGTTTCTGAGCAAAGCATTGGGCATTGCCCTTGCTCTTATACTATTGGTGATTGTGGCACAATTTAATTCTATAAGCAAACCAATTATCATATTTGGAGCCATTATTTTAAGTTTTATCGGTGTACTATTTGGTATGGTAACTTTCGGAAATGACTTCGTAATTATTATGACAATGATGGGGATTATTGCTCTCGCAGGAATTGTGGTTAACAACGCCATTGTTCTTATTGATTATACACAACTTCTTATCGATCGGAAGAAATTAGAACTTGGTTTGACTGAAAAAAGCCTGTTGAGTCGTGAACAATATATGGAAGCCATTATTGAAGGTGGGCGAGCACGTCTTCGTCCGGTATTGCTTACAGCGATAACAACAATTCTGGGCTTATTTCCTTTGGCTTTCGGACTGAATATTGATTTCTTTTCTTTATTTACAGAGTTTGATCCGAAGATTTACATTGGCGGAGATAATACGATTTTTTGGAAACCGATGTCTCTCACGATCATTTACGGCCTGACCTTCGCGACCTTTTTAACCCTGGTCATTGTTCCGGTAATGTTTTACTTGCTGAACCGTGCAAAGATCAGATTCGCGAATGCATAATAAAAAAGCCTTAACATCTGTTAAGGCTTTTTCGCATAATTAACTCTAGGGAGTTAAAACTTGAAGCTAACGCTTCCGTTTATCACAGTACCCAGGAATCCAAATTGATTAACTTCCCATGGATATCTGAATCGACCTCCAAGATCGGTAACAAAATCACCATTGGTCTCGATTTCATCCGGGTAAACATTTAATAGATTATTAGCTGAAACTGTGGCTGTAATTTGATCTGAAAAATCATAAGAAACAATAAGGTCCGTTACGATCTTACCACTAAAGGTCTGATCGTTTGCCGGATCACTAGCATGCTGCCATGTCACTTCACCGAAATAGGTGTTGTTTAATATAAAGTTCCAGTTATCAAGATCATAATCAAAGCCTAACAGTACCTTGGTTTTTGGACGTGCTGAAATAATCCTTGATTGCTCTTTTCGATTAAAAATTTCATAGCCATTATCTGCTAATAAGGTAGGCGTATCAATATCACCATCGATCTTAGTTTCATTAAAATTGGCAGCGAGTGTTGCGGATAAATTTCCGGTGCCTAATGCAATATTTCTATAATTCGCCACGACATCAACTCCTGTTGTCTTGGTGTTCACGGCGTTCACGAAGAATTTCAAACTTGTAATTGAATTATCGATAAGCACCTGTTCCACTGGATTTGTTGTTCCTGTGTCACCGTCGAATCCAATCTCACCTGTAAACAACACACGATCGTCTACTTTTACATGATAGAAATCGGCCGATAAGGACAAATTAGAAACCGGCTTATACGTAATTCCTGCAGTAATATTATCTGATGTTTCAGCTGTAAGCTGTGGAACGCCCAGGCCTTCTCTAATCACAGGATCCACATTATTGAAAGTTCCCTGGTTGGATACTGTACCACCTGAAACCAAGGTTTGAATATTACTTAAATAAATCTGATGTAATGACGGCGCTCTAAAGCCTGTACTATAGGAAGCTCTAATTGCTCCCTGGTCATCGCCTAAAGTGTATCTACCGGCAACTTTCCATGAGGTGTTATCACCAAAATCGCTAAAGTCTTCATAACGCACGGCACCACCAATTAAAAATTCTTCCGTAGGCTCCCAGCTCAAATCGGCATAAACCCCGTAATTATCTCGTGTCGCAGCTACTTCATTGGCCGGTTGTAAGCCTGGAAATGATTGAACACCACCTCCAATATAGGATTCAGGTTGTCCGGCAATAGAATTGAATCTTTCATTCTTGATTTCAGCACCAAAGGCCACATTAACATCTCCAAAAGCTCTGGAGAAATCAATATTTCCAATAAGATTATCAAATGAATAGGCACCAACGTCAAAAGAAGTTGGGCTAATTGGCCCTAAATCCAGGTTAATACTCTCATTCACGAAATAATCCACTGCATTTCTTCCATAGGTTCCACTCACATCTACATTAAATCCTTCTACTACGAATTTAACCCCTACTGTATTATTATTGTCCCTTACATCAGTTTCAAACGTTGGTTGAAATCCTTGATATTCGGTCCCAGCCTCATGTAATAAATTGAATTCATCCGGGATCCAATAAGGAGCTCTATATAAAGCAAAGCTTTTTCCTTTCCGGTAAACAAGTCCTCCAAAGGTGTAAAACTCACCTTTTCCATTTTTAAAAGGAATTCCAACATTAAAGAAAATATCGGTCTTTTTAATTTGAGGTTGACCAATGGTCATTCCTAAATCAGGATTTTCCTGAAGCCAAGGCAGTGTTCCGTTTAAAATATCATCATCTCCAAAAATTACACCAAATAAACCATCTCCGCCAGGCTCACCGGCTCTGTTGGTTTCTTCCTGGTCATAATATCCTACTGTGAAGTTCAAATAGCCACCATTTTCTCCGATATCGATAGACGTATTTAAATCAGCTCCGTAGTAAAAACCATCGCCTTCGGTAGTAACTCCAGACC
>JABDLA010000101.1 GCA_013001965.1 Flavobacteriaceae bacterium | reverse complement strand
AGCATTGCCCACAGCCAGACCTAAGGGTTCATTCATATTAGTGATCAAAGCGATGACCCTCTTGTTCATTTTAGCTCCAATTCCTATCATCAATTCTCCAAGATCTTCGGCTTCTTTTTGGGTTTTCATATGTGCACCATGACCCACTTTAATATCGATCACCATGGCATCGGTACCACTCGCGAGTTTTTTGCTCATGACACTCGACGCGATCAGGGCAGTGTTTCTTACTGTTCCGGTGACATCACGCAGCGCGTATAATTTCTTATCGGCCGGGACCAAATTGGCATTCGCACCGCACAGCGCAATCTGATGTTTTTTTACCTGGTTGATAAAATCCTCTTTGGTCATATCGACGCTAAGGCCTTCAATGGATTCCATCTTGTCTAAGGTTCCTCCGGTATGGCCGAGTCCGCGTCCTGACATTTTTGCCACAGGTACTCCGGCAGCAGCAACTAAGGGCGCAAGAACCAGGGTGGTTTTATCACCAACACCTCCTGTACTGTGTTTATCGACCTTGATGCCCGGAATTTCCGAAAGGTCGATCAAATCTCCCGAACGCATCATCACATCGGTGAGGTCGGCGGTTTCATCGGTTGATAAGCCCTGAAAATAAATGGCCATAAGAAAGGCCGATATCTGATAATCGGGGATGTCGCCGGAAATAAATCCGTCGATAATTGTTTTATAATCCTCGCGGCTTAAGGTGATGCCGTTTCTTTTCTTTCGTATTAACTCGACCATGGCATAAATGTATTAAAAAATGGCTGAGAACAAAATTTGCCGCAGATTGAGGTCAAAAAATTCACATTATAATGGTATTTACATTCAAGAATTAATCCTAACTTTAACTTTTAAACATAATTGCTATGAAATATCTACTTACATTTTTCCTTCTCTTTCTATTTGTTTTGCCGATGGAAGCCCAGGCTGAGCTTAAAATGACCACCGAAGACAGCTCGACCTTTTATTTTATACGGCATGCCGAAAAAGACCGTTCTGATAAAACCAACAAGAACCCGCATTTGATACAGACGGGCCATTTGCGAGCCGCGAAATGGAGTTATGTTTTGGAGCATGTAAAGTTTGATGTAGTGTATTCGACCGATTACAACCGTACTAAAGAAACTGCTGGACCAACTGCCGAAAAAAATGGATTGGAGATCACGATCTATGATCCAAAAGCCATCGATGGTTATGCATTCAAAAAGGCCAACCAGGGTAAAACGGTCCTGGTTGTGGGGCATAGCAATACAACGCCTATGTTCGTCAATGCGGTTATTGGAAAGGATAAATACGAGCAGATTGACGACAGCAATAATGCCAATCTTTATATTGTAACCATCTCAGGTTCTGGAGAAGTTTCAGATGTGCTTCTGGTTATTGACTAACTTTTATGTTCTCAGTTTCAATTTTAGAAAGAAGCTGCAACTCCCCTTTTTCAAATAAAACATCCAGTTCAAGAAGATCAGCTTCCGGATCCCTGGGTTTGTAGTTATTATAATCGACAAAACGAATACCGCTAACATAGCGCTCGTTATAAGCCTCTCTGAAGCGCATTCCCCCACCATCGACATGAAACGAATAAGCCAGAAAATCAATTTTTGAAGTTTCCATATTTATCCAATAGATATAGATATCTTCAAAATCCTTACCTCCACCTTCCTGGTCAAAACTAACCTTGATCTTATGATATTCCTTGTCCTTGACTTTGGTCTTTCCTAAATATACCTTATTAACAGCGGCGTCATTTAGCCCATAAGGCAAGAGCACAAAATAGTTTACCGAATTGATAGAGTTCTCAATGCGTCCGGCGAGCGAATCACTTATGGCGATATGTTCTTCATTAACTGTTCGTTTGAAAGGGTCTTTACTCGAATAGGTATCAATTGTTGTACCGATGGAATCGGTAGTGATTCGATGGTATTTAAAATCAAAACCATCGCGCTCAGAAATATAATGCCTTCCGCGGAAATCGAATTCCAGTTTGAATTTGTCATAGGCCTCACCTCCGGCAATTTTAATTGTATTATCGATGATGGACTGAGCCGATTCTGTTTCGGTTTGACACGAAAATATCAGGCTAGAAAAAAGGAAGAAATAAAATACTTTACTCATAATTTAATTTTTGTTCTAAGTCGTAAAACTATAGTCTTCATGACATCCAGAATTAATAAAATTGATTAGTTTTGGCATGCATGCAAAGTTCGGTTAAAATACAAAATAAAAAGGCGCGGTATGAGTTCGAGATCCTCGATAAATATACAGCCGGGATCGTTCTGACGGGAACCGAGATCAAATCCATCCGACAGTCGAAAGCATCCATTGCCGAAAGCTTTTGTGAATTTAATGAGAGGGGTGAGTTGTTTATCATCAATATGAACATTGAGCCCTACGAATTTGGAACGCATTATAATCACAAACCCAAAGCCGAGCGTAAATTACTGCTGAACAAAAGCGAATTGCGAAAATTGCAGAAAGAAGTTCAGACAAAGGGCCTGACCATTGTCCCTCTCCTTCTGTTCCTCAATGAAAAAGGATTTGCCAAATTGGAGATCGCCCTGGCCAAAGGAAAAAAATTATTCGATAAGCGTGAAACGATCAAAGACCGGGAGAATAAACGCGACCTGGACCGTATCAAGAAAAATTTCAAATAAATTAAGATAAGACTAACAGCAGTCTTAATGAATTCTTCTTATGTTTAAGGTGTCAAAACAAGATTTTTCGAAATTAACCGGACTGTTTGTAAACCGATCTATGAAACTAAAGCTGCTTTTTTTATGTGTATTTCTTATATCGTTTGAAGGGTTTGCCCAAATCATCGGCCATGTTAAAGACAGCAAAGGCGATCCGCTTTCCACCGTAAACATTTATATTGAAAACACCTTTACAGGCACCACTTCGAATGACGACGGGAATTATGAACTGGAAGTTTCCGAACTGAAAAGCTATACTGTCGTCTTTAAATACCTTGGTTTTAAGACCGAAAAACGAACCGTAATCGTTGATGCCTTTCCATATACTTTAAATGTCGATCTGGTGGAAGAAGAGTTTACACTTCAGGAAGTCGTTTTGAATTCGACAGAAAATCCTGCCAATCGCATTATTCGTGCGGCCATCGCCGAAAGAAAAAACATGTTGGCCAAGATCAATGCTTTCGAAGCCAAATTCTATTCACGCGGATTAATTCGGATCAAAGATGCGCCTGAAAAAATATTCGGACAAGACATTGGGGACCTGGGTGGTGGTTTGGATTCAACGCGTTCGGGGATCATTTACTTATCGGAGACCATTTCAGATATCGCCTTCAAACGTCCCGACAAACTCAAAGAAAAGATCACAGCTTCAAAAGTGAGCGGCAATGACAATGGATTTAGTTTTAATACGGCCAGCGATGTCGATTTTAATTTTTACAATAACACCATCGAGTTGGGAAACCAGATCGTCTCTCCTATTGCCGATTATGCTTTTAATTATTACCGTTATGATCTGGAAGGTGTTTTTTATGATGATAAAGGCCATTTGATCAATAAGATCAAGGTCATCCCAAAACGGGTCAATGACCGCATTTTTACAGGTACCATCTATATCGTTGAAGACCAATGGTCTATCTATGCGCTGGAGCTTGATATTACCGGACAGCAGGCTCAAATTCCACCGGCCGATATCATCACTTTGAAACAAGAATTCAGCTATTCGGATGCGGATCAATTTTGGGTGTTAATTTCTCAAAGCCTTGAATTCTCATACGGGCTTTTAGGATTTAATGGCGATGGTAAGTTCACGGCCGTTTACAGCAACTATAATTTTGAACCGGAATTTGTCAAAAGTTCTTTCAGCAATGAGATCCTTTCGTTTGCTGATGCCGCCAACAAAAAAGACTCGACCTTCTGGGAACAAAAACGTCCGGTGCCATTGACCAGTGAAGAAAGCAGCGATTATGTAAAAAAAGACAGCATTCAGGTCATTCGGAAATCCCAGAAATACCTGGATTCTATCGATGCCAAAAACAATACATTCAAGGTCATGGATATCCTCACAGGATACTCCTACGACAACACCTATAAGGAACAATACCTTGATATCAGCGGACCGCTGGATCATTTAAATTTCAATAGCGTTCAGGGGTTTAACAATGAGTTCAGTATCAGTTTCAGAAAAAACTATGATGAGTTCAGGGAAAATCTCAGTGCCGGTGTGACCCTGGCCTATGGTTTGTCTGATGAACGCCTGCGCTATTCCGGGGCCATCCGTTATAAATTCAATCATTTAAGCCGGCCCATTATTCGTTTGTCGGCTGGGGTTGAATTGGAGCAATTCAATGCTGCTGAACCCATTTTGCCGATGATCAATACGATAAGCAGCTTATTTTTTGAGGACAATTATATGAAGGCCTATGACAAGAGCTTTGTGAAACTGGAGTATAGTGAAGAATGGTTCAACGGCTTCCGTTTTGTTTCCGATATCAGTTATGAACGACGGAATCCGGTGTTCAATACCACGACCTATACGGTCATCAATAAGGAAAATGATGTATATACGAGCAATAACCCGCTGGATCCTTCGGCTTATGGTGTTGCCCCTTTCGAATCGCATCATATCATAAAATTGAATGTTGGTGCGAGTATTCGGTTTGGGCAGACCTATTTCAGTTATCCGAAGGCCAAATTCAATATCCCCAATCCGAAATTCCCAAGGCTTTACCTGGGATATGAGACCGGGTTTTCGGCAACGAATAACGCCTATAATTTCGGCCAGATCAAAGGCCGATTGACCCAGGAATTCAATATAGGCAATAAAGGGAATTTTCAATATAATTTACGCGCCGGTAAATTCTTTAATGCAGACGGCATTGCTTTTATGGATTTCAGGCATTTTAATGGCAATCAGACCAAGGTTGGGACTTCGGCCAATTATACCGATGTTTTTAATAATCTGCCGTATTACGCTTTGAGTACGAACAAATCTTATTTAGAATTTCATGCCGAGCATGATTTCCGTGGCTATATTTTAGGGAAAGTTCCATTGCTAAATAAGCTCAATTACAACCTGGTTATTGGTGCCCACAGTTTGGGGACCGAAGGCAATTTGCCCTATCACGAATTCAACATTGGTATTGACAATATCGGTTTTAAGAAAATACGGCTTTTGCGCATTGATTATGTGCGTTCCTACCAGGGCGGCTATTTGGGTGATTCGGTGATCTTCGGCCTGAAGTTTTTGGATTTTATAAATTAAATTGATGATATTTTCATATTCCATACCATGAATAAAACATCAAAACATATTGGAATCATTGGCTGTAGTTACGAAGGTGCGGCCTTGTGTTATCAGACCATCTGCAATGAAGGTTCGAACTATTTGGGCCCTCATGCGCATCCTGAAGTCAGTCTGCATACACATCCGTTGCAGGATTATATGGCATTTATCTATAAAGACAAGTGGCAGGGTGTTGCTGATTTGATGGTGTCTTCGGCAAAAAAGCTTGAGGCTATTGGCGCAGAAGTTTTAGTGTGTCCGGACAATACCATTCATAAAGTTTATGCCGAGGCCAAACTAAAAATTGATATCCCCTGGTTGCATATTGCAGAAGAAGTCAGTAAAGTAGCCAGTGACACATCTTTTAAAAAGGTGGGTGTTTTAGGGACAAAATATTTAATGGAAAGCCAGGTTTATCCAACGGCATTAGGTGCACAAAACATCGCTTATGAAATTCCGGATGCGGCTGCTCGAGAGCAAATCAACAGCATTATATTTGATGAATTGGTTTATGGCATGATCATGGATCCCTCGCGCGATTATTTAAAGGGTGTGATCATGGATCTGGGATCAAAGGGTTGTGATTCGGTGGTCTTGGGTTGTACGGAGATCCCTTTGATAATCAATGATACAATATCGGCGCTTCCAACTTTGGATTCGACACGAATTTTGGCACGTGCCGCTTTAACATATGCGATTGAATAATTTAAAAATCAAAATGGAACAATGACACAGGAAAAAAAATACCACACTTTCGATTCGATGTCTGAAGGCGAAGCCGATTACGATCACAGCAAATGGCTTGGCTCTGTTTTCTATTATTTGATCAATTTTGGGCGGACGCCATATAAACATTTTACCCTTAAAAAATATTCCAGGCGGAATCTCTGGACCGGTTATTTTTTAAAGCTGGGCATTATTGCCTTGCTTATTTATTTGTCCTGGATCTGGTTTGGAGCGTAATTTTTAAATTGAGACGTCAAACCGATAAACACGATCAGAAATTCCTGATATCGGAATAGGGTTTTGGGATATTTCTGTATTTTAGATTGCATATAACGAGTTAGCTACAATAAATGGAAAAAGATGATTCTCAAATTGAGTTACTAGCAAATGGTCAATGGCAAACTTTAATTGGCCCTCTTACAGGACTATGTGCTTTTGAAATCATCGCCTATGCTAAAGGAAAGAAGCATGAAGGAAAATATGCTGTATTGCATTCAATTGCTACTAATGCTTACGGTTCCGGAAAAATCAATACAACAAAAGTAAATTATGGTTCTCTTGGGAATAAGTTAAGATTAGAATGGACGCGAGACAAGAATGCAAAACAAGACTACTCTTTGCAAATAAAAACTAATTCAAATTATGGAAGTGAGGGCGGAATTTTTGTAAAGATAAAAGAGCTATTAAATACCCAGTGATGACAAGGATGGATTTTACAGTAGCTAACAACGTGTATAGCCCACACGGTGGTCTATGCATAAAAATTCATTAACTTTCAGGATAATAAATTTTTATGGAACCTAGCGTAACGTGTTCGCACCGCGCAGGCCATACACAATCACGTTAGCCTTCATTAGTCCTACGCAGAAGCTATGGACTAGAAACTATGACGAACCAGTAACCAATGATAAAGTTCTTTCGAAAAATACGTTTTAACCTAATGAGTGAAAATAAAACTGGTAAATACCTAAAATATGCAATCGGAGAAATTATCCTTGTTGTCATTGGAATATTGCTAGCACTACAAATCAATAACTGGAATGAAAACAGGAAATTGAAAAATGAAGAAATAAAAATTCTTAAAGAACTAAAATCTGCGCTGATTAGTG
>JABDLA010000086.1 GCA_013001965.1 Flavobacteriaceae bacterium | reverse complement strand
TGTGAACACCTAAAATTTCATCGGTTTTACTGTCGGCTAGAATTTTTACAAAGCCATCGATATCCATACTCGCTCGGCTTCGGCCAAGAGCACGCATTGGAAACTGCCCTGATTTATAATCAATGCCGGCTTCTTTTAATTCTTCCTCAGTTTTTCCAACCGCGGCAACTTCAGGCCAGGTATAGACCACTCCTGGAATAAGATTATAGTCGATATGTGGTTTTTGGCCAGCAATAATTTCGGCAACAAGTACGCCCTCTTCAGATGCTTTATGAGCCAACATAGCACCTTTAACAACATCGCCAACGGCATAAATATTTGAGATATTGGTTTGCAAATGATCATTGACTTCTATACGTCCGCTATCATCCAGTTTCACACCGGCTGCTTCGGCATTTAGCCCTTCAGTATATGGACGCCGTCCTACAGAGACCAAACAATAATCCCCCTTAAATTCAACGGAATTGCCCTTTTTGTCTTCGGCGGTAACCGTAATTTCATCGCCCTTCCGTTCAACGGCCTTCACTTTATGTGAAACATTCATTTTGAATTTGGCCTTCTTGAAAACTTTATTCAGCTCTTTGGATAATCCGGCATCCATTGTTGGAATGATGCGGTCCATATATTCGACAACGGTTACTTCAGAGCCAAGTCGCCTGTACACCTGACCAAGTTCAAGACCTATAACGCCACCACCGATCACAATAAGATGTTTCGGGACCTCCTTGAGTTTTAAGGCTTCGGTAGAGGTGATAATACGCTCCTTATCTAAGGTAATGAAGGGTAAGTTGGAAGGTTTGCTTCCGGTCGCTATAATACTATGTTTTGCTTCAATTTCCTGGTTTTCCTTACCTGAAATGATCAAATGCGTTGCATCCTTAAAGCTGCCAACGCCTTCATAAACATCAATCTTATTTTTCTTCATTAAGAAATCGATCCCGGCCGTGGTCTGATCAACCACGGATTGCTTTCTGGCAATCATCTGTTCGATATTTACCTTGACATCTCCGGGAATATCAATACCATGGTCTTCAAAATGTTTAACGGCATCTTCGTAATGATGTGAAGAATCTAATAAGGCTTTACTTGGAATGCATCCAACATTTAAGCAGGTGCCACCTAGGGTTGCATACTTCTCAATTATTGCGGTTTTCATGCCAAGTTGGGCGCATCTTATGGCTGCTACATACCCTCCAGGGCCTGAACCAATTACTGCTACATCGTACGAATTCATAGTGCTGTTTTTGAAGTAAATTTTATAAAAAATCGACTACAAAAGTACGAATGTTTTTGAGTAGAGCAATAAAAATTATCAGCTTAATACAAGGCCACTTTGGTTTCTTTTAATCCCAGGGAAAGCAGATACTCTTTCACGGCTTCGGCTTCTTCTTTACCTTTTTCGGCATGGTGTAATAAAGTAAAACCATGAGGGCCTCTGGCATTTAAGATGCTGGGTGAAAATTCGATCATGGGTTTAACGATATCTATGCGTCCAAATAAGGCCGCCGTGAAGATGTTGGCTTGTGCGCCGTGATCGAGAAAATATTGTGCCAGCTCTTTGTAACCAACATGACTTGCAGCACCAAGTCCGGTTTCAAAATCACCATGTTTCCAATCATGAGCTGCATTGATGAGGTTTGGTTGTTCCTCGAGCATTTCCTTAACGACATCCATTTTACTATGGGCTGCCCCAACAAATTTCTGAACCATGGCCTTATCGAGCTGGTCATCATCCTGTGAGTTTTTCCAATTAGCAGCAAAAACTGAAGCAGAGGGTATCAAAAGTGCGCCAAGTCCGGCCGATTTAATAAATTGACTTCGTTTCATAGTGATAGTGATTAGTTTAGAAAAAGGTAATGAAATAAGTTTGTTGGGCCCTGTGATTTAACACTGATTTATGTTAAATCTCAGCTTGGGAAACCCAGCATACCTCCCATTCCTACCGTATATAACCAACAGCCATAAATGGCATGTTCAATAGAGACCTGAAGGGTTGATCGCGTCCTTTTAAAGGTCAGTGCGAATAATATGCCACCAATGAAGGTTAAGACCATCACCAGGGTATTTCTGAAAAAAATATGAGCCAGGGAAAATACGATTGCATTTAAAAAAAGAAAGAGCTTTTTATTTTTGAAAAGCGTTTCATAGCGCTGAAAGAAAAAGGTTCTGTAAATGAGCTCCTGCGGATATACAGAAAACAAGCTGTAAAAAAACAATATGAATACCCAAAGTTTCGAATTATCAAGCATTGCATTGAACAACTGACTTTTATCGGTGATCCAGACATAGGTTATCGTAACGATGACGATGACCGTTAAATGTATCAGGCTGCGTTTCCAAAATTTTGGCCAATTCAGATTTTCGGCTAATCTGAATTTATTCTTTTCAACTTTAAGTAAAATATAAATGACGTATAAAAACCCTAATAATCCTATGCCCAGCTTTATTCCGATGTGATAATTCAGTACGAAACTGATCGGAACTAAAATAAAAATGATGAAGAACTCAGTGAGTTTAAAGGTTGTGGATCGCAGCATTACTTTATTCCTTTAATACGTTTAAAAAAGTACCGTAAGTCATCTTCAGATGGAGGTTGCCCAACAAAAGGTTCGGCATTATATCGTTCTCCATCCATATAAATTGAAAAACTAAACACATAAGAGCGCTCTTCGTTTTGATCGATCATTAAATAGCGCAAATCATTGTACTGAAGATTTGTGCTATCTTCAATGGGGTGAAAATTATAATACCCATGGCTAAACCATGCCAGTGTTTTAATATCTTCATGATCACTATCTGCTAAGTCATGATTTTTCGGAATTATTTCCCATTCTTCAACTTTTGTTGAATTGTCTAAAATTGAATAGAAGCCGGCATAATACTCGTTTTCGGTCTCAGCGATTCCATACCATAACACATTGTTCAATATTGTAGGTTGCGTTTGAAATTTGATATATGGAATATTGTCGTTAACAAGTGATTTCGCAAAAACTGAATTAATATAGATCTTGTTACCTATAGTCAGTAGCATATATAAGGAGCTGATTCCGAAAGCCAGCTTGAGCCACAGGCGTCTTCTATAACTCCGACGCTTAAAAAACATTAGGACAATTATACACAATAAAAAAGGTACCGTATACGATGGGTCTGCCACAGAAATATTATTTGTAGCAAAACGAAAATTGCTGAATGGTTGAAATATCTGGGTGCCATAAGGTGTAAAACTATCCAACAAAATATGGGTAATTAAGGCAAGAAAAAATAACCAGATCCAGTCCTTTATTCGAGTTTGACTTTTCCGTTTACCCCAATCATAAAGTTTATGTGTTAGCCATCCAAAAAGAAAGGCGCCGAGAATAGCAAACACAATCGAATGACTAAATCCTCGATGCGCCGACATAATATCGATCTCATTATTATATATCCAGCGCGATGTAAAAACATCCAAATCAGGGATGGTGCCACCAATGGCTCCGAATAGCAGTGCTTTATTGCCAATCTTTTTTCCTAAAGCAGCCTCACCACAGGCCGCTCCTAAAACGATTTGAGTAATTGAATCCATATGCTAACGGAAACAAATGTACAAACAAATATGTAAGGAATTAATCAGTGCTTTTATCTCAACTAACAGAAGACAAACTTGTTATTGATAAGATTTTATTTCTAGTAATAATTAAGGTCTTAGCCCACTTCTATATAATCGACTAAAATATTATTGATTTTAATCGTTTTATGGTGAAGTAATTCTTGAGTGATCTTGCAGGCTTTTTCCCTTAATATAGTACGCAACTCATATAACTCATCAAGTTGTACTTCGGAATCTATTGTTTTAAAATTCGATTCCATTTTAAACAGGTAGTTCAGGGTGTTCAAAGTTTGTTGAAGATTCTTTTTTAGGGCGTTGATCTTTTCATCGATTTCAGATAGGTCAAACGAATCCTCGTTCTCATTATTGATCTGCGTTTTTGATTTATTCGAGTTCATTAACACACAATCAAGTATTAAATCACTGAAAAATCCGATAATACCGGACTTTTGCTTTGATTTTTCGAAAAGTTCAAACTTAAAACTATGCCTTTGATATTGAACAAAATAAGGTTCACTAAATACCAAAATCGTCATCGATATCAAACTTAAAATGACTGTGAAAAGTAGGGTCATGGATTAATTTTTTAGTTTACGAAATGGGTCGTTTACGTTAACCGTTTACTTTTAAGACACAAGAGATAATGCAAAAAGTCACATTTTTTCGATAATTCCCTGAAATATCCGATAAACTATAAATGGCTAATTAATAATTTGTGCGAAAAATAAGTTTATTGTAACATTACAGGAATAAAAAATTAGGAAATGACAGAAAACGACAATATCTCAAAAATAAAAATTGAGGATCAAAATATCATTGAAAACATTGAATTGAACATTTGGGAAGCTCTTGTTCCGGTGCTGATTTTGATGGCATTACTCGCCTATAATATATTTTATGCAGATGGAGAAATGATGGGTGAATATTCAAATCAGATCATTTTACTCATAGGAGGAGGCGTTGCAGCTGTAGTTGGATTTTTCAATAAAGTAAAAATTAAGCGGATGATTCTTGAAATCTGGGAGAATATGAAAAGTATTTTTGTTCCTATCATGATATTGCTACTTGTGGGAGCACTCGCAGGAACCTGGTTGGTCAGTGGTGTAATTCCTGCTATGGTCTATTACGGATTGAAGGTATTAAGTCCTGAAATATTTTTACCGGCCTCCCTTGTTATAGCCGCCTTAATATCAATCGCCACAGGGAGTTCTTGGACAACTTCAGCAACCGTTGGAATTGCACTCGTTGGTATTGGAACAGAAGCATTGGGGATTTCCGGTGGAATGGTTGCCGGTGCTATTATTTCAGGTGCCTATTTTGGTGATAAGATGTCGCCAATGAGCGACACTACAAATCTTGCTCCTGCTATGGCCGGAACAGATTTGTTTACTCATATTCGCTATATGACGATTACGACAGTCCCAACGATACTCGTCGCTTTAGTCATCTTTACCATCATTAGCTTTAATATGGAGACCGCTGGGGCCTCTGATGTGAGTGGATTTCTGAATACTATCGATAGTACGTTTAATATAACTCCTTGGTTATTTTTAGTTCCCGGGGCTGTCATTGTACTCATCTTATTGAAGACTAAACCCTTAAAGGCTTTAGGTGCGGGTGTTCTTTTAGCAGCAATTTTTGCCTTTATTTTTCAGGCCGAAGTCCTTACCGGATTAGGATCATCCAATTTTTCCTCGGTGGTGACATCAATTTTTACGGATACACAGATCACAACTGAAAATGAAAAACTAAATGATCTGTTTTCCGCAGGCGGAATGAAGGGCATGTTGTGGACCATTTTCTTAATTATTTGTGCCATGGTCTTTGGTGGTGTTATGGATGCCATAGGAGCATTGGCTCGTGTTACCAAAGCTTTGCTTTCGGTTGCTACTACGGTGTTCGGACTTTTTGCAAGTACCGTTGTCAGTTGTTTAGGATTAAATGCTATAGCAAGTGATCAGTACCTGGCTATTGTAATTCCGGGAAAGATGTTCAAAAAAGCTTTTGACGACAGAGGGCTGGCTCCCGAGAATTTGAGTCGAACACTGGAAGATTCCGGGACTGTGACTTCAGTTTTAATTCCATGGAATACCTGCGGTGCTTATCAATCCGGAGTTCTCGGTGTTGGCGTTGGAGAATACTTCGTATATGCAATTTTTAATTGGTTAAGCCCATTCACAACATTATTAGTAGCTGCCTTTGGAATTAAAATCAGACAACTGAAAGCTCAATATTCATAATAAGCCTTAAATAAAAAACCTATCGTTTCCGATAGGTTTTTTATATTAAAACATTTGATTTCTAACGAAAGTGATCAAATCAGCCAAGGTCAAAACGATCTAGGTTCATCACTTTCACCCAGGCATCGACAAAGTCTTTTACGAATTTTTCTTTGCTGTCATCTTGAGCGTAAACTTCGGCATAAGACCTCAATATTGAATTTGAACCAAAAACCAGATCTATTCGTGTCGCAGACCATTTGGTTTCACCGGTATTACGGTCACAAATTTCATAAATACCATTTCCGGTCGGTTTCCAATAATTCGACATATCTGTCAAATTCACAAAAAAGTCATTGGTCAAAGCACCAGTGTTATTCGTAAATACACCATGTTTAGTGTTGCCGTGATTTGTTCCAATCACACGTAATCCACCTAACAATACTGTCATTTCGGGCGCGGTCAAACCCATTAATTGAGCACGATCCAGCAATAGTTCCTCCGGACTGACCACATATTCTTTCTTTAACCAGTTTCTGAAGCCATCAGCTAATGGTTCCAAATACTCAAAAGATTCTGCATCTGTTGTTTCATCTGAAGCATCACCACGTCCGGGTGCGAAGGGTACTGATATATTCATGCCTGCATTTTGTGCAGCTTTTTCAATACCTAAATTTCCAGCCAATACGATAGTATCAGCGATACTTATGCCAAATTCTGCTGCTATAGATTCCAAGGCCGAAAGTACTCTTGACAAGCGTTCCGGTTCGTTACCTTCCCAATCTTTTTGTGGAGCCAGTCTAATTCTGGCGCCATTGGCTCCGCCTCTGAAGTCGGATCCTCTAAACGTACGTGCGCTGTCCCAGGCGGTTGACACCATATCGGAAACAGACAAACCTGAGCCCTCTATTTTAGCTTTTACAGCTTCAACATTGTAATCTTTACGTCCTTCAGGAACAGGGTCCTGCCATATCAAATCCTCATCAGGAACTTCTGGTCCGTAATAGCGTGATTTCGGACCCATATCACGATGAGTTAATTTAAACCACGCACGGGCAAACGCATCTGAAAACGCATCAAAATCATCCTTGAATTTTAAGGATATTTCTTTATAAGCCGGATCCATTTTCATAGCCATGTCGGCATCGGTCATGATTGGGTTTTGAGGTGTGCTCATGTCTGCTGAATTCACTGGCATGTCTTCCTCTTTAATATTCACCGGTTCCCATTGCCAGGCACCGGCAGGGCTTTTACGAGATTCCCATTCATGGTTGAACAGCATTTCGAAATACCCATTGTCCCATTTTGTTGGCTGCTTTGTCCAGGCACCTTCCAATCCGCTGGTAACTGCGTCGCCAGCAATACCTGTTCGGGTTGGATTTGACCATCCAAATCCTTGTTCTTCTACCGGAGCAGATTCTGGATCAGGACCTAAAATACCAGCATCTCCATTCCCATGGGCTTTACCTACTGTATGTCCTCCAGCCGTTAGTGCAACAGTCTCTTCATCATTCATCGCCATCCTTTTAAATGTTTCGCGAACTTGTTCTCCTGTTTTAATAGGGTCAGGATTTCCGTTTACCCCTTCAGGGTTGACATAAATTAATCCCATTTGGACGGCTGCCAGTGGATTTTCCATAGTGGATGGCTTATTGACATCGTCATAGCGTTCATCGCTCGGAGCAAGCCATTCTTTTTCTGCACCCCAATAAATATCCTTTTCCGGGCTCCAAATATCTTCGCGGCCAAAAGCGAAACCAAAGGTTTTAAGTCCCATACTTTCGTAAGCTATATTTCCCGCCAGGATTAATAGGTCTGCCCAACTGACTTTGTTGCCATATTTTTTCTTTATTGGCCATAATAATCGTCTCGCCTTATCTAAGCTTACATTATCCGGCCATGAATTCAGTGGTGCAAATCTTTGATTTCCGGTATTGCCACCACCGCGTCCATCGGCAATTCTGTAGGTTCCGGCAGCATGCCATGCCATACGGATCATTAGACCGCCATAGTGCCCCCAGTCGGCTGGCCACCAGTCCTGACTTGTGGTCATTAATTCGGTCAGGTCCTTTTTAAGTGCAGCTACATCTAATTTTTTTAGTTCTTCCCGATAATCAAAATCTTTCCCCAAGGGGTTGGTTTTTGTATCATGCTGATGTAAAATATCAAAATTCAATGCCTTGGGCCACCAATCCATAACCGACTTTTCGGTTGCCGTGTTTCCGCCATGCATTACAGGACATTTCCCCATTTTTGTACTGTTCATATTGTTAAAAATTAAGTATTAATTGATTATTTTATTATTTTTCAAGAATGTATAAAGTTAGGAATAAGTTAGCAAAGAAAACGACTATTCCATTTTAATAAATTATTATAAAATTGAGAAAATTTATTAGCTGCTTTATCTTTAAATAATCTGTATTTTTGAATACTTAAACAAATAACGAATTATGGCACATATCACCTTAGGTGGAAATCCGGTTGTTACCAGTGGAGAGCTTCCACCAATTGGTTCCAAATTAAAAAATTTTGAGTTGGTTGCGACCGATCTTTCAACCAAAACCCTTGCAGATTTTGAAGATTCAAATCTGGTATTGAATATTTTTCCAAGCGTTAATACGGGTGTCTGCTCGGCAGCCGTTCGTGCATTTAACAAGGCTGCTGCTTCCCTAGAAGAAACCAAGGTATTATGTATATCTAGAGATTTACCCTTTGCTCAGGACCAGTTTTGTTCCGCCGAAGGCCTGGAAAATGTGATCATGCTTTCGGATTTCAGAACCGGTGAATTCGGACTGTCCAACGGCCTAATGATGACCAACGGCATTTTTAACGGACTGCTGTCGCGATGCGTGTTCGTAGTAAATAAAAACGGTGAGATCATATATACCGAACAAGTACCAGAAATTGGTCAGGAGCCAAATTACGATGCGGCCATTGCTGCCTTAGCAAATGGCTAAAAAAAAGCCCCTTTAAATAAAGAGGCTTTTCATGGCAATCAATCAATTTACTATTTCGGTAATACAACCGAATCAATAACATGGATCACTCCATTCGTTTGATCGAGATCTGTGGCGGTAACTTTTGCTTTGTTTCCGTTTTCATCCTTGAGATAAACAAAACCATCCATGATCATGGCAGTTAACTTTCCACCATTAACAGTTGGGATAATCGCTTTGCCGTTTCCTTTTTTGATCATGGCAATTACGTCCTTTGCAGCAAATTTTCCGGCTACAACATGATAGGTCAATACACCTTGCAGAGAAGCTTTGTTTTCCTCTTTAAGAAGGGTTTCTACAGTACCGGCTGGTAATTTAGCAAATGCGTCATTAGTAGGAGCAAATACTGTAAATGGTCCTTCACTTGATAAGGTTCCAACCAAATCAGCGGCTTTTACCGCAGCAACTAAGGTTGAAAAGTCTTCGGAAGCAACTGCAGTTTCAACAATGTTTTTGTCTTGTGCAATTGCATTTTGTCCGAAGGTGAAGGTAAGGATGAGAAGAAGGGTTTGAAATAAATTTTTCGTTTTCATAATGTTGTTTTTAAATATTTTGTTGAACAAATCTATAAAAACATTAAACAAAAATAATTACAATTATCAAAACTTTAACGTATTGTAGCTAAAAATAAGCGGGTAAACCAAAATATACGGTCAGATATTAGTAATTTAGAAACCTGCATCCACTTAATTACAATGCGTATTCCATGACTAAATATTTGTCATTTCTTAGTAACCGGATAAAAAGTATTGGCTTTGCTTTTAAAGGGGCTTATTTATTAATTACGACCGAGGCCAGTTTAAAAGTGCAGTTCATTATTGGGATTTTAGTGACCATCGCCGGCCTTTATTATAAAATTTCAGCAGTAGAATGGGTCGTTCAAATCCTGACCATTGCACTTATCATGGCCCTTGAAGGATTAAATACGGCTATTGAAGAAATGGCCGACTTTGTACATCCTGAGCACCATAAAAAAATTGGACTTATTAAAGATCTCGCTGCCGGAGCTGTTTTTATTTTTGCCACCGCTGCCGTTATCGTTGGTTGTATCATTTACTTTCCGAAGATTTTTTAATATACGATTAGCTATAGGATAAACGTTAGTAATTTGTATTTTTGTTCAAATTAAAAGGGATTAATGGCGAAGAAAAAAACCAGGACCAAAGCAACTAAAAAATCCATATTTAAAAAGCCCTCACTTAAGCTATCTAATCAGCAAAAGTTAATCTTAGGTAGTCTTTTGCTTATACTTGGGATTCTTCTTTTTATAGCTTTTCTATCTTACTTTTTTACCGGTCAGGCCGATCAAAGTATTTTAAGTGAGTTTGCGTCGCGACAAGCTAAAGCCCAAAACTGGATGAGCAAAGTAGGTGCCTGGGTAAGTGATTTATTCATCTATAAAGGCTTCGGAATTGCCTCCTTTATTTTTGCAGGGCTCATTTTCATATCAGGGATTTATGTTTTGCTCAATATCAAAAAATCCAGATTGAAACGTCATTGGTTTTGGGGTACGCTTATCGTCATATGGACCTCAATTCTGTTAGGGTTTTTCTCTTCAAGCAACGCACTTCTTGGCGGAACGATTGGCTATGAAATGAATACTGTACTTCAGGATTACATTGGGAAAATCGGGACCATATTGGTGCTTATGCTCGGTTTGATCAGCTATTTGGCCATTCGCTTTAAATTGACACCTGAGCATTTTGGGAAGCTATTAAAATCGGCTAAAAAAGAAATTAAAAAAGATTTCGGCGGCCAGCCTGCAGATCAAAGCATTTCTGTAGACAACAATCTAAGCGCCGAAGCCGAAGAAATTAGATCGGCCTTTGAGATCCCCTTAGAAAATTTAGAACCCACCATCGAGAATCATTCCAAGGTCAAGGCGGTTAAGGAAAAGGAAGTTAAGAAGACCGAAACAGCCGAGAAGGAAGAGCTCGAAATGGAGGTCAAACATTTTGATGAAGAAAAGGAAGAGATTAATAATTTGTCCGATAAGATCGTTGAAGATTTCGGGCGCTTCGACCCTACCCTGGAACTCAGCAAGTATCAATTTCCAACCTTAGACCTTCTCAAAAAATATGATACCGAAGGCATCACCATCAACCAGGAAGAACTGGAAGAAAACAAAAATCGTATCGTTGATACATTAAGTAATTATAAAATAGGCATTGACAGTATAAAAGCCACCATTGGCCCAACAGTCACATTATACGAGATCGTTCCCGAAGCAGGCATTCGTATTTCAAAAATTAAAAATCTTGAGGACGATATCGCACTTTCGCTTTCGGCATTAGGGATAAGAATTATTGCACCAATACCCGGGAAAGGAACTATTGGTATAGAGGTCCCCAATAAAAATGCGACCATTGTTTCTATGCGATCTGTAATTGCATCACAAAGATTTCAAAAGGCCGAAATGCAGTTACCCATTGCCTTCGGAAAAACGATAAGCAATGAAACCTTTGTGGTCGATCTTGCCAAAATGCCACATTTATTAATGGCAGGTGCAACGGGACAAGGGAAATCTGTAGGGTTGAATGCCGTTCTCACCTCCTTGCTATATAAAAAACACCCGGCAGAAGTCAAGTTCGTGCTTGTGGATCCCAAAAAAGTAGAGCTCACTTTATTCAATAAAATTGAACGCCATTACCTCGCCAAATTACCGGATTCGGATGAAGCCATCATTACCGATACGACTAAAGTTGTACATACATTGAATTCGCTCTGTATTGAGATGGATAATCGTTATGAACTCCTTAAAACGGCGATGTGCAGAAATATCATTGAGTACAACGAGAAATTCAAGGCGAGAAAATTAAATCCTAATGACGGCCATGTGTTCTTACCGTATATCATTTTGGTTGTTGATGAGTTTGCCGATCTTATCATGACGGCCGGCAAGGAAATAGAAACACCAATAGCACGATTGGCACAATTGGCCAGGGCAATTGGTATTCACTTGATCATAGCCACGCAACGGCCATCAGTAAATGTAATTACGGGCATTATTAAGGCCAATTTCCCCGCTCGAATCGCTTTCAGGGTGACCTCAAAGATCGATTCAAGGACTATTTTGGATGGTTCCGGAGCCGATCAGTTAATAGGGCGCGGTGATATGTTATATACTCAGGGCAACGAAATGATCCGCTTGCAATGTGCTTTTGTCGATACACCTGAAGTTGAAAATATTACCGATTATATAGGTTCGCAAAAAGCTTATGCCAGTGCGCATTTGCTACCCGAATATGTGGGTGAAGAAAGTGGCATAGGTATTGATATAGATATAGAGGACAGGGATAAACTATTCAAGGAAGCTGCCCAAATTATAGTTACCGCCCAGCAAGGATCAGCATCTTTGCTGCAACGTAAGCTTAAATTAGGCTATAATCGGGCAGGACGCCTGATCGATCAATTGGAAGCTGCCGGAATTGTGGGTCCGTTTGAAGGTAGCAAGGCACGTCAGGTGCTTGTAACCGACTTGGTTTCTCTGGACGAATTATTGGAAAATGAACGCCAGTCATAGGCATTTTAAATATAAAGTGATGAAAAATGTATTAGTAGCTATTGTTCTTTTGATAAGCGGATCGCTCTTTGCTCAAAACAGCGCTGCCGATGCCAAAGCCCTTCTTGATGAAGTTTCGGCTAAAGCAAAAAGCTATGATAATGTGTCCATTGATTTTAAATATGTGCTTCAGAATACTGAAGAGAACATCAATCAGGAAACGCGTGGCGATGTCATTATGGAAGGTGATAAATATGTGCTGAACATTTTGGGAGTTACCCGAATTTATGATGGGAAGACCTTATATACCATTAGTCCTGAAGATGAAGAAGTAACGATTTCCTCTGAAAATACTGAAGACGAAAATACAATTACACCAAGTCAAATGCTGACATTTTATGAAGATGGCTATTCATATGCCATGGATATAGTGCAAAATGTGGCAGGACGAAAAATTCAATACGTAAAATTAACGCCAATCGATTCGAATTCGGAGATACAGCAGGTCCTTTTAGGGATTGATATCAAAACCAAACACATCTACAACCTCATCGAGATAGGAAGTAATAATACAAAAACAACGTTGACTGTTAATTCTTTTAAAACAAATGAACCATTGTCAAAAACCTTGTTTATTTTTGATGAAACGAAATATAGCGATTATTTCATCAATCGTATAGACTGACGTCCTTTTGAAGTTACTTGACAAATATATACTTACCACCTATCTAAAAACTTTTCTCAGCGTGTTCATTATTCTCATGCTGATTTTTATTTTGCAATCCATTTGGCTTTACATCAGTGAGCTTGCCGGTAAGGATCTGGAGATGGACGTTGTTTTTAAATTCCTTCTGTTTGTATCACCACGATTAATTGTCCTTGTATTGCCTTTAACCATATTATTGTCGTCAATAATGGTTTTCGGGAGCTTCGCTGAGAATTACGAATTCGCTGCCATGAAATCAACGGGAATATCATTACAACGCGCCATGCGGAGTCTTGCTGTATTTGTGACTGGCTTGGCGATCACAACTTTTTTCTTTGCTAACAATGTGATGCCGTGGGCCGAATTCAATTTCTTTAATCTTCGGAAGAACCTCGCCAAAGTGAAACCGGCAATGGTTATCGCCGAAGGTCAATTCAATCAAATTGGTAGTATCAATATTAAAGTTGAAGAGAAAAGTGGCGACCGTGGACAGTATTTAAAAGATGTGGTCATCCATCAGCAGAAGCCAAATCGCGTTGGAAACTATACGGTGATCAAATCGAATTCTGGCGAGTTGACAAGTGAAGAAGATTCAGACATATTACAATTAGTGTTATATGATGGTAATTACTATGATGCCCTTCAACCCAGGGAACTAAAAGAGCGGCAGAAAATGCAGCATGTAAAAAGTTATTTTGAAAAATATACTTTAAATGTTGATCTGTCGCAAATCAACAATGTTGATCTCGATGAAAAGCGATATGCGACCAAATATAGTATGCTTACCGCCCAGGAATTAAATTTCACCATAGATACACTCATCGTCGATAAGAAAAAGGAACATGAAAATCTGGTCATCAATATGTATAATCGTTCAACGGCATCTACCCTGAAACTAAATATCGATCCGGTTGATGTGAATGAACCCTATAAGGGTGATAGTATTTATGAATTGTTCCGTCCGCAAAAAAACATTCAGCTCATCGATGCGGCCATCAATTCAATAAACAGTACCAATGCCATTCTACGAGCAAAAAAGAAAACCCTGGCGCTAAAAGAAAAGAACATCAATCAGCACATCATGTCCTTTTATGAAAAGTTCGCTTTGGGCTTTGCCTGTATCATTCTGTTTTTCGTTGGCGCTCCATTAGGTGCATTGATACGCAAGGGAGGATTTGGACTTCCGATAGTAATTGCTATTGTCTTGTTTTTAACCTATCATTTTATAGGAATATTCGCTAAGAATAGCGCCGAAGACAGTAGTTTGAATCCTGTATTGGCCACCTGGGTTTCCACCTTGATCATGCTGCCTTTAAGCGTTTATCTGACCAATAGGGCAACCAAGGACAGGACATTAGTGAGCCTTGATGGTGTTTTATTGCCACTGAAAAAATTAATCAAAACCAAAGAACTGGAAGCCCTCGATCCTAATATTTTCCTGGATAAAGATTCTCCCGATTATCAAAAATTAATAGGTTACTCCGACAAAAAACTAATTGATGTTATTAAAAATTTCCGACAATATGATCTCGATGACCGATTCAGAAACTCAGCCCTGAGCATTTTGAATGCAAGGGGAATCACTGAGGAAGAACTTCGATATGGTGGAAATCTCTATAATGAGAACTATGAGAATGCACTGCGTTATAAGATCAATTACGATGAGAATTCAAGGATCTCACTGTGGCTATATATCGTTTATGTTAGTTTTGGGGTAATTGGTGCTGTATTGAACAATAATGGATTCCCGGTTCTAGGACCTGTATTGTTTGTTATTGGTGTTGTTGCCTTACTCTTATTTCTATTTGGATTTTTCAAAGCATTCACCAATCAAACCAATTTTTATAAAATTCTAAACATCAGTAAGTCCTCCAATATCTTCATATTAATCATTCTCGGTATCCCTTTATATTTTATGTATTACGTCTATTTTGCCAGGCGAATGAAAGAGGATTTAAAAGAAATAAGATAGCGACTATTATTGTATATTTGTGCATTAATTTGAGCAGCTATGTCAGCCATTAAACCTATAGATAAAGTCATTGAAATAAAATTAAATACCATTGAAGAAGCCATCGAAGACATTCGAAAAGGCAAGGTCATTATAGTGGTTGATGATGAGAATCGGGAAAATGAAGGAGATTTCATTGCAGCCGCCGAAATGGTGAGTCCTGAAATGATCAATTTTATGGCGCAACATGGCCGAGGATTGATTTGTGCCCCGCTAACCGAAGACCGTTGCGAAGCTTTAGACCTGACGATGATGGTA
Organism: Flavobacteriaceae bacterium; assembly: GCA_013001965.1. Lineage (GTDB taxonomy): Bacteria > Bacteroidota > Bacteroidia > Flavobacteriales > Flavobacteriaceae > JABDLA01. The sequence continues at coordinate 2,506 of JABDLA010000086.1, read as the reverse complement.
CAAAACAACACGGTTTTGCATCATACCCAATTTACGGTGTCGGTTGACCTTATTGGACATGGCTGTACTACGGGAATATCGGTTCATGACAGGGCCAAAACCATTAAGGCTTTGGTGGATGAAAAAACGAAGCCATTTGATCTTGGTCGTCCCGGGCATATTTTCCCATTACGTGCAAAAAATGGTGGTGTTTTGCGACGAACGGGGCATACCGAAGCTACGGTAGACCTCGCCCGATTAGCAGGCTTTCAGCCAGCCGGAATTTTAGTCGAGATCTTGAATGAAGACGGTACTATGGCGCGTCTGCCGCAATTGATGAAAGTCGCCAGGAAATTCGACCTAAAGATCATTTCCATAGAAGATCTGGTGGCCTATAGAATGGAGCATGATTCCTTGATCGAAAAGAAAGAAGATTTCGATCTGGAAACCCGTTTTGGTAAATTTAGATTACGTGCTTACGAACAAACAACAAATCATCAAATTCATATTGCATTGACCAAAGGCGAATGGGACGTTAATGAACCTGTTTTGACCAGGGTTAATGCCACCTTAGTAAACAACGACATCTTAGGTACCTTAACCAACAATGCCGATAAGAAATTGGACGAGATGTTCAAAGTTATCAATGATGCAGGTAAAGGCGCTATTATTTTTATAAATCAACAGGCACAGGCCATGAATATCCTGAAACGATTATCTCAGTTGAAAGAGGATCAGGTTGAAGGCAAGGTGGTCAAAGCACCTCGCATTGAGATGGATGCCAAAGATTTTGGGATTGGAGCTCAGATATTACATGATCTGAATATCCATAAACTTCGATTGATCTCAAATACCGAACAAACCAAACGCGTTGGAATTATTGGATACGGACTCGAGATCGTTGAATATGTGAATTATTAATTCTTAATTATTCTTTTCGTTAAGCCTTTTTCTTGGATCTGTATTTTTAGAATATAAAGTCCGGACGGTAATTGATTCATATTTATTTCTCCTGAATTGGATATAGACATTATAAGTTTTCCACTCAAGTCAAAGCATTCAATAAGCTCCACCATGGCATTCGCCCTGACAAAAACTAAATTACTAGTTGGATTTGGAAATACTTTAATCGAATCATTGAAATCATCAATTTCCTGAATACTTAAGGTGTCAAACATAAAATTCTCAAGGCCAGGAGCTATCCCAGAAAAATAATCCTGAGTCGTTGTATTGTCAATATTGGAATTGTAGAAACTATCCAGAACACCGCCGGCTCCCATAGCTATTGGATCGCTGTTAAGTAGAAAACTCATTTCGCCACTTGTTGGCATATTGCTTACATCGAAGCTCACCAGGTCAATCATTTGACCCATGGTATGTGCTACCAAACTTTGTCCGGCAGGCATATTGAATTGAAAAGCATCGCGTGTGCCATCACCTAATCCTTGTCCTGTTAGGAAAGCAGCATCAAACTCGGTCACATTCCAAACACGTCCTGAAAGTAAGCTGGTCTGATTGGCAATATCATCCATACCTGCAGGTAACATAAGCGCAAATCCAATATCGGAAATGTCGGTATCTCCAGAAGAATCGAAATCTGGAATGGCCACTATTTTGAAATTGTAATCGGAGTTATGTACCAGGCCGAGTTCATAGTTTTGAGACCAGCAATTAGCCGATATCAGTATTGAAAATATAAAGGTGTAAAGTGTTTTCATGAGTCATTAATTTTAATTTATTAGTTGCCGGGTGGAACGGTAGCCTCGATAATGTAGGTTACCGAATTAAAGCCATTGTCTGGATATGCCAGGACATTATCTTTGATTATATTACTATCGTTTCCTGATCCTGAAAATCGGCCAATCCCATCCAAATTGAGATCGATGTTGAGATAGCCCATCGATGAAAACGTGACTGAATCAAATCCATTCGCCGGATCGGCCAGTACATGATCCTTTATGATATTCGTCCCATTTCCGGAACCAGAAAATCGTATTTGATTTGCACCATTGGTATCACCAGTCCAAAGGGCCATTTCTCCGGAGGCCAATTGTACCTGAGCATTAGATCCGAAGGTTGAGAATGTATTATCTGTAAAATCTACCCCAACAGGCGTTTCTGATAGTCCGATGGCTGAGTCCGACATGGCACCTAAATGGTTGCGATGCGTTATCACCAGGAAATAATTAGTTGGAGCGGCACGCATTGCAACCCTGGAAATCCCATCGAGATCGACCACGTCTCCATCACGTTGCACAAGTGCAGAGCGCGCATAAATGAGCTTGGTATTATCATTGGCTGCTCGTAATTCAAGCCACACCCAATCGACTATTGCATTATTTCCGGTGACGTTAAAAACGGAAGCTGCTGTTGTGGCATTATCAGAATATGGACTCGTTGTCGGTAAATATCCACTAACACGAAGATCATCATTCATTTGTCCGGGAACCTGAGGATCAAGAATTGGCCCTTGAAGCAGGACCTTCGGTGCTACCAGGATCCTAAATTCTGGGTTTATAAATCCTTC
>JABDLA010000082.1 GCA_013001965.1 Flavobacteriaceae bacterium | reverse complement strand
CTCCTGGCCAACCCCCGGAATCAGTTTGCTGTGTCACTTTCAACATCGATCAACTACAACAGTATATCGATTATGTGAAGCAAGAATCTTCTAATCAAGGAATTCCAAAACCCGGGATCCGAGTGTATTTTGCAGCCTACGACAGTGGGACTGCCGCCAACGTAGCTTCAAATACAACAGTATTTTTTTGTCCCACTGAAAGCGACGCAAAGAATGCGGCCAACAACTATAATATTGAGCCATTGAATAAGGGAAGTAATGGATGGCCTCCCAATGCTTATTAGAATTGACAGTTTATGATTATTTGATATATGCAATGCCGATCCCATTGATGGTATTGGCCGCAGCCATAGCCGGGACTTTTTACTTGTATAAAGTGCCGGCTTTAAGGTTGTCAAATAAATATTTTGTCTGGTTTTTATGGTTTACAGTATTAGTCGAAATAATTGGTTCGTACGCCCCTATCGCTTTTTTTTCCAATTACAAGTATTTTTCATTTATTGAAAACACTGTTTACGTGGATAATAACTGGGTCTACAACTGCTCCTCACTTATTAGCAGTGTTTTTTATGTAATGTATTTTGGAAATTTGATTAGTAATAAATTACGGAAATCTATTTTAAGATACGTTGTTGTTTTTTATGTAGTCTCTTCCATCATTTCATTAGTTGGCTCCGGGTCGTCATTTTTTAATAAAGACTCAACGTATGTAAATTTATTGGGCACTTTACTTATTTTATTTTCGATTATACTTTACTACTTTGAAATTCTAAAGAGCGATCTTCTGTTAAACCTTAAAAAACTACTTTCCTTTTATATTTCGATTGGTGTCATGATTTTCTATTTGTGCGCTTCACCCTTAACGATTTTTTCAGATTATTTTAATGCCAAGAACGATCAGTTTGTTGAATTTCAAGCACATTTAATGCTTTATTCCAATATCTTTATGTACTCATTTTTTATTATAGGATTTTACATATGCTCGAAAAACAAATCTTATTAATACTCTACTTTGTTGTAATCATCTTTTTATTAGTGGTATTCGTAGTGATCTTCTTTATCGCCTTCCAGCGAAGAAAGAACAAATTCCTTATCGAACGTTTGGAGGCCCAGCAACGCTTTCAGGAAGAGCTTGCCAACTCGCAGTTGGAGATTCAGGAACAAACCTTTAAGAACATTGCCTGGGAACTTCATGACAACGTAGGTCAGTTGTTATCGGTTGCCAACCTGCAACTCAACATGCTACTAAATAATTCGGGAGAAGAAATACAGGATCAAATTCAGGAAACCAAAGATGTGATCATCGCGACGGTCGACGAGGTGCGATCGTTATCCAAAACCCTCAATACTGACGTGATTCTTCATAATGGCCTGGTAAAATCGATCCAAGTGGAGCTCGAACGGTTCAACAGACTTAATTTCCTCCATGCCGACTTAAAAATAGAGGGAGATGAAACCACTCACCTTAAAAACGAGGATGAGATCATCATCTTCAGGATACTGCAGGAATTCTTCTCTAATGTGATCAAACATGCCAGAGCGAATAAATTATTCGTACATTTAAATTATAAGCCCGATCAGTTAGAGATAATGGTGGACGAAGACGGGGTGGGTTTTAACACAACCCAAAAAACGCATAGTTCGGGCCTTCGAAACATGCATAGTCGGGCGAAGTTGATAGGAGCTAAATTCGAACTCCAGTCCGTACCGGATCAAGGCACACAGATGGAACTCATTTATCCCTATAATACCAATGGCTAGCACCAAAAAACATACCCTCGCGATTGTTGACGATCATTTACTTTTTGGAAGTTCGTTGGAAAAATTGATCAACACATTCGAGGAGTTCACCGTACTTTTTAAAGCCCGAAATGGGGTGGAGATGCAAAAAGAATTAACCAAACACAACAGTCCGCCGGAGATTATTTTACTGGATTACAATATGCCGGTTATGAATGGCCTGGAAACCGTGAAATGGCTCACGGCAAACCATCCCGCTATAAAAGTGCTCGCATTGTCTGTGGAGGATAACGAAAAGATCATCCTCAAAATGATACGGGAAGGGGCAAAGGGGTATTTTCTGAAGGACATACACCCCGACGAACTTAAGGAGGCTCTGTTGGTTGTTATTGATAAGGGGTATTATTATTCCGAAAAGGTTACTTCGTCCATGGTGAATGCCCTGCATCCCAATCAAAACGACACCACTATAAGCCTAAAGGAGAACGAACGCACCTTCTTGCAATTGGCCTGCTCCGAAATGACCTACAAGGAAATTGCCGATGTCATGAATTTGAGTCCGAAAACCATTGATGGCTACCGTCAGGAACTCTTCAATAAACTTCGAATAAAGAACAGGGTTGGGTTGGTCCTTTATGCCCTAAAAAATAATTTTATAGAACTTTAACTGCAGGCATCCCATATTGTATCCTTTGGAGGAGGAGCGATGATGGTCAGGGGTTCCTTTTTAACGGGATGTATAAGATGCAATTCCCGGGCATGCAGATGGATACTGCCGTCTTTATTGCTTCTGTCAAACCCGTATTTCAAATCCCCTTTGATTGGACACCCAATTGTGGACAACTGGGATCTTATTTGATGATGTCGTCCCGTTTCAAGTTCGATCTCAAGCAAAAAATAGGTGTTCAATTGTTTTATTACTGAATAGGACAGCGCTGCTCTTTTACTGTCCGGAACCTCTCTTATGTGTGCGTATGACTTATTCTGCTTCGGATTTCTTTTCAGAAAATGTACCAGGCGATCCGAATCTTTTGGCGGAGCATTCTTTACCACAGCCCAATAGATCTTCCGGGTCTGGCGCTCTGCGAATAGTTTGTTCAGTCTTGTCAAGGCTTTACTCGTACGTGCGAAGACAACCGCACCACTTGTGGGACGATCGAGCCGATGTACTACGCCAAGAAAAACAGCCCCCGGCTTGTTATATTTTTCAGCAACGTATTGCTTGACCACTTCCGAAAGCGGAAGGTCTCCCGTCTTGTCACCCTGCACAATATCACCCGGGCGTTTGTTTACGATCAAGAGGTGATTGTCTTCAAAAAGAACTTGAAGGTTTTTGGGTGTGCTTACTTTATTGATATGCCGGTGTTTTGGTTTAATGGTATGTTGGTATTTTGGTAT
>JABDLA010000067.1 GCA_013001965.1 Flavobacteriaceae bacterium | reverse complement strand
TGGACATATTGTTGTATTTTTTTGCCAGGCGATTATATTCGGAAACTTCTTCTTTGGAGGCTTCCTTCTGAATAGCGGTTTCATAAATCGCTTCCTGATCAGCTGGCTCAATTTCAATAATTGAACGCGATGCAAAACTCACTAATAATAATGCAGACAAGGGTAATAGTAAGAGGCTTCTAAACCAAGTTACTTTTTTTGATGATGTTCTTTTCATGACTTTAAATCGTTTTTTGATTAATGAATAATTTATGGCATTGACAAGAGGTGATGAATACTCATTTGTTGAGAATGCCAAAAGGGTGTTTTGATAGGTAGCTGGATCAGAATTGTTCCTTAGAACAGCCTGATCGGCTAAAAATTCGTGATTTAATTTGATGTCTTTTTTAAGCATCATAATAAGCGGATGAAACCAAAATATGACTTGAACGAACTCGATGAATAACACATCAAGACTGTGCTTCTGTTGCGCATGTGTTTGCTCATGTATTTTAACTTCAGCTGGAATCTGATTGGTCTCGAATTTATATTTGTTAAAAAAGATATAATTAAAAAAAGTATGGGGTGCTATGGTTATATTGACTAATACCTGAATAATATTATCCTTCTTTAATTTTAAATTATGCTTTATTCGCGATCTGATCGCCAATAGATTGATGATGAATTTAATAAAGGAAACACTAAATCCAATACCATAGATGGTTAGAAGAAAAACTTTTAAATTGATCAATGAAGTGTCCGAGTTTGATTCTCCAATGACGGTCATTACCACCGGAGAAGATTCAGGGGCCATTTCAACATATTGATTAATGGTAATAAATGGAATGGCCAGAGCAATGAAAAGAATACCAATAAGGTAAAATCGTTTCATCATATGAAAACTTTCCCGTTCCAGAAAAATCCTATAAAATAGCATAAACGCTAACAAACACAGACTGAATTTTAGAAGATAGATCACCATAATCACTTCTTTTTAATTTCGTTATCAATAAGATCTTTGAGTTCCTTAAGCTCAGATTTGCTTAGATTGGTTTCCTTGGTAAAAAAAGACGCAAATTGGGAGGCACTGTCATTAAAAAAATGTTTGATCAATCCATTCACATGCTTTTTGAAATAGTCTTTCTTCTTAACCAGTGGATAGTACTTTCGGGATTTACCAAAGGTTGAATATGAAATAAAACCTTTGTCGGTCATTCGTTTCAATAGGGTAGCGACAGTTGTTGTCGCCGGTTTAGGTTCAGAATAAGCCTCAAGAAGGTCTTTCATAAAAGCCGTTTCCAACTTCCATAAATGGTTCATCAATTCTTCCTCCGTTTTTGATAATCGCATGCTTTTATAATTAGTTTGCTCTACAAACGTAGAGCAAATATTTGAATTCTACAAACGTAGAGTAAAAAATTATGAAAATTTTAATAGTTAATATGAGAATACAACAAAGCTAAGCTACCTGGATAACTCAGTAAAATAATTGTAGAACCATGGAATGGTTTCAATGCCTTTGAAATAATTCCAAATACCGAAATGTTCATTTGGAGAATGAATAGCATCACTGTTTAAGCCAAATCCCATTAGGATGGTTTTGCTTTTGAGTTCTTTTTCAAACAAGGCAACGATTGGAATGCTGCCACCACTTCGCTGTGGAATTGGAACTTTCCCAAATGTTTTTTCATAGGCCTTCGCCGCCGCCTGATAACCAATATTGTCTATTGGTGTAACATAACCTTGTCCGCCATGATGAGGTGTGACCTTCACAGTTACACCTTTTGGCGCAAGGCTTTCAAAATGTGATTGAAATAATTCTGTAATTTCAGTCCAATCCTGATGCGGAACAAGGCGCATGGAAATTTTGGCAAAGGCAGAACTTGCAATAACAGTTTTGGCTCCTTCACCTGTATAGCCTCCCCATATCCCATTAACATCTAAAGTTGGCCGAATAGAATTACGTTCATTTGTTGAATAGCCTTTTTCACCATATACAGCCTCAATATCAAGGGCAGATTTATAGTCCTCTAAAGAAAATGGCGCCTTTGCCATTTCTTCGCGTTCTGACATGGACAAGTCTTCAACCTTATCATAAAATCCGGGGATGGTGATATGGTTATTTTCGTCATGCAAGGAGGCGATCATTTTCGCTAAAATATTGATGGGATTTGCTACAGCACCACCATACAAACCTGAATGGAGATCACGATTCGGCCCTTTGACTTCAACTTCAACATAACTCAATCCGCGTAAGCCGGTTGTAATTGAAGGTGTGTCTTTTGCGATCATTCCGGTATCTGAAATGAGAATAACATCATTGGCCAGTTTTTCGGCATTCCTAGGAACATACCATGCCAGACCTTCCGAACCGACCTCTTCCTCTCCTTCGATCATAAACTTAACATTACAAGGTAATTGCCCCGTTTCTGTCATAAATTCCAGGGCTTTGACATGCATGTATAATTGGCCTTTATCATCACAGGCCCCTCTGGCATAGATCGCTCCCTCGGGATGTAATTCTGTATTTTTGATCACTGGCTCAAAAGGTGGTGATTCCCAAAGATCCAATGGATCCGGTGGTTGTACATCGTAATGCCCATAAACCAATACCGTGGGTAAATTTGGATCAATGATCTTCTCACCATAGACAATAGGGTAGCCCGGCGTTTCGCAAATTTCGACCAAATCACAGCCAGCTTTTTCAAGACTGGATTTAATCATCTCGGCTGTTTTAAGCACATCATCTTCATATTTAGAATCGGCGCTTATAGACGGGATTTTAAGAAGGTCTATGAGCTCATTTAAGAATCTGTCTTTATTATCGTTTAGATAAGTCGTTATATTATTCATTTCATTTTTTTAGAAGAAGCTAAATTTACAAAAAGTCGTAGAAAATAAGGGGCCAACATTTGAATTTTAAAAGGAATGGTTATATTTGCACTCCTTTGCTGAAGCTTCGGAGTGCAATCATTTTGAGTAAGGCAAAGGCAGATTAAATTTTATTAGCGGGCGTGGTGGAATTGGTAGACACGCTAGACTTAGGATCTAGTGCCGCGAGGTGTGGGAGTTCGAGTCTCCCCGCCCGCACAAATTTATAAACCGAGATGAAAATCTCGGTTTTTTTTATTGACTTAAAGTTTTAATTAGGGGAGACGAGAACCTGCCTGCCGGCAGGCAGGGCCTGTCCTGAGCTTGACGCAGGGAGTCTCCCCGCCCGCACTGAATGGGAAAAGCTTCTTGGAAATCAAGGAGCTTTTTTATTTTATAATCGTCAGTGGGAGAGGCCTAAATGCATGATTAAAATCATTTTATGGTATCTTTATTTGAAATACTTTTGAATCATAAATGTTATCATATGAAGCCCAGCATCAGTAGTATCCTTTTTATTATATTGATGTCTTGTTCGCAAGAAGCTGATCAGATAACAGCTGAAAAACGCAGCCTGACGGAATCGGTATATACTTCGGTCACCGTTCAACCGGATAGCCTGTATCAGGTGTATTCGGCTGTGGCTGGAATATTGGATAAAAATCTTGTAGAGGAAGGCGATGTGATGGCCAAAGGGTCACCTCTTATTCAAATTATAAATAATGCTCCAAAACTTAACACCGAAAATGCCCGATTAGCTCTCGAGCTTGCGCGAGAAAATTACGATGGCAATGCTGCTATTCTTTTAGGGATTGAAGATGAGATCGCTGCCGCTACACTGAAATATCATAACGATTCCATCAATTTTTTCCGACAAAAAAACCTGTGGGATCAGAACATCGGTTCTAAGGTTGACTTCGATACGCGCAAATTAAATTATGAGTTGTCCTCAAATAATTTGAAACTACTCAAAAGCCGATATGCCCGTACAAAAAACGAACTGATCACTTCAGTCAAGAAAGCCGAAAATAACTACAGAACCTCCTTAATCAATACCAGGGATTTCACCATTGAAAGCAAAATAAACGGTAAGGTTTATGCTTTATATAAAAACACAGGTGAATTGGTGAGCACACTTGAACCTTTAGCCGCTGTTGGCAGTGCCACCGATTTTATTGTGGAGTTGCTTGTTGACGAAGTAGATATTGTAAAAATTAACCTGGATCAAAAGGTGTTAATAACCCTCGACGCTTATAATTCCCAGGTCTTTGAGGGCAAAGTTTCAAAGATTCTACCAAAGAAAGATGAGCGCAATCAGACGTTTAAAATTGAGGCTTTATTTAATAGTCCACCTGAAGTATTATATCCTGGATTATCTGGAGAGGCAAATATCATTATCGATAGTAAGAAAGATGTTCTCACCATTCCACGTTCGTATCTTATAGATGATACTAAGGTAAAAACAGATGAGGGTATCGTTACCATTAAACTCGGACTTCAAAATTTAGATTATGCAGAAGTCATCAGCGGGATTTCTGAAACAACCGTTATTTATAAACCAGACTAGTGACCAATTGGAAAGTCATATTGAACATTGCCAAGACGCATTTGCTCACAAAGTTCAAACAAACGTCTACGGCGGCCTTGGGCGTCACCTTTGGAATTGGGGCCTATATTACACTCGTGTGTTTTATGACCGGGTTGAACAAAATGCTTGATGACCTTATTTTGGATCAAACCCCACATATTCATGTATATAACGAAATTGAACCATCAAAACAACAACCCGTCGATCTCTATGAAGAATTTAAAAACAGTTTTAAGGTGGTTCATTCCATCAAACCGAAATTAAGTCAGTCAAAGATTCATAACGCATTACCTATCATCAAATATTTGAATGAAGATAAGAATGTTCGTGGTGCAATTCCACAAGTCAAATCACAAATATTTTATATAGCAGGCTCCATTGAATTGGGTGGAAATCTAACAGGAATTATACCTTTGGAGGAGGCACGTTTATTTAATTTCCAAAATTACATTATTAAGGGATCAACTACAGATCTACATAAAAATGATAACGGTATATTATTGGGTGCCGGTGTTGCTAAAAAAATGTCGTTGGATGTTGGCGACCGTGTTCAAATAAGTACTATAGATGGTGAAATCTTTCCCTTAAAGATTGTTGGTCTTTTTCAAAGTGGCATTGCTGATATCGATAACATTCAAAGCTTTACGAATCTTAAAACCGTTCAACGAATTTTGGGTGAATCTGATAATTATATCACCGATATCAATGTCAAACTTCACGATATGAGCAGCGCTTTTCAAATGTCTCAGGATATTGAAAAGCAATTCAAATTAAAAGCGATCGATGTTGAAACCGCCAATGCTCAATTTCAAACGGGAATGACCATAAGAAATATGATCACCTATGCAGTATCGATTACACTTTTAATTGTTGCAGGTTTTGGTATCTATAATATTTTGAATATGCTCATTTATGAAAAAATGAATGATATTGCCATATTAAAAGCAACTGGTTTCTCAGGAAAGGACGTACAAATGATATTTATGAGCCAGGCGTTGATCATTGGAATCGTTGGCGGCGTTTTAGGACTGATCATTGGATACGGACTTGCCAACTATATCAATACCCTGCCCTTTGAAACAGAGGCCTTACCAACCATCAAAACCCTTCCAGTGAATTTAAATCCGATGTTCTTCATCATCGGGATCAGCTTTGCATTGATCTCAACATTTTTCGCCGGTTATTTGCCTTCTAAAAAGGCGAAGAAGATCGACCCTGTACGAATCATTAGAGGTCAGTAATATGAAGAAGGTTCTTGAAACAAAACATGTCCATAAATATTTTAGAAAACCCGTTCTTTTTCACGTGTTAAAGGATATAAATATCGACGTAAAAAAAGGCGAATTTGTGTCAATTATGGGGAAATCAGGCTGTGGTAAGTCGACGCTCCTTTATATTTTATCAACCATGGACACCGATTATGAGGGTGAATTATTTTTAAATGAAGAATTGATCACAGGACAAAATAATGATGTTCTATCGTACATCAGAAATAAACATATTGGCTTTGTCTTTCAGTTTCATTATTTGTTATCGGAGTTTTCAGTATTGGAAAATGTGATGCTTCCGGCTAAGAAATTAGCCGAAAAATCACTTGAAGAAATTGAATATGATGCAATGCAGAAACTTAAAATATTAGAGATTGATAAGTTGGCTCAGAAAAGAGCTTCTCGTATTTCCGGTGGTGAGAAACAACGTGTCGCCATTGCAAGGGCACTCATCAATAATCCTGCGATCATTTTAGGCGATGAACCAACAGGAAACCTTGATAGTTATAATTCTGATAATGTTTTTGAGATATTTAAACAACTCAGTATTGACCAGGGCCTATCTTTATTGGTGGTAACTCATGACATCGACTTCGCCGATAGAACCGATCGTATTATTGAAATGTCTGATGGTGAGATTCTTTATTGAGACAACTATTGACTTTTCAAAGTGATTTTGGCCTGCTTCAATTTATCAGATGTCACAGTTAGTTCAATATTTCCAGGATCCTCAGTCGATTGAATTATAACGACTAGCTTACCACTAAATAATTTCATGGTAGGTAAATGAAACAATTCCAGTGAAGTCGCATCTCCGTTACATGCAGCTCGATAAACGCCATTGCCACTGACTTTAAAGTTTAGTTGGTTTGAAGCTAAAGGGCACGGATTTCCATTTTCATCTACTACTGAAACTGTTACGAATGCAAGATCTTCGCCGTTCGCGGTTAAGGATTTAACATCGGAATCTAGGACTAATTGATATGGTTTCCCGGCGGTTTTGATTTCTTTTTCAGCCGCGGGACTTCCGTTATCATCAAATGCAATCACTTTTAAAGAACCTGGTTCATATTTTACATCCATCCACATTAAACGATATCTGTTTTGTTTTGTTTTTGAGTTCTTCTTCTGAATACCTAAACTCTCGCCATTTAAAAATAATTCGGCACTATTATAACTTGTATAAACAAAAACCGGTGTCGTTTCACCTTCACGACCTTCCCAAGTCCAATGGGGTAAGATATGTAAGGTTTCGTCTTCAGTATTCCATCGACTACGATACAAATAGTACCTGTCTTTTGGTAATCCGGCAAGATCATTAATTCCAAAGTATGAACTTCGCGAAGGCCAGGCTTCATCATACGGTGTTGGTTCGCCTAAATAATCGAAACCGGTCCAAACAAATTCACCAATGACCCATGGTTTGTCATCTTGTAGAACGAAATCGTCATCTGGCAAATTTGACCAGCTGCAAAACTCTAGATCATAAGACGATGATTGAAGATCATCATATTGCTTCATAGTAGCAATCTCTACAGGAAACTTATATATACCTCTGGAACTCACCGTTGAGGCCGTTTCTGAACCTAAAATAAATCCTTGTGGAAATTTTTCATGAGCTTCTTCATATAGATGTACACGATAATTAAGTCCCGGAACATCCATTATTGCTCCAAATCCGGATTCCATAGTAGCTTTAACTTGATCCATACCAACCGTAACCGGCCTTGTTGGATCTTCACGATGGAAAATATCTTGCAACCATTTTGCGCGTTTTACACCTTCTGTTCCCCATTGATCTGGAACTTCATTTCCAGAACTCCATAAGATTATTGATGGGTGATTTCGAGTCGCTCGGACAAGGTTTACAACATCTTTTTCGGCGTACTCATTAAAAAAGCGATTATAACCATTTGGTACTTTCGGTTTTGCCCACTCATCAAAACTTTCAGCAATAAACATAAAGCCCATTTCGTCACACAATTCTAATTGTTCGATGGAAGGCATATTATGAGCACTTCTAATGGCGTCACAGCCCATATCTTTTAAGATACGTAGCTGTCTCCTCAAAGCTGATTTATTGACAGCAGTTCCAAGTGGTCCCAAGTCATGATGTAAACAAACGCCTTTAAACTTTCTTACTTCTCCGTTTAGGCTAAAGCCAGTCTGTGAGTCAAACTTTATAGATCTAATTCCGAAGCGTTTCTTTATTTCATCTTTTAATTCTTGTCCGGAGTAAAGCCGCAAAACCGCAATGTATAAATAAGGTGATTCAGGGCTCCATAGATTAGGGCTTTTGACCGCAATATTTTGTTCAAACTGATTTCCAAAGAGGGTTTCAGTTTCATGAGAATTAACCTTAGTACCATTAGCATCAAAGATCTCAGTTACAAGACGCAAATTTTCACCGGAGACTTGTGTTTTAAGGTTGACTTGTGCTATTTCTGAATTGATTAAGGGGGTGGTAATGAAAGTTCCCCATTGATCGAAGCTCACCTTATCTTTAACAATGACTTGAACTTTTCTGTACAAGCCTGCTCCGGGATACCATCTTGATGAATAGCCGAGATTAGTCAATTTTACGGCTAATGTGTTTTTATATTTGTTGCTTATGAATTTTGTTATATCGAAATAAAAATAGCTGTATCCATATTTCCATTCGCCAATCTTTTCGCCATTTAAAAAAACTTCAGGTTCGCTCATAGCACCTTCAAATACTATGAGTACTTTCTTGTTTTGATCAAAATTCGGAATTGAGAAATGCGTTCTATACCAGGCTTCACCAATGTAAGGCAATGCACCTGTTCTACCGGTTTTTTCTGAAGCTACTTCTTCACCATTTTGTTCTATAGCAACTGTTTGCTTATCGATCTCTTTGTCAAATGGACCATAAATAGCCCAATCGTGCGGAACATTAACCGTTTTCCAATTTGAATCATCGAATTGAGATG
>JABDLA010000014.1 GCA_013001965.1 Flavobacteriaceae bacterium | reverse complement strand
CTGTTCCTGTTTCATATTATATTCATCTTGATGATTTTTTTGTGTTTTCTAATTCTGAAGGAAGCCTCGAAAATCTTATCGCGAATTATCAGAACGGTTTTACAATGAGCTCTGACCCCGCCTTTGAATCCTGTAAACTAGACCTGAGCGACGAATCGTCCTTGATCATTGTAGGCAATTCAAAACGTTTGAAATCTATTATGGCCTCCTGGTTTAATTCTGATTTAAGCAATATGTCCTTAGGTAATTATAAGTTGTCTGCTTTTCAATTGATTCAGGATGAAGGATTTGCACATTTTAATGGGGTTGTAAAAAAACAGAAAAAAAGAGCAGTTCGAAATACCATCGCTGAACTGTTTAATGTAGAACTCGATGCTGATATCTTAATGCCGCCACAATTTGTGACCAACCATCGAAGCAGGCAAAAGGACATTGTTGTTCAGGACATAAACAATAGCTTATACCTGATCTCAAATTCAGGAAAGATACTTTGGAAAGAAAAAATAAACGGCCCTGTTTTGGGAAAAATAGAACAGATCGATCTGTACCGCAACGGAAGGCTGCAATTGGCATTTGCCACTGAAAACAGAGTATATGTTATTGATAGAAATGGTAATAATGTAAGCCCCTTCCCCATTAAATTCAATGATAAAATAACCAAGCCATTGTCGGTTTTCGATTATGACAATAATAAGCGCTACCGCCTTGTGGTCACCCAGTTGAATAAAATTTTGCTTTACGATTCAAAAGCTCAATTTGTGAGAGGATTCAATTATAGTAATCCTAATGAAATTGTAACTCAACCCAAGCATTTTCGAGTAGGCTCTAAAGATTATATCGTATTTGGCGCCGGTGATAAAATGCAAATACTGGACCGCCGCGGACAATTGAGAATAAATGCCAGGAACCCTATTGAATTCTCAGGTCAGGACATTTTCTATTATAATAATGCATTCACTACAACCAGTACCAAAGGTGAATTGGTACAGGTAAGATTAGATGGAAGCAGCAGCAAACAGTCGCTCGGACTTGGAGCAGATCATTTTATAGATGCCACAAGTAAAACCTTGGTCACTTTATTTGAAAACAACCTGTCCATTAAAAAAAATACAATTGATCTTGATTTTGGAAATTATACCTCACCAAAGATCTTTTATATCAATGATAAGATCTATGTGTCATTAACAGATCTTCAAACCCAGAAGATCCTCATGTTCGACAGCCAGTCCAAACCCATTCCTAATTTCCCGGTATATGGCAATTCTACGATCGACTTTGTTAATATGGACGCCGATTCCAATCTTGAATTTGTAACGAAAGGAGAATCCAATAGTATTATCATTTACAAAAAAAATTAAGATAGATGATTGATTTTTAATCAATTAATTTTTACATTTACACTCCTTCTCTAACAAAAAGATTAATAGCATTAAAATTAAAAACCTTAAACCCCCCAAGGTCTGGTTATGTTTTAACCCGTTGCTGTTATTGTTATAACGCTATTAATTCAATATTTAAATTATGCCGAATACAAGAACAATTTCAAAATTGATCTTTGTCTTTGCCCTGACCTTTATTTTCACTGTTCAAGCGCAAGAGCAAACAAAAAAGCTTAAGCGGCCCTCCAGTCGTGTAGGAATTTCGAGTGTTGATACTTTTGTGAGAGAATCTTTTGATCTTTATGATAAGGTCTATATGTATGAAGGTTATGCTTTGGCTGGAACTTCTTTGTCTGATGATGATATTGACGTATTGGAAATTGCTTTAGACGATTTGCTAAATTTAAGCAATAGCGCACCAAATGTTTTGTCTGATATAGACGGTGCCGGATTTTTGAAACAAAGCAAGGCCACCTTGCAATTGAACAGGGCAAAAAAAGCACTTGCCTATAGTATTAAAACCGCTAAAAAATTGCTTTCTGAAAATAAAAGAAGTGAGGACAGCGATGAGGAATCGGAAAGTGAAACCTCAACTGAAGGAAACTCTGAAAATACGCCTCAAGGCGAATCAACGAGCGATCAGAATGAAACTGAGGAAACAGCAGAAGCTACCAATGTATCTGAAAACCTTGAGATCTACAGTAAATTTGATTTTGTCCCCGGCGATAAGCTTTTGTATTTTGATGATTTCTCCCAGGATTTTATTGGTGATTTTCCAAGCAAGTGGAATACAAATGGTACCGGCGAGGTTGTAAAAGTTAATAATGTAGAAGGTAATTGGTTTGAAGTTAAGTCAGGCTACAATATATTTTATATTCCCCTCTTAGATGAAGCTTTGCCGGAGGAATATACAATTGAATTCGATGTATTGACTTCGGGATTGGACAGGCAGACTTCTTCAACAGCGGTAATGCAGGTAATTGTGGATGATAATGATGGGTTTGGAAAAGGAACAGACCTTGTTCAAGTATCAATACCCTTTTGTCAATATGCTGCAATTGATGTTAACATTCAAAACAAGAAAAATGGAAAAAGGGAGATCTATAGCAATCTGGGTGCCGATCTTCGTGACGCCGTTTTAAACCAACCGCATGTTTCAATAGCTGTAAATAAACAGCGATTTAGAATGTGGGTAAATGAGCGAAAATACGTCGATGTACCTCGACTGGTTCCTGAGAAAAAACTACAGTTTATAAAATTCGCGTTGATTCAATTAAAAGATGGTAAGGATCGGGTTTTTATTAGAAATCTAAAAGTTGCCGAAGGTGGAGTAGATCTAAGACGCAAATTGATGAGCGAAGGTAGAATTTCAACCAATGGAATTTTATTTGACTCCGGTTCTGCAACTATCCAACCTCAATCTTATGGGATTATAAGACAGATCTCTCAGGTTTTAGTTCAGGACACTTCCATCAAATTGAATATTATCGGCCATACCGATGCTGACGGAGCCGATGACGCCAATTTAAAATTATCCAAGGCCAGGGCCGATGCTGTGAAAACAGCGCTCATAACAATTTATAAGATTTCAGGAGATCGATTGCAAACCGATGGAAAAGGTGAAACACAGCCAGTTGGTGACAACAGTACTTCCGACGGAAAAGCACAAAACAGACGTGTTGAATTTGTGAAGATCTAACGATAACCATTTCTGCCGCCCTGAGTCTAGAAACGCCAAGCTTATGTCTTGGCGTTTCACTTTTTACTCTTCTTCATCTGATTTGGTCTCTTTCTCTGATTCTTGTTTTTTATTAGCAGCTTTATTCCCTGCATAAATTGCTATAAAAATGGCCACTGCAATAGCTACCCATACGCCTATATTCATAATATTTCAGGTTTTTTTATTTCTGCTTCAAACAGCGTTTCAAAATGCTGTAGTAATTTTGATTTAACCTCATCCATAGGAACAGTTTCCAGTCCTAATTCCACGTTAAGGGAAGTCACCGCCTTGCCACGGATTCCGCAGGGCACAATATTGTCAAAATAGCCAAGGTTAGCATTGATATTCAAAGCGAAGCCATGCATAGTCACCCAACGGCTTGCTCGCACACCCATAGCACATATCTTTCTAGCGAAGGGCGTACCAACGTCAAGCCAAACACCGGTTTCACCCGGACTCCGATCGGCTTTAAGGCCATACTCGGCCAGTGTTCTGATGATCATCTCTTCAAGAAAACGAAGGTATTTGTGAATATCTGTAAAAAAGTTGTCAAGATCCAGGATTGGATAACCAACTATTTGTCCGGGGCCATGATACGTAATATCTCCGCCTCTGTTGATCTTATAAAATTTGGCTCCTTTTTGCTTAAGCTGATCTTCATTAAGCAAAAGGTTAGAGAAATCACCACTTTTACCTAAGGTATAAACGTGTGGATGTTCGACAAAAAGCAAATAGTTCGGAGTTTCTAATCCTGCCGCTTCTCGCCTGTTCTTGATCTTTGTATCAACAATTCCTTTAAAGAGTTTCTCCTGGTAATCCCAGCATTCTTTATAGTCCTTGTAACCAAGGTCTTCGATATCAACGGTTTTATTCATCCTCAAATGCAATCTCAACATCCAACAACAATGGATTCTTTATATAATCCATCCAGTTGGCATAAAAACTTACGGTCTTTCCATCTTCTGATATTTCAGCATCCTCTACGCTAACCGATTTAATTTTTCTGGGGAAAGTATATTTAATATAATAGACGGCCTCCTTCAAGGCTGCCCCAAATTCGTCCGGCCCTTCCTCTTCTACTTCTTCTTCCTCAAGCTTTTCAGGCTCCAGAATGGTGGTTACCCTTGAAAACTTACTTTGACTATAACTGTAGGTCACATCGTTTTCCGGCGTATCTAATACACTGTTTACCGGAGAATTCTCATCTGTAGTGTCGACGGGCAATCCTTTGCTGTTCATAGTTTTTGCAGTCTCGACACGATCCTGAATATCCTTTAGATCCTCGATGGATTTGAATTTTATTCCAATTCCCATTTCAAAAATGTCATTGGCATCATCATTCTTCATTGACATATACATGCCCTTTAGGCTTTCAAGCGCCTTTTGTTCATTCTCAGGGAGGTTGCTGATACTGTCTTTATATTGTACCATTAGCTCATCGAAATAAACCAAAGTATCCACAACTTTTTCGGGAGTTTCTTCCTCTACATTCTTAGTTGCTTCAATGTCAGAATTATCATCCTCATCATTCATTTCATCATCTTCGTAGTCCGAATCCATATCATCACCCTCTGATGGGCCAAACATATTATCCATTTGATCAGACATGCCGGAGAGATCATAGGTTACAAGAAAATCACCCGATCCATCATCATTAAACACTATACTCTCAGTGACCATACACGACTGAAAGAAAAACAGTATACTAAGACAATACAATAAATTTCGAAATTTCATAAGTAAATTATTAGTGTAAAACAAAGATACACTTTATGCGTTAAAAATTCGTGTTGAAAAATTGAGGTCTGTTTGTAGCTATCGCTCCGGATTATTTAAAATAACCAACGCTGCAATCACGCCTGGTACCCAGCCACAAAGCCATAAGAGAAAAACAATAAATATAGAACCACAACCCTTATCCAGAACAGAAAGGGGTGGAAAAAAGATCGCTAATAAAACGCGCCAAAAACTCATAAAAATTTAAATTTTGATTGATGATGTACCAATAGGACGCTCATAGGGTAAAGATGTTACAATCTGACATTGGTAAAGTACTAAAATTCTGTTTTTCAGAAAAATAGTGTAGATTCGTTCTATGAAGCGAATTGCCCTTTTCATCTGTTTATTTTTAGTTGCCAAGAGTTATTCTCAATATGCATTTTCCGGCCAGGTTGATACTAATAAATGGCAGAATACCGTTTATCTTTCACTTATTGAAGACTACCGCCAATTATCAGGTATGTATGCTGAACAGATCATCGCGAAGACAACATCCGATAGCCTGGGTTATTTTCAATTTTCGGGTGACCAGTTAGACGATGAGCACCGTATTTATCGTTTGCATGTCGATAATTGTGCTGAAGACTCCCGCGATCTTAACCATTTTACGGGTGATTGCCCTGATAGCAGGGAAGTGCTGTTCATTGCAAAAAATACCGATTCGATTCAATTCCCACTTTCATTTAATAAAGAAATGTTTTGTGACATCAGATCCTCAAATGAAAAGGCCCTGGCGTTGATTCGTGTGGATTCATTGAAAGAAGAAATGGGATTTGCCTTTAGTGAGATTAGAAGTACGGCCAATAAGAAATTAAATACGAAAAAATGGTTTGAAACACTTCAGGCATTCGGCACCAATCTGAACGAGCCGCTGGCAGAGCTTTACATCTATGCGTTTCTTTCCGACCGTAGTAATGAATTCTATGATTATTATCTCAATGATCTAACAACCAATTCGTATTATGATAAACTGGAAGCACGTTTAATCAATCGGTATCCGAATTCGATCTATCTCAAAAAATACAGTACTGAGATCGCCTCCGATAAGTTCACCGTCAGTGATGAAAATGGCAATAGTGGATGGCCAAATTATGTTTATATCCTTATAGGATTATCGGTTTTACTGAACATTTTACTGATCGTGAAATTGATTAAAAACAGAACCAATTACAAAACAGGTTTGACTTCATCGCTCAGCAAACAAGAACAAAAGATCTTAGATCATATTCTTGAAGATTTAACCAACAAGGACATTGCCGAACGCATGTTCATTAGTGTAAGTACCGTAAAAACGCACATAAATAACATCTACAAAAAGCTCAATGTCCAATCACGGGAAGAAGTTAAAAAACTGTTTAAGAGTAAGTTATAAAATTCAACCCGGGGTCTAGTCCCCATTTCAACCTTAGATTTCTTCATTGCAATCCATGAAATTTCGATGTTTGTTCCTGTTTAACATTAAAACTTATATCATGAAATCTATTATCAAACCAATTTCAGTTAGAACAACTTTTTTATTAAGTCTGTTATTGATTCTTGGCCTTTCGGTCACAGCCCAGAACAAGGCCCAGTCCGACAATTTGGGTATTTTATCATTTGAATCGGAAACCATCGATTATGGAACAATTAAACAAAAGGCTGATGGTATTGCTGTATTCAAATTTAAGAATACCGGAAATTCGGCCATTGTTATTACCGATGTTAAAACCAGTTGTGGTTGTACGGTTGCAAGCGCACCTGAAACTGCAATTCTTCCCGGTGAATCTTCGCAAATTGAAGTGAATTATGACACCAAGAAGCTTGGAACATTTTCAAAAAGCATCACTGTTTTGTCTAATGCAGCGGAAGGTAGAAAAGTTTTGAAGATCAAAGGCGAGGTTGTTAAAAATCCGTCGCGTTAGCAACAATTTACTTTAGCGTCTCAAATCAATTTTGTTGAATTCAGGTTCTAAAAGGAATACGAATGGGATTTCTTTTGGAGCCTTTTTTTTCTTCATAGTTCAACCGATCTGAAAGAATTTCTCAGAATAATAGTTGTAATGCTTTTCATTTTTTTTAAATAGTTTAATTTTGGCATATTAAAATTAACAGCATGCAGCTTTCGGAGCAAGAACAAGTAAGACGTGACAAATTAAAACTCATTCGTGAAATGGGGATCGATCCTTATCCTGCGGAATTGTATCCGGTGGATCATTTGAGCAGTCAGATCAAGGACAATTTTGAAGAAGGAAAGCGTGTGAATATTGCAGGACGTTTGATGTCAAGACGCATCCAGGGAAAGGCGTCTTTCGCCGAATTGCAGGACAGTGAAGGTCGCATCCAGGTCTATTTTAATCGTGATGAGATCTGCCCGGGTGATGATAAGTCCAAATACAACGAACTCTATAAAAAACTACTTGATATTGGTGATTTCATCGGTATTGAAGGTGAACTCTTTACTACACAGGTTGGCGAAAAAACAGTGATGGTACAGGATTTTACCTTGCTGAGCAAATCATTAAGAGCATTACCGCTCCCAAAAGAAGATGCCGATGGCAATGTCCACGACGCGTTCACCGACCCTGAGCAGCGCTATCGAATGCGCTACGTTGATCTCGTCGTGAATCCGAAGGTAAAGGAGGTTTTTGTGAATCGCACTAAGATCATGAACTCTATTCGTGATTTTTATAATAAAATGGATTTCCTTGAAGTGGAAACGCCAATATTACAGCCTATCCCAGGTGGTGCTGCGGCACGTCCTTTCATTACGCATCACAATGCCTTGAATATGCCTTTGTATTTACGTATTGCCAACGAATTATATCTCAAACGCCTGATCGTTGGTGGTTTTGATGGTGTCTATGAGTTCTCAAAAGATTTCAGGAATGAAGGCATGGATCGAACCCATAACCCGGAGTTTACGGTCATGGAATTGTACGTAGCCTATAAGGACTATAATTGGATGATGGATACCACTGAAGCTCTTCTGGAGAAGGTAGCCACTGATTTGCATGGTACAACCAAGGTTCAGCTTGGTGATCAGGTTATCGATTTTAAGGCGCCGTATAAGCGTATTGGAATCCTTGATGCTATAAACGAACATACAGGACATGACCTTCATGGTAAAACTGAGGATGAAGTGAGGGCCATCGCGAAATCATTGAATATTGAAGTGGATGAGACCATGGGGAAAGGCAAATTGATCGATGAGATCTTCGGCGAATGCTGCGAGAACCATTATGTGCAACCCACCTTTATCATCGACTATCCGGTTGAAATGAGCCCATTGACCAAAAAGCATCGTTCAAAACCCGGACTGACCGAGCGTTTTGAATTGATTGTAAATGGTAAGGAATTAGCGAACGCCTATAGCGAATTGAATGACCCTATTGATCAGCGTGAACGTTTTGAAGACCAGCTGAAACTCAGTGAAAAAGGTGACGACGAGGCCATGTTCATCGACCAGGATTTTCTACGAGCTTTGGAATATGGAATGCCACCGACCTCAGGTATTGGCATTGGTATAGATCGATTAACCATGTTCCTGACCAACAGTATGAGTATTCAGGACGTGCTCTTCTTCCCTCAGATGAAGCCTGAACAGAAAAAGATCGAATTAAGCGACAATGAAAGAGCGATTTTTGAGATCCTAAAATCTCAAAAGAGCATGAATCTTTCAGACCTAAAAGAACAAGCAGGTTTAAGCAATAAAGGCTCGGATAAAGGCATGAAGGGCCTAGCGAAATTAGGCTTGACGAAGGTCACCAAGACCGAGGATTCCTTAATCGTTGAGCTTCAAAGTTAAAAATTATTCATTTACAAAATGGATTAGGAGCCTTTTAGAATTAGGCTTTATTAATCTTTTAAATTGTATTCAGATGTTTCTTTATTGGCGTGTTTTTGCCAAGCCATTTCATCTGTATTGAATTTATAATAGAACACACCAGCAGCAACATTATCTTGAAAATCGAATTCTACTTGTAAATCAGGCATTTCAAGTATAATGTACTTTGTTTTAGACATAGGTCTTAATTCTAATCTGGGTTCAATGCCTCTTCGTAAATAAAGCGTTCCATCTTCTATCCAAACGTGCCATGAACCATACTGACCTGCAATTACTTGATATTGCAATAATAATTCTTCGTTCGTTTTGCGACTTATATATTTGGTATGGGCAAGCTCGTGTACAAGATATTTATGATTGGGGTTTTTAGCAATTGCAGTTGTATAGAAAGCTTCAGCCGCCTCGAAGTCTCCCTTTATTAAGTACTCCTTGGCATTTTTTATATGCGAATCCAGCTTCCATCTAAGTCCTTTATTTAATACCTGACCGTGATTTCGCCATTTTGAGGTCTTCAAACCATAAATTTGATTCTGGGTATCACGAGCAAGTTCAGTATGATGTGATTCTATGCCAGGAAAGCCATGAATATATTCATCTTCTCCAATTAAGATTAATGTATGTATATATGGTTGGTTAGTGTAACTGAAATGCAAGTTCCCCTTATTTGTCCAGACCAGTCTTATACCTTGACCGCTTTTATCAAAAAACTCGCCTTCAAAATTCGATAGATCTTTTTTAGAGATATCATTATTTTGATGATATACAATGGCATCGGCAAAAACTTTAGTCGTTGCACTTCTTTCAGGATAGAGGAGATTAAATTTTTCAATTGTATTGGAAGCAGCTTCCAAATCGCCTTTTAAAAGTAGTGGTTTAATTAAATATGGTAATTTTTCATTTTCAGCTAATGATACCTCTTGAATTAACTCAATTGCTTTATCATATTTGTCCATAAATAAAAAATCTTCACAAAGCATATTCCAATTCAATGGATCTAAGCTATAATTGATTTTAGAAAACTCAAATTTGGCTTTCATTCGACCTGTTTGTGCGTAAATAATATGAAGTGCCCTTTGAAATTGTAAATTCTTTGGTGTCACTTTCAACTGTAATTTCGCCATTTGTTCAGCTTTGTCCCATTCCTCATATGCCATATGTCTGTAGAGCATGATTTCGAACTGTTGATTATACGGCAATTTCTTTCTGAATTTATACGCTTTATCATATAGAGTTTGCGACTCCTTAAGTCCAATATTCCAGTACAGTAAAAAATCAGCCAGAGATTTATATGCCATTGCAAACGTACTATCAACTTCTGTGGCATGTTGAAAATTTACCGGGTTTTCATTAATTGCAAGCACATAAAACTTAATAGCCTTCATATCAAAACTTAAATGCTCTTTAAGAGGTAAATCTGGATATAAGTCTCGCTTTTTCTCATCAATACCAGTAACATCTCTAAGATATATACTTATAGAATCTAATATCTCGAGAAAGTCATTACCAACAAATGTGTTACTAGCTATTAATTTACCATTTGAACTATTCCTTATTGTAGGAGAAATCGAATACGTTTCATCTGTTATACTATAACTGCCATCTACATAAAAGTCACCAAGTGATTTGGTTTCTTCTATTTTTTCACTTGTAGATGAAGCCATTAATGATAATGGATTAACATTGCCATCTTGGGCCATATCTTCAAAAAGAAGGTCAGGAATTGCCCAATTTATCCAAAAAGAAGAACTGTCTACAATTTCTTGTTCAAAATTGAAAACAGGAATTGAAGTGCGATATTTCTCTTTTAGAACCTGCATACTTTCTTCATTGCCATCATCATCGGTAAACGAAAGATTTGAGGTTTTAGCACTTAGATCCTTAGAGCCAAAAAAAATGAATAAGGAGATTATTAACAATATGATGTTCGCCGGAAAAAAAATCTTCTCCCTTAAACTTAAGATGCGCTTATTTATGCGATCCATATTAAAAAGATAAAGAAGAACTGAAGGAATTATTCCAACAAATAACCAGAGGCACATATCTGTCCAATAAGTAGAAAATTGATAACGATTAACAATCCAATCAATAAATTGTAGTAATGTCCATGCAGCAACTAAATAAGCAGCAAAAAATTGCAATGCCCGTATCCATCTTTTCTGTGTTTTTATGGTTTTAGCCATACGAAAACCCTTTAAACATAAGTAACCCTATAGATTCCGGGAGATT
>JABDLA010000153.1 GCA_013001965.1 Flavobacteriaceae bacterium | reverse complement strand
ATTCATAACTGAACTCAAGGAACTAGCTAATATTTAGTATTTTTAGGCCATAATTAATATAGATGATAACTACCGAAGCAAAAACAGAACGACGCTCTGATCTCGAAGCTTATTTTAAGCCATTCAGGGATAATATCGTTGGAATTGATCTGGAATTTGAATCGCCTTATGGTTTGAAGAAGATCATTTATACCGACTGGACCGCTTCGGGAAGATTATATAAGCCCATTGAGGAGAAAATTCTGAATGATTTTGGACCTTATGTGGCGAATACCCATACGGAAACGACCGAATCGGGTACGGCTATGACGCTGGCCTATCATGAAGCGAAGAACATCATTAAAAAGCATGTCAATTGCAATGAGGATGATGTGTTGATCGTATCGGGTACCGGAATGACGGGTGTTGTCAATAAATTTCAGCGAATTCTGGGATTAAAGGTGCCTGAAAACCTGGAAAAATATACTGAGGTACCCGAGGAGATGCGGCCTGTTGTGTTCATTACACACATGGAACATCACAGTAATCAGACCTCCTGGCTGGAAACCATTGCGAAAGTTGAGGTTATTCCTCCCGGACCTGAAGGTCTTTTCAGCATTGATAATTTAAAGACCTTACTGGAGAAATATAAATCATGCACCATAAAAATTGCATCCATATCCGGAGGCTCGAACGTCACCGGAATACAGGTGCCTTGTCATGATGTGGCCAAATTAATGCATCAGCATGGTGGTGTTTGTTTTGTCGATTATGCCTGTTCAGGACCATATATCGATATGAACATGCATCCGGAAGATGAGGAAGCTTATCTGGATGCCATCTTTTTTTCACCACATAAATTTTTAGGAGGGCCGGGAACAAGTGGCGTTCTCGTTTTTAATAAAAAATTATATACCAATATGATTCCCGATTGTCCGGGTGGTGGAACGGTGAGCTGGACGAATCCATGGGGAGAGCATAAGTATATCGATGATATCGAAGACCGTGAAGATGGCGGGACTCCCGGATTTCTGCAAACCATTAAAACGGCCCTGGCTATTAAGCTAAAGGAGCAAATGGGTGTTGAAAAAATGCTTCAGCGGGAGCATGAGATCTTAGAACATGTCTTTGACGAATTAGGTGATGTTGCAAATATCAATATTCTGGCGCCGCAGCATACCGACAGACTTGGCGTGATCTCTTTTTATATTGATGACCTGCATTATAATTTGGGCGTGAAATTGCTTAATGACCGCTATGGAATACAGACCAGGGGAGGCTGCAGTTGCGCCGGTACTTACGGGCATTATTTATTGCATGTTGACTACGAAACTTCACATGAACTCACAAATGAGATCTCTATTGGAGAACTGGCAAGAAAACCCGGATGGATTCGAATGTCAATACATCCAACTTCCAGTTGTGAAGAAATTGAAACTGTTTGTAAAGCGATCAAGGCCCTTGCCGCAAATCATGAAGAATGGTCTAAGGATTATACCTATGATGGAAAAACAAATGAATTCATTCATAATTCATTTGCGACAACTTCCAGATTACAAAAGATCAAAAATTGGTTTGAACTTTAATTAGGGAATCGCTTCACCTTTCTTTAAGCGATGTTTCCAGCGTTTATGCGTCCATAAATAATATTCAGGGGCTTCACGAATCTGGGCTTCCAGCACTTTCGTGAATTTATCTGTGATCTCATAGTCGGGAAACTGAGTGGGATCATCAGCCAGCGGCTCAAATTCGGCTTCATAATAGCCGCGTTTCACCTTAGAGATCTTTAAAAAACTTACGGATAGGTTCAGTTTTTTGGCCAGCACTTCGGCGCCGGTAAAACAAGGAACTTTGACGCCCATGAAATCTACCCAATGCTGCCTTTTACTGGATTTGGGCGATTGATCACTTAAAAAGGCGGTCACAGAACGAATATTTTGGGTCTCACTTTCAACGATCTTAGAAACCGCTTCTTTTGAAGAAATTAGAAAGACATTATATTTTGACCGAATGCGCTTTACAAGATTATCAAAGTTTTTATTCTTTATGGGTTTATAGATGGCATAGCCTTTATAGTCGAGGTAATGCCCCACAACAACCGACCATTCGTAACTCGCATAATGGCCATACATGACGACCACGCTTTTATTCAATGCTTCCAGCCGCCGAACCTCCTCGGTATTTTTAATGATAAAACGTTTAACCAGTTGTTTTTCGGAGATCGTTATCGACTTGATCATTTCCAAAAACATATCACACATATGACGGTAAAATTTCTTCCGAATGGAGCTTATATCCGCTTCGCTTTTTTCAGGAAAGACCAGCTTCAGGTTTTGCGTTACTACCTTTTTCCGATACCCGACGCCATAATACATGACCACAAAAACACAGTCAGAAACAAAATACAGAAGTCTGAAGGGAAGGAGGGAAGTGAGAAATAATATTGGATAAATAAGTATGTAACCTACTAACTGCACAAAAAATTCTTTTGGCAAATATATGCTATATTTGATAAGTTACGTTTATAGTCTATGGGCAATTTGGATGTCATCACCATTGTAATTATCGGAGCAAATATTTTAATGTCATTAAAGGGATTTAGTGATTTTTCTTTTTTTGAAAAATACAAATTCAATATAGGTGGTCTAAAACGTGGTGAACAGATACGTATGTTGAGTTCAGGTTTTCTTCATGTTGACAATATGCACCTGTTCTTCAATATGTTCACCCTTTATTTTTTTGCCGATGAGGTCATTTCCTACCTCGGACAATTTAATTTCATTATCGTTTATTTCGGGAGTTTGATCATCGGTAATTTGCTATCGCTGTATTTCCATAAGGATGAATATCATTACAGTGCCGTAGGTGCAAGTGGTGCGGTTACGGGAGTGTTGTATTCGGCAATTTTGTTACATCCTGAAATGAAGCTTTATATGTTCTTTGTGCCCATTCCAATTCCCGGTTATGTCTTTGGTATCGCTTATTTGCTCTATTCTATTTATGGCATGAAAAACCGCATTGGTAACATAGGGCATGATGCCCATTTTGGTGGTGCAGTAGGTGGTTATGTGATCACCTTGATCCTGGCATCCTGGCTCTTTTCAGAAAATTTATTGATGGTAGTTCTGCTGGCCGTCCCCATAGTTATTCTCTACGTCATGAGGCGTACAGGACGGATATAAAAAAACCGCCTTCAGGCGGTTTATATTAATTGAGCATACTGGCAATTTGATCTTCCAGAGCTTTACCTCTTAATTTTTTCGCGACAATTTTTCCGTCTTCGTCAAGAATGAAGGTGGCGGGAATTGCGCTTACATTATATAATCTGGCTACAGGTTCGTTGAAATATTTCAGATTAGACACATGGTGCCAGGTCAATTTATCTTTTTCTATGGCTTGCAACCAGCGATCTTTCTGATTGGGTTTATCTAAAGAAACACTAATGATCTCAAGGCCTTTGTCATGATACTTCTCATAGACCCGAACTACATTGGGGTTTTCACGTCGGCATGGTCCACACCAGGATGCCCAGAAATCAATAATTGTTGCTTTTCCTTTGATATCGTTCAAAGCTATTTCTTTTCCATTAGGATCAGGCGCCGAAAAATTTGGGGCGATCTTACCTATTTCCAAATTCGCAAGGGCCTCTTTTTGCGCCACAAAAGTTCTGATTTTCCGTCCAAGGAATTTGTTCCCGTTACTTCTGTTAACCACATCATTTAATATGGCAATACTCGATTTTATTTTTTCTACATTTGGATTACTGCCTATCAACATGGTTTCAAGCAATAATAAGGAGAAATCACTATCGGGGTTGTCTGCGATGTACTCATAAGCCAGGTCCTGGATCGCTTTGGTACGCTCAATATTTTTGGCCATTAAATTTCCATATTTCACCGAATCATTCAACTGTCGGGCGATCTGAATTTCCTGTCCCAGTGCTTTAAGTTCATCGGCACGCTGCTTGTATAGGGCTTTATACGCATTGTGGTCATCGTTGTTCTTACCGCCGTCAACAACAGATTTACTGATGCTATCCTTATAAACTTCGATATTGGTAATTCCGGGTTCTAAAACAAACTGAACATGTCCTCGTATGCCATTAATTGTCAATAGACGCATAGCCGGGCTTTCCACCTTTCCGGTAAATGTCGCTGTTTCATTAGCGATCATGGCCGTATCAAGCTGAATCTCTTGTCGGCGATCGTTCAGAATAATTAAATGAGATCGTATACCATTATAAACACCTTTGGCCGTGACGTTCACTTCATAGGTATTTGGCGGTAAAGTTCGTTCCGGTTGCTCATTCTTGCAGGATAAAACAAGCAAAACCGTAATCATAAATAATAGAGGCTTTCTCATGATTTTTAAATTTTTTGTAAATATAATAGGATTTCTCGTTTTAGGAAGCCAAAAATTGTTAATACAGCTATTCAAAGGCTAAAGCGAGCAGGATGCACTCAATTTTACTACTTTTGCCATAAATTTAAAGAAATGGCTGCAAACGATAACATTATTGCTTTGGCTTCACCTTCGGGTGTTGGTGCTATTGCCGTGATCAGGATCTCAGGAAAAGATGCCATTTCTATCGTCAGTGCTCATTTCATGTCCATTCATGGAAAGGAATTGATCAAGCAAAAGACGCATACGGTTCATTTGGGCCATATTTTAAAGGACGGCAAAGAACTTGACGAGGTACTTGTATCTGTTTTTAAAGATCCGCAGTCGTATACAGGGGAGAACGTGGTAGAGATT
>JABDLA010000080.1 GCA_013001965.1 Flavobacteriaceae bacterium | reverse complement strand
ATCCTTATGTTGTGTATACGCCATATATGAAAAAGTGGAAGGAACGATTCCGAAAACAGAGATTACAGTTTTTCCCTTCTGAAGATCATCTGGATCAACTCCTTCAGGAAAAAAATCTTAATACCTTAGAATTGAAAGATCTGGGCTTCGAGCGATCAGAACAGCAGATCCAACCCTATAATGATTCGCCAGAGCTGATCAAAGCATATGAATCCAAACGTAACTTTCCGGCAATTGACGGTACCTCGAGACTAGGTCCATATCTGCGATTCGGTTTGGTGAGCGTTCGGCAGCTGATGAAAAAAGCGACGGCCGAGGCCAACGAGATATTCTGGCAGGAGCTCATTTGGCGTGAATTTTTTATGCAGATATTATGGCATTTCCCACAAACCGTTTCACAGAGTTTTAAACCCAAATACGATCGCATTGAATGGCGAAATAATGAATCAGAATTTCAAGCGTGGTGCGATGGAATGACGGGTTATCCATTAGTTGATGCCGCCATGCGTCAATTAAATGAAACCGGTTTTATGCATAATCGTGTCCGTATGCTGGCAGGTAGTTTTTTATGTAAGCATTTGCTCATCGACTGGCGCTGGGGAGAAGCGTATTTTGCTGAAAAATTACACGATTATGAACAAGCCAGTAATGTTGGCAATTGGCAATGGGTCGCAGGGAGTGGCGTTGATGCATCACCCTATTTCCGGATCTTCAATCCAACAACGCAGATCAAAAAATTTGACAAGGACCACAAATACATTAAACGCTGGGTTCCCGAATTTCAACAGGCCTCCTATCCCGATGAAATTGTGGATCACAAAATGGCCAGGGAAAGATGCCTAACTGTTTATAAATCAGCATTAAATTAACGTTTCATTAAATCGATTTTGACCAAGTTTTCTTATCTTTAAAAGAATCAAAAAAATCGTATTTATGGAAACACCACAAGTAGCAAATCAGACCAAAGAAATTGCCGATCGATTGGTAGAATTATGTCGTCAGGGCAGAAACGTTGAGGCAATTGACGAGCTCTATCATGATGATGTTGTAAGTCTTGAAATGGCCGACTGGCCAGGCGGACCACAACGCGTCGAAGGTATTAAGCAGGTTGTTGAGAAGAACGAGCAATGGATGGACAATGTTCAGGAAATCCACAGTGCTAATGTTTCGGATCCAATCACTGCCGGAAATCATTTTACGGTTAAAATGAATTATGACGTTACCTTTAAAAACCAGGGACGTACTCAAATGGAAGAACTTGCCGTTTACCATGTAGATAACAATGGCAAGATCACGCAGGAACAATTTTTCTACGATATGTAGAAGCTGTCCAATCAAAAAAAGAAGAACTTCAATCGGAATTCCGGTTGAAGTTTTTTTATGATTTTATCTTGATATATTTTCATTTAAATATCATCTAAATTATTTTATCTTTAAGGACATTAAATGATAACCATTATGATAACGAAACGACTACTACTCATTCTCTTTTGCCTTTCCATTGGCCTTTCCTTCGGCCAAAATAAAATGAATAAAACGAAAAAGGCCATCGTAGCTTCAGTTGAAAAGCATAAAGACAATCTCATAAAGATCAGTGATGAAATTTGGGCGCTTGCCGAAACGGCCTTTGAAGAAAATCAATCTGCCGAAATTCTGGCTTCCTATGCCGAATCACAAGGCTTCACTGTAGAGCGGGGTGTCGCCGGAATGCCAACCGCTTTTGTGGCAACGTATGGTGCCGGACGACCCATTATCAGTGTGCTTGGCGAATTTGATGCGCTTCCGGGCCTGTCGCAAAAAGCTGAACCCAATAAAAATCCTTTGAATGAAGGTGCAGCCGGTCATGGTTGTGGTCATAATATGTTTGGAGCCGCCAGCCTTGGTGCAGCCATCGCAATTAAAGAACAAATTGAAAAAGGAACGTTTAAAGGAACGGTTAAATTTATGGGAACGCCCAGTGAAGAAAAATACTTCGGAAAGATCTGGATGGTTCGCGCCGGACTTTGGGATGATGTTGATGTGAATATCAGCTGGCATCCCTCCTCTTCTATTGAAGCCGATGTGCAAAGCTCCCTGGCTTTGATCGATTTTAAGATTGAATTCTATGGACAGGCTGCCCATGCATCCGGTGATCCATGGAACGGACGTTCGGCCTCTGATGCCCTTGAATTATACACAGCCGGGGTCAATTACTATAGAGAGCATGTAAAACCTACCGTACGTATGCATTACCATATCCAGGATGGCGGACAAGTGGTTAATGTGGTACCCGATTATTCACGCCTATGGATGCGTGTACGGGATACAAAACGGTCGGGAATGCTTCCGGTCTATGAACGCGTTCAGAAAATGGCCGAAGGTGCTGCTATTTTAGCGAATGTTGACTATAAGGTGTCATTGATTTCAGGCATCTATGAGGTCCTGGTCAATCGTGCAGGCGGAGAGATCATGCAGGCAAATTTGGAGCTGCTGGGTGATATTGAATATACAGCAGAAGAAATAGCCTTTGGAAAAGGCATTCAAAAAGCGACCGGAAAAGAAGAAGTGGGTATGGATTCTAAAATAAAACCTCTCGAAGCCACCCGTGAACATCCGGGCGGAGGCTCAACCGATGTTGGTGATGTAAGCTGGAATGTAGCCAATATCAATTTGGGCGTAACCACGGCACCGAAGGATACACCATGGCACAGCTGGGCTGTTGTTGCCTGTGGTGGTATGAGCATTGGCCATAAGGGAATGATCTATGCCTCAAAGGCAATGGCGATGACCATGGCCGATCTTTATGAAAACCCTAACCTGGTTTCCAAGGTCAAGGCCGAATATAAGGAACGTA
The DNA here is from genome assembly GCA_013001965.1 of Flavobacteriaceae bacterium. Taxonomy (GTDB): domain Bacteria; phylum Bacteroidota; class Bacteroidia; order Flavobacteriales; family Flavobacteriaceae; genus JABDLA01. The sequence continues at coordinate 1,436 of JABDLA010000080.1, read as the reverse complement.
AAGGTGATGAAGTTTATGAAGCCATGATCCCTGAAGGACCACCACCCATCAATAATAAAGGAAATTAATATAAAAAACTTAAACTAAAATTCCGGATTGCTGTGATTGATGTGCAGGAATTCGTGATTTTATATTAATCCTATTTCATAGCATCAATTTTAGGTTTACCCTATGTTATCTCAAGATCAGTCATTTCTATTTAAATAGGTCTCGATGTAATTATGGGTTGTTAAATACTCCGTTTTTAATTTTCGGAGGTATTCAACAATAGCTGTTCGTCTTTGATAATTTGGATGTAAACAGTCTTTAAGTTCTTCATCGGTTACCGTTAATATCAAATACCAATATCCGGTTCTTGAAGTATGAGCGTCTTCCAACAAGGGATCATTGCCTTTTTGTTCTCTTTTGGCATCGATCATGATTGGGATCAAATTCAAGGTTTTCGTAGTTTTTTCTCTTTCAAAAAATGAAAGAAAATAGGTATAGCCTTCTAATTGAAAAGGCACATTCGACTCGATATCCATTTTTCCAATGTCATACTTCGCTTTCATAAAATAATAAAACTCGTCTGTATTTTTAGGATCCTCAAAAACAAACCCATAATTTTTTGGAAGGTCTTTTTTGAATCGCTTTGCTTTGACTAATTGGTCTCCTTCAATCTTTGGAGCAATACTCAATGGAACACATGAAAATATCAATGAAAGAAAATAAAAGGCGATTAATCGGCGCATGATTGGTTGTTTCATAGTGTGCCTCAATAACCATACCAACGAAAAACATAGCTGTACAAATCTCGGCCCTCTTCTCTACTCCAATGGAATTTCCTAACTTTGTAGTTCCATTGCTTTATTAATCCTAAATCTGATGACCTCCAAAAAGAAAAAAATTGGTATTCGAATTCTGATCATCGTCCTTATTATTTGGGGCGGATTGACCATTTGGGTGCAGTTCAGTGAAAAGGACATGCTCGAGATCAAAACAGCTGCTAATGAAGAAAAACGTGCCCTGATTATCTATAATCCTGATCCAATTTATAATTTGGATGAACAAGTCTGCATGAGCTTTGCTGAAGGTTTGGTCAGTCAGAATGTATCATCGACCGTTGCAAGCTTAAATATGCTAAAGGAAAAAGACGAGACCTTCGATCTTTATGTCTTTTGTGTCAACACTTATAATTGGGCTCCCGACTGGCAATTGACCAATTATATCAAATCACATCCAAATCTGGACCAACAAAAAGCATGTGCCATTACGGTTGGCGCCGGTTCAACCATGCGTGCCCAACGTAAGCTCGAATGGCATCTTCAGGATAAAGGGGTCGAACTCTTAGGTTCTGAAATGTACTGGTTGCTTAGACCAAATGATGAAAACAGGATGAAGGATAAAAATGTTGAAGTGGCCAAAGATCAGGCGAAGGCCTTTGGAAAACAAATTGG
>JABDLA010000015.1 GCA_013001965.1 Flavobacteriaceae bacterium | reverse complement strand
TTTTGAGAGGTTTTTTTATTTAAAGAAAATAATCCCCTAAATCAATAGTAGTAGTGGATCTTTTAGGTGCGGCAAGGCCAATAACGGTTAGGACTCCAATTGGAACAAGGATGGTAAGTATTGTTGATAAAAATTTGTCTTTAATGCGGACTCTTTTAATATCGGAAGGATTTAAAGTTGTTTTTTCATAATCACCTTTCACCTTTTTTAAACCATAATAATTACCCTCTTCCTGAACGATACGCTTAAATTTATAGTTTACGTCAAAGTTTGTTAAAACTTCTGATTTACTATTTGAATAAACCGCATCATCAAGGTTGAAATTTCCTTTTTTATAGATCACGCAACTTTGAAATAGAATAAGCAATGATAAAAAAAGGGCAAGCCGTTTAAATTGTTTTCCTAAAGTTTTCATGATATGTTGTTGTTTTGATTTTAAAGTTGATCTTTTAATTGCTCGAATTCCATTGAAGAACAATTCCGGTTGCAAGTAGGTTTTTAAATGAATTAATATTGGCCTGGAATTTTAGCCCGAGCGAAAATCTCTCACCTGTTTTGAACCGAAGTTTAGCAATAAGTGGCAGGCCAAAACGTCTTAGTTTAAGTTCACGATGATCATTGAAACCGAAGATACCACCACCAGCATGAACATCAATATGAACAACCGGGCTCAATTTAAATTCACGACCATACACAAGGTTCACTTGGTAAAAAGTAGAGGATGTCCCTAAAATCACAAATTCGCCTCCCGTTGATGCATTTAAGGAAATCAAATGCTCATTTATGGTAAACCCTAAGGTTGATGTCAAGGCGACACCACCAATATTTTTCATATAGTAAACTTCAACTGGAGTTATCGAGAAATATTCATATTCTAATCGCGTAGACGATTTTTCCTCTTGTCCGTAGCTAAGCATTGATATTGAAATAACGATAAAAACGATGCTACATTTTCGAATTCTTTGAATTGTTGTTTTCATGATATGCGGATTGATTTACTACAAACTTAATTTGCAATTTTTGAAATTCGTTTGACTGAAATAAGAAGGTTTTAGGAATTATTTTGTATTTTTTGCAATCTACTTTACTTTCCTATTTAAAATTTTTCAAATAATGCAAGATCAATTCATTAAATACCTGAAGGCCCAATCACCAGATAATACCTCGTTCGTAGAAGAAATTGCCGGTATACTGGATATCGGCTATGACGCAGCATACAGGCGCATCAATTTAAAGACCAGCCTGTCATTAGAAGAAAGTGTCATTTTAGCCAGGCACTATAAAATTTCACTGAACAAACTTTTTGAAGTTGGGAGCCAAAGCACCATTATTGCAGAATTATCACCTAGACCGAACAACGAAAAGGGATTAGAATTATGGTTTAAGCAATCACTTGAAAATGTTAGTCCATTAACCAAATTAAAAAGCGCCGAGATCATCTGGTCTGGGAAAGACATATCCTTGTTTCGTACGCTAACCGATTCTTATTTAACCCGCTATAAAATGTACGTTTGGTTAAAGGATCTTAATGTTGACATGGCCAAAAGTAAGATCACTTTTGATGAATGGATCAAAATAATTCCGGATACCTTACTTCAAAGCTCCTTTAAATTGAGTGAAATCTATAAAAACATCAATATAACCGAACTATGGAGCGACACGACAGTCAATGGCACGATACAGCAAGTTCTGTATTATTATGAGGCAGGATTAGTCTCTAAAAATATGGCGCTTTTAATTTGCGATGATATTCATGAAGTTGTGAATCAAACAGAATCACAAACGATACAGCAATCCTTGAAAGGATCGAACAAAGAAAAGTTCTTCCATCTTTTTAAATGTGATTTACATACCCTAACCAATGCAGTGATGGTGGTGACCTCCTCCCAAAAAATATTCTTTTCCCCCTTTACAGTATTGAGTTATTTCAAAATAGAACATAAGGAAACCTGTGACATGATGTACGATTTTTTACAAAAGCAAAAATCCAATTCAAAATTACTGGCAACGGCAGGAGAACGGGACCGAACTCTTTTCTTTAATAAAGTGCATAAAAAAATTTCCATTGCAAAAGAACGTATCAGTATGACCGATAAAATGAGCTTTTTATAAAATAAGTTCAACTTTTTGTAACATTTAACTACTTCTGTGCGTATAACTATATGACATAAGTCGAAATCCCTCTTAAAAAAGCACAATTTTTAAATGAGACAACTTAAGATTACGAAGCAGGTTACGAATAGAGAAACTGCCTCTTTAGACAAATATTTACAAGAAATTGGTAAGGTTGACCTGATTACAGCCGACGAAGAAGTAGAATTGGCACAACGGATCAAAGCCGGTGACCAGATCGCTTTGGAGAAGTTGACAAAAGCTAATTTGCGTTTTGTCGTTTCGGTAGCAAAACAATACCAGAATCAAGGCCTTACCCTACCCGATTTGATCAATGAAGGTAATTTAGGATTGATAAAAGCGGCTCAACGTTTCGATGAAACCCGTGGGTTTAAGTTTATCTCTTATGCTGTTTGGTGGATTCGTCAGTCGATTTTGCAAGCTCTTGCTGAGCAATCGCGTATTGTACGCTTGCCTTTGAATAAAATTGGATCGATCAATAAGATCAATAAGACCTATGCATTCTTAGAGCAATCTCATGAACGTCCGCCTAGCGCAGAAGAAATTGCAAAGGAGTTGGATATGACCATCAATGATGTTAAGGAATCGATGAAGAATTCCGGACGTCATGTCTCAATGGATGCGCCTTTAGTTGAAGGTGAAGATTCTAACCTCTATGATGTTTTAAATAGTGGTGAATCTCCAAATCCGGATAAAGATCTTTTACATGAGTCATTACGCACCGAAATTGAAAGAGCTCTTGAAACATTAACACCACGTGAAGCCGATGTGATTCGCCTGTATTTTGGGCTTGGAAATCAACATCCAATGACACTTGAAGAAATAGGTGAAACCTTCGATTTAACACGTGAGCGTGTAAGACAAATTAAAGAAAAAGCGATTCGTAGACTAAAACATACGTCACGATCTAAAATATTAAAGACATATTTAGGATAATAAATAGTATCTTTATTACTTAAATACCATTACAAACAGTTACATAACTGTTCGTTTTTTGATTGATGAGAACCCTTGGCTGATTACCGAGGGTTCGTTTTTTTACACTATTTTTGAAAAAAAAATAAATGAGCTCAACCTTAATTGCACCGTCCATGTTAGCTGCAGATTTTGCGAATCTTCAGCGTGATGTTGAACTGGTGAATCAAAGTAAAGCCGATTGGTTTCATCTCGACATTATGGATGGCGTTTTTGTTCCCAATATTTCTTTCGGAATGCCGGTTATCAAGGCTATTGCCAATCATGCCCTCAAACCCTTGGATGTACATTTGATGATCGTTGATCCTGATCGCTATATAAAGACATTTGCCGAACTCGGTGCTGATGTGCTTACGGTACATTTTGAAGCTTGTACTCATTTGCATCGTACGCTTCAGGCGATTAAGGCCGAAGGGATGAAGACAGGAGTTGCTCTCAATCCACATACCCCAGTGAATGTCCTTGAAAGCGTTATCAATGATATTGATCTTGTATGCATGATGAGTGTCAACCCGGGATTTGGCGGACAGAGTTTTATCGAAAATACTTATAACAAAGTGAAACAACTCAAAACACTGATTTCAGAAAAAGGTGCAGATACCTTAATTGAGATCGATGGTGGCGTTACGAGTTCAAATGCAAAGGCATTGGTGGATGCCGGAGCCGATGTTCTGGTTGCCGGGAGTTTTGTATTTAAAAGTGAAGATCCGAATTCTACAATTTCTGACTTGAAAGAGATTTCAAATTCATAAAAAAAAGGCTCCTAAACGGAGCCTTCAAAATATCACTGTCTAATACTGATCGAGTAAGTAGTTAATCAGATCAGTTGTCGTAACAATACCAACTAATTTTTCGTCATCAATAACTGGAATGGCATGAAATTCTCTTTTAGATAAGATCTCAGCGACCTCCTTTATCGTGGTTTCTGAATTGACACTTATTAAATTCTTGGCCATTACCTGTTCAATGGTAAACATGTTATAAACGATGCTATCAACCTCGGCTTCATCTTCATCAACGGCATCTGCAAAACTAATTCGTAGTAGATCGGTATAGCTTAGCATGCCAATAATTTTCTCACCTGAGACCACAGGAATATGTCTTATATGTTTCGTTTTGAAGAGGTGTTCGGCAGTTTCAAGCTCATCTTGGCTATTAACAGTAATTACATCTTTGGTCATTATAGTTGATACAGGATTTCTTTTCATCGTTCTAAGATTTAAATACTCTTAAAATTAGCTTTTCAAAATCTAAAAAAATATGACTTAAATCATGTAATTGACCTGGATCTAATAACCTGCGAAGTTAAAATTAAGCATTTGTTGAACCTTGCTGTATACTTGTGGAAATTGGCCTTTAAGTTCCTTTGGTGATTCGATAAAAGTCTCTACCATGACGGCAAGAAACTCAAAACGGTTGGTGAAGGCGTAGTCTCTAAAATATTTAGTGGCGATGAGTTCCTTTCTTAAATGTTCCTGGCTGGAGATCAATTCTATGAGTTCTTTATAAGAATCTTCAAAAATGGTTGAACTCACATCGCGTTCTTTCATACTGTTTAAATGTATGGCATGGGCAAATTCATGAATCCCCAAATTGATATTATCTGTGGCCAACTCGAAGCCTTTTTTAAAATGCTCCCATGAAATAACAAGGGCCTTTAACTTTGGATTAAATTCTCCACGATGATAATCACCGTTCATTTGTGAATAGAACTCAGTGGGGTAAATAAATATTTTATTGATTAAACCTATATAAAAATCTCTGAAACCAAAGGTCAACATAATCGCAGTGGCCGAAAGCATGACCTTCATCTCATCGGTAACCACAATAGTATCACGACCAATAAAATATTTGTCTTTTATAAATGAGGCTACACGATGCTCAAAATAGGCCTGTTCTTTTGCGTTTAGTTTACTGTAAAATGTAAAATCCCGTTCTAAAATTTGACGTTGCGATTCTGATAATTTTCGTTTTATGATATAGAAGTGTCGATATAAGGGCTTTTTATTTCGCATAACGAAGGCCATTTCAAACATTCGAAATCCAAAGTAACAGATCATAAGGAATAGGGCCGTAAAACAGATCCCCAGAATAATTTTACTCCCGGTTGTAAATTGTTGTATAACGAAATAAATGACCATTATTAAAATAACGTTTGCTACTATGCTAAATTGTGAGAGATTTTATTGAAAAGGAAGTATAAATATACTAAAAATGACCAAAGTTGATTTTTGGGTATTTTATAAGTATTTCAAAAAAGTTGAAAAATGGTGAAAAAAGTCCGTTTTTTGTCAAAATTTGGGCAAAAATGGTCATTTTTTGATGATTTTCATTAAAATATGAACTATTTTAAAAAATGAAAATTCACAAGATCTGCCTTAAAAACTTAAAAAATTTGAGCTTCTTTTCTAAACAGAATAGCTTAAAAATCAAAAAATGAGAAGGATTGAAGATCCTTACAAAGCTCCGCTTTGAATATCGAGTCAAGGAAAGGATTAAAGATCCTTACAAAGCTCCGCTTTGAATATCGAGTCAAGGAAAGGATTAAAGATCCTTACAAAGCTCCGCTTTGAA
>JABDLA010000004.1 GCA_013001965.1 Flavobacteriaceae bacterium | reverse complement strand
CAAGTATTATATATGCTATCCAAAGCAAAAACTTTAGGACATTTTTTATACTTTTGCCACAGATGAAATTTACCGCAACCCAAATAGCAGGAATATTAGAAGGAGACATTGTTGGTAATCCCGATGTTGAAGTTTCCAAACTTGCAAAAATTGAAGAAGGGACCAATGGGTCTCTGACTTTTTTGGCGAATCCGAAATACACGCCTTTTATTTACAGTACCAAAGCTTCCATCACAATTGTCGATAAGGACTTCTTACCGGAAGAAGAAATTTTTACAACACTCATCAAGGTAGCAGATCCTTATAAGTCCTTCTCAAAGTTACTGGAATACTATAACCAGGTTAAAATGAACAAATCCGGAATTGAGCAACCGTCTCATATTGGAGAGTCATCAACCTACGGAGAAAATGTCTATGTTGGAGCCTTCGCCTATATTGGCGAAAATGTGACCATAGGGAATAATGTTAAGATCTATCCGGGTTGTTATATAGGCGATAATGTCACTATTGGTGACAATACGGTTTTGTTTTCCGGTGCCAAAGTGCATTTTGAATGTGTGATTGGAAAAAATTGCGTGATCAACTCCGGAGCCATTATAGGCGCAGATGGTTTTGGATTCATGCCGAATGAAAATGGTGAATATTCGAAAGTACCTCAAACAGGAAATGTGATCCTTGAAGATTTCGTAGACATAGGTGCTGCAACAACGATCGACCGTGCCACTTTGGGCTCTACCATGATCAGGCAAGGGGTCAAGTTGGATAACCAGATCCAGATTGCCCATAATGTTGAAATTGGAAAGAATACGGTCATTGCCGCTCAAACAGGAATAGCAGGTTCGACCAAAATTGGAGAGAATTGTCAGATAGGCGGGCAGGTAGGCATCGTTGGCCATCTTGTCATTGGTGATAACGTTAGAATTCAGGCCCAATCAGGGATTGGCCGAAATGTAAAAGATAATGAAGTATTGCAAGGCTCACCGGCTTTGCCTTATGCCGATTATAATAAATCATACGTATATTTTAAAAACTTACCTAAAATTGTAAAAGGGATAAGTGATATCGAAAAAAAATTAGACGATAATGATTAGTACCGAAACCAAGCAAACCACTATAGAAAAGGAAGTTTCCTTAACGGGAGTTGGGCTTCATACCGGAGAGGAAGTTACTATCGCCTTTAAACCGGCCGAAGCCAATCAAGGCTACGCTTTTAAAAGAGTAGATCTTGAAGGCAGTCCGATCATAGAAGCCGATGCTCAGTATGTGTCACATACCCAACGCGGGACTTGCCTGGAAAAAAATGGCGTGACCATTCAAACCTGTGAGCATGTTCTTGCCGCGCTGGTTGGCCTTGAGATCGATAATGTCCTTATAGAATTGAACGCGACAGAGCCACCGATCATGGATGGTTCATCAAAATATTTTGTAGAAGCTTTAGAGAAGGCCGGCATTAAAGAATTAGATGCCGACAGGGAAGAATATGTCGTTAAGGAAGTCATTTCCTATGTTGATGAAAATTCTGGTAGTGAGATCACGATCATTCCTTCCGATGAGTATCAGGTAACGACTATGGTTGATTTCGGAACCGAGGTTTTAGGAACTCAAAATGCCACACTTCAACATCTCTCCGATTTTAAAAATGAGATCGCTGATTCGCGGACATTCAGTTTCTTACACGAAATTGAAATGCTGCTGGACAACGGATTGATCAAAGGCGGTGATTTGAATAATGCCATAGTTTATGTAGACAAAGAATTATCTCCGGAAACCACTGAAAAATTAAAGGCTGCATTTAATAAAGACGATATTGCCATTAATCCCAATGGCATTCTGGATAATCTTACATTGAACCATCCCAATGAAGCTGCCAGGCATAAACTCCTTGACGTTGTTGGTGATCTTGCCCTGGTTGGAACACGTTTGCGTGGAAAGGTTATTGCAAATAAACCCGGACATCATGTCAATACGCAATTTGCAAAGAAACTGGCTAAAATAATCAAGATCGAAAAACGTAATAATGTCCCTCAAATTGATCTGTCTCAGACACCATTAATGGATGTCAATCAAATCATGGACATGTTGCCTCACCGACAACCATTTTTGTTTATTGATAAGATTTTTGAGCTGTCTAAATCTCATGTTATCGGTTTAAAAAATGTAACGATGAACGAGTCATTTTTTGCAGGTCATTTCCCGGGTGCTCCGGTAATGCCCGGCGTGCTCATCGTTGAAGCCATGGCCCAAACAGGTGGTATCCTCGTACTAAGTACAGTTCCCGATCCTGAGAATTATTTGACCTTCTTCATGAAAATGGACAATGTGAAATTCAAGCAAAAAGTTGTTCCCGGTGATACACTTATTTTCAAATGCGATTTGATTTCTCCAATTCGACGCGGTATCTGTCATATGCAAGGTTATGCTTATGCCAATGGAAAACTGTGTGCTGAAGCTGAACTTATGGCCCAAATAACTAAAGTTAAATAATTATGAATCAACCACTTGCCTACGTTCATCCTGGCGCAAAAATTGCAAAGAATGTTGTTATTGAACCGTTTACGACCATTCATAACAATGTCATTATAGGTGATGGGACGTGGATAGGATCTAATGTTACCATAATGGAAGGGGCACGCATTGGAAAAAACTGTAATATCTTTCCTGGAGCTGTGATCTCGGCAATTCCTCAGGACCTTAAGTATAATGACGAAGAAACAACGGTTGAAATAGGTAATAATGTGACCATTCGCGAGTGTGCTACTATTCATAAAGGAACTATAGACAAAATGAAGACCGTAATTGGTGACAATTGTCTTTTGATGGCTTACTGTCATATAGCTCATGATTGTATTATTGGCAGCAATTGTATATTGTCAAATAATGCGACCTTGGGCGGTCATATTACAATTGGTGATTGGGTGGTTCTTGGTGGCCTGACGGCCATTCACCAATTCTGTTCTATTGGGAACCATGCCTTTGTTACCGGTGGATCACTGGTTAGAAAAGATGTGCCACCATATGTGAAAGCAGGCCGCGAACCATTATCCTATGTGGGGATTAATTCTGTTGGATTAAGACGTCGCGGATTTACAAGTGAAAAAATTTCAGAGATCCAAAATATTTATAGGATCCTGTATCAAAAAAATTATAATAATACACAAGCATCCAGTATCATTGAAG
>JABDLA010000198.1 GCA_013001965.1 Flavobacteriaceae bacterium | reverse complement strand
ATACCGGCATTCTCTATACATTCCACAAATTCTGATTTTGAGAAAGGACAATGTTCCTTCACGATAATGGAAAACGCATGCGGGCCAATTTTCTCAGTAGCTTCTTCTTTCAAAATGATAAAATAGTCCTCAAAGTCCTTAAAGACATCAATCAAATGCAGTAAATTACGCCTTCTTTTACTTAATATATCATCGAAAATTTCTATATTTCCTAATCCAACAGCCGCCTCCAATTCATTCATTTTTGCCGAGAAACCTATTCGGGAAAATTCAAATTTATTAACCATGCCGTGATTTCTAAGTGACTGCATAGCGCCTGCCATTTTCTCATTATTTGTGACAATAATACCGCCTTCGATAGTTGTGACTATATGCGCTGCGTACAAACTAAACGCGGCCATATCACCGATAGACCCTATTTTTTGCCCTTTGTATTCAGCTCCATGCGCTTCGGCGGCATCTTCTATGACAATGAGTTTATGCTTCTTGGCAATCTGATTAATCTTATCCATCTGCGCGGGCTTTCCCATCAAATGAACAGGCATAATCGCCCGGGTTTTATCAGTGATAGCGGCTTCAATTAAATCAGGATTAATATTTAATGTATTGCGATCAATATCTACAAATACTGGATTTAACCCCGCCTGCAACACACTATTCGCGGTTGCTACAAACGTTAATGCCGGAATTATGACTTCATCTCCTCGATCCGCCCCATAATCATATAAAGTGGCACAGGCGATAGCATCGGCATCTGTTCCACTGCTAACCGCAACGGCATATTTAACGCCGAATAAGGCCGCAAACTTTTCTTCAAATTCCTGAACATATTTGCCCCGTGTAACCCATTTCGATTTTAAAGCCGCATCAATCAGCTTGATTGACTTCTCCGTCAGAGACACCGTCCCAAAAGGAACTTTATAATCTTTTTTCGATGATAATGCCGAGCTATTTTCCATGTTTAAAAAACTCCAGTGCCTGTTCATATCGTTGAGGTGTTCCAATATCAAAGAATTCACCCGCGGATCTAAATCCATATAAGCTCTCACCTATTAATTTCGGAAATACGTCATATTCAAGCGAGAATTTTGTATCCTTGGGCATCATATTAAATACATCCTGATTAAAACAATATCGGCCGGCATTGATCAGCGCCGCACCCTTATCCTGCTTTTCTTCAAATGCCAGAATTTTCTCTGAATCATCCAGAGTTAAGCTGCCATAATCTTTACTATCATCGACATGTGCAGCAACTATAGAAGCCGTTGCTTGCTTGGCCTGATGAAAATCTGCAAAATCCTGAAAACTCACATCACAATAACAGTCACCATTGAGAACAAAGAACGGATCACTCTCAATGATGGGCTGTGCATTCTTAACAGCACCGCCTGTTCCCAGAGGCTCATCCTCCCGGGAAAAATCAACAACAAAATCTCGCTCATTCTTCCGATAATACTCTTCAATCCATTGGGCCTTATACCCCGTGCATAGGACAAACCGCTGAAGGCCTTGACTGGCCAATCTCTCCATAACAATATCCAGAAACGGGCGGTCTTCAAATTCAACCATAACTTTCGGCGTGTCAGGATCCACACTTCTTAATCTTTTTCCCAAGCCACCACATAAAATAACGACATCAAGATCTTCAAGCATTTAAAAATTCTCCGTTCGGCTGATAAAATATAATCTGGCTTCCCAAGTTTTCAAAACTAAAGGGTACCAGCAGTAAGCCCTCCAATTTTTCCTTAACTTTCTCTTGGTCCTGCGGCGGCACAAATAAAAGTACAAATCCGCCTCCGCCTGCTCCCAATAATTTGCCACCCGTTGCACCAGCTGATTTGGCCGCATCATAAATCTCGTCAATTCTAGGTGTAGAAACCTTATCGGATAATTGCCTTTTAATCTGCCAGCTCTCATCTAAAAGAGTTCCAAATTCATCTAATCGATCCCCTTTCAATAATTCCAATCCTTGAACAGCCATTTCATGCATTCGTTTTAATTCAGGCTTTTTATTCGGTATATTCTTGATCTGATGTTCAGCAATAACAGATGCTGTTCTTGAAAAGCCAGTAAAAAACAACATCAAATGATCCTGAAATCGAATCTTACGTTCACTCGGTATAATAACTTTATTAACCTGTAAATGTTCGCTGCCACCAAATTCAATAAAATTAAATCCACCATATGCTGCCAAGGACTGATCCTGGCAACCGACATTTTCTTTGCACATTTGCTGTTCAATATATATAGCTTCCTCAGCCAACTTGGCTTTTGAAGGCATCCGCCCCAACAAGGCATACAAACTATTCAGCAAGCCCACCGTGAAGGAAGAACTTGACCCTAAACCTGTACGTGCAGGTAAATCTCCGTCATGATGAATCTCTATACCTTTGTGAATATCCAAATACCGTAATACTTCCCGAACCGCAGGGTGATCGATATCATCGACTTTATGCACATGTTCCATCTTTGAGTAAATAATCCGGGATTTATGTTCAAAAAAGGGCGGTAAATATCGGCACGAAATGTAGCAGTATTTATTAATTGTCGTAGCAAGGAC
>JABDLA010000141.1 GCA_013001965.1 Flavobacteriaceae bacterium | reverse complement strand
TTGTCATTTTCTCGGATTAGGACAAAACCAGCAGGCGGTCGATCTTGTTGGAACAACAAGTTTTGAAGAGGTCGTAAAACGTGTCATCGATTTTCAGAACAAGCGCAATCAGAAATTTATCAAGGGGCGAGGATGGGACCAAAACGATTGGGAGGATAAAAGATTCCCAACCAAAAAATTGCTTGACAATTTGTTTCCTACTATTCCTGTTGCCTTAGAACGCGTTGATGGCCATGCCCTGATTTGTAATCAGGCTGCCTTGGATCTTGGAAATGTCACGGCAGATACCAAAGTCGATGGTGGTGAGGTCATATTAAAGAATGGAGAATTGACCGGCGTCTTGATCGATAATGCTCAATTAATGGTTGAAAATGCCTGGCCAAAAGACAGTCGGGAAGATACTGTAAGAGCACTATTGGATGCCCAGGACATTTGCCTCGATTACGGGTTGACCACGGTTGATGATGCCGGATTGAGTATTAATGCCATCGAGATCATCGACAGTCTTCAGCAAAGCGGAGATCTGAATATTCGGGTATATGCCATGGTTTCGGCAACCTTCAAAAACATCGATCATTATTTGGCCAAGGGGATTGTTAAAACCGATAAGTTAAATGTGAGGTCCTTTAAGTTTTATGCTGACGGTGCCCTGGGATCACGAGGCGCAATTTTGAGAGCGCCTTATTCCGATAGTCCGGGTCAGTATGGCTTGATGAGAAATAGCATTGAAACTTTAAATCAAATGGCTGAGCGCATTGCGAATTCAGACTTTCAAATGAATTCACATGCTATTGGCGATTCGGCAAATCATGCCATACTCCAGACCTATAAGAAAGTTCTGGAAAATAAACCGGACCGTCGTTGGCGAATCGAACATGCACAGGTTGTTTCCCCTGAAGATTTTGAACTTTTTGACGATATTATCCCATCCGTCCAGCCAACACATGCCACGAGCGACATGTATTGGGCCGGTGACCGCCTTGGTCCGGAACGCGTTAAAGGTGCCTATGCTTTCAAGCAATTATTGGACAGCTATGGTAAGGTAGCCCTTGGCACCGATTTTCCTGTTGAATTTGTAAATCCGTTTTATACGTTTTATGCAGCAGTTGCACGACAGGATCTTAAAAAATATCCTGAAGGAGGTTATCAGATGGAGAATGCCTTGAGCCGGGAGGAGACTTTAAAAGGCATGACCATTTGGGCAGCGCATTCAAATTTTGAAGAAGACGAAAAAGGGAGTATTGAGGTCGGGAAGTTCGCCGATTTTATTATTCTCAGCGGTGATATCATGAAGATTGCCACTGATGAAATTCCGAAGATGACAGTAAAGTCGACCTATATTGATGGGGTGGCACAATAGTTGTGATTATCCATTTGAATTATTCCTAAAGAACTAAAAAGCCAAAATGAAAACACTTATCCTTTTTCTCGGCCTAATGGGCCAAATGATACTTCCAGCTCAAAACGAAACGTTGAATGAAGGGATGCAGAATTATTTATTATCGAATGGCACCATTGAATATTATTCAAATGTCGTCGATCGTATGTTCGATTTTCTTAAAAATGAATTTGAAGGAAAAAATGTTCCAGAATCGGTTTGGACAGAATTAGGGCAGGTAAAATCGCAAGGCTTAATTGATATCACAGAAATGATCATTAAGGCCTATGAAGGCCATTTCAACGACGAAGAATTACGAGCTATGCTTGATTTCTATAAAACAGAAACCGGGGAGAATATTCTTCTTAAAAATGAACTTTCAGCTGATCAGATCAAAGAAAGAGACGATTTTAATGCCTCTGCCATTGGTCAAAAAATAGCTGTTTCGGCAGAATCACTAAATAATGTTTTGCAGAAAATAACACAGGAGTGGAGCGCAGATCTTTATAGTAATGTCATACACCAACTGGAAGAAAAAGGATATTCTAAAGGCGAGTAAGTTTAGCCAGATAATCAAAATGCGGGCCCTTGGCTACCATCTCACATTGCAAGCCAGTCTCCAGCGCAGATTTCTTTAAAGTTTCGAAGTCTAAATAAAGCATAGCCATGACTTCTTCAGTTTCTCCTTTATAAGAGATGAAGTAATCCAATTCGCCGTAATACTTGTCAGTCTGGTTTTTTAGCGACTCTATTTCATCGTCGTCGAACATGTAGATAATATCAGAAGAATCGATTAAAATTTGTCCGTCCGTATTCAGTAAGGATTTAATATGATTGAGGTATCGAGGCGTTTGCGATACAGTCTTAAAGATCCCACTTCCGTTCATAAGTATTATTATGGTATCATAAGTACCGGATTCATCACAAATATTAAGGACCTCTGCTTGTTTCAAACCGCGTTTCCTGCAAACTTCTATGGCCCCTCTTGAAAGATCGATTGCCTTTACGTTCATTCCCCGCTCCTGCAGATATAAGGCATGACTTCCTGCACCGCAACCAACATCAAGTATATCTCCTTTAGCCAGCTGAAGTGCTTTTTGTTCAATCTTTGGCATTGCATCATAATCCCTGAATAAATAAGGCAGCGGCAAAACATCTTCACTGGAAATATTTGTTGCTGTTATGAGATCTTCAACGTATTCATCGTTGAAATAATCAAGCAAAGCTTTTCCGAACAGATCTTTCATTCAAATATTCTATTTTTACGCAATGGAAAAGATTCTTTTAAATCTTCCCAAGCTCGCCAAAGATAAGCATAAGGAAAACAAATCGTTTTTTGATAAACTAAAAAAACGGCCACCAAAGCAGCTCGATTATTTGATGCAGGAATTGCATGAAGAAGAGTTTAAAAGAACCGATTGTTTGCAATGTGCCAACTGCTGCAAAACCACTGGGCCTTTATTTACAACAAGGGATATTGAACGAATCTCTAAATCCTTCCGCATGAAACAGCAGGAATTCATCCAAACATATTTGAGAATTGATGAAGACAATGATTATGTTCTAAAATCGGTTCCCTGCGCATTTTTAGGTTCGGATAATATTTGCTCTATATATGATATCAGACCGAAAGCCTGTCGAGAATTTCCGCATACAGATAGAAAAAAGTTTCATCAAATATCAAATTTGACCTTGAAGAATGTTTCAATATGTCCAGCAGCCTATAACATTGTTGAGGAAATGAAAAAAAGGATTAACAATTGATTCTGGAATAATTATTGAGCCAATTAAGAAAACAAAAATGAAAAAAATAACCATCGTTTTTCTTCTTTTTATAGTATCTGTAAATCAGTGTATTTCGCAGGAATGGATGACCTCTTTGGAAATTGCGAAACGCTTGGCTCGTGTACAAAACAAAATGTTGTTTGTGATGTGGGAAGAATCAACCAAGTATGAATTTCCGGTGGTTTTTGATGACGAGAACGGACAAGCATATTACACTGATTTATTTGAAAATGAGAACATTAATAAAATAATTTGGGCTTATTTCGTTCCAGTCAAACTCAATGATTTGACTTATCCGGATTTATTCAGCAAAATAGAAAATAAACGCTCTGATAAATACATTCGATTGTTTCAGAATGATGGAATAAAGATCATGGATGCCAATGGCAATATTTTAAATACCGGTTCCTTTCATATGGATCCTTTTAATTTCGTTGATTTCATTGAGCGTTATCAATTGAACACTTCATTTTTAAAAGCCCAATTACATAATTATTTTGAGAAGAGGACTTTTTATACAACCATGGCCTTAGGTTCAAAATATCTTGATTATGCTGTTTTTGTGAATAAAAAAGTCAGAAAAGAAGTCACAGATCTGGCGTTTATATATATAGATGAGTCTTATGAACTCTTAGGAGTAGAAAATATTGAAAATAAGGAAGCTTATCGTCAGCGGTTTATTCTCTTAGAATTGAAGAAAGATTTAATACTTAACAGGCCACGTAAGGTATTGAGGTATCTGAAAAAGGTTGATGTGTCCAGCATTAATCCATTAAACGAATCGCTATTCGCCTTCGCACATTATGCGGCATATCAATTGATTGAGGACGAAAAGAAAGCGGCTGTATGGAAATCTAAGGTATCTTTAGTAGATTTGAAGAAAGCAGAATTAATTTTGAATATCAATAACTAATCTCTTGGAAGCATTAATTAATTATTTTGAATCTATCCCGTCTTTACATCGCAGTATTATTATAGTAGGCGGTATAACACTGTTTTGGCTTATTGAAGGTGCGGTCCCTTTATTCAAATTCTCATATAATAAATGGAAGCATGCCATTCCAAATCTCTTTTTTACACTAACAACGATCGCCATCAATTTTGCCCTGGCGTTTTTATTATTGCAATCGGCTGATTGGGTGGTAGCCAATGGTTTTGGAATTATTAACTGGTTACCCGAAATGCCGCTGTGGTTATATATAGTAATAGGAATTCTTTTGATGGATTTCTTCGGAGCTTATTTGCCGCATTATGTTGAACATAAAGTGAAACCATTGTGGATGATCCATCTTGTTCATCATACCGACCATAAGGTAGATACAACCACCGCAAACAGGCATCATCCATTGGAAAGTGTGATTAGATTTACTTTTACACTCTTTGGGGTTTTTGTGATTGGAACACCTATTGGGATTGTGATGTTGTATCAGTCCATGTCGATTGTAGCAACTCAATTCTCGCATGCAAACATTAAATTACCACGAAAGGTTGACCATGCCATTAGTTACTTTCTTGTTTCACCCGATATGCACAAAGTTCATCACCATAATGTGCTGCCTTATACCGATTCTAATTACGGGAATATATTCTCGGTTTGGGACAGGATCTTTGGAACCTATATGGAATTGGATCGGGACAAATTGATATATGGTGTGGATGTATTTCCAGATGAAAAGGAAAACAGCAATATTATCGATCTGCTGAAGCAACCATTTCAAAAATACAGAAAGCCAACAGTTTACAATGAACAAAACTAAATAGGTCACCACCTTTGACAGCTATTCACGGACACAGAGGTTGTAGAGGATTATTTCCTGAAAATTCATTGCCTGCTTTCGAAAAGGCGATTGAATTAGGTGTTGATGCTCTTGAAATGGATCTTGCTATTTCGAAGGACCGGAAAGTTGTGGTGTCTCATGAACCCTTTATGAGTAGGCGAATTTGCCTGGATCCCTTTGGAAATGAAATACCTGAAGCCGATGATTTAAAGCACAATCTTTTTGAAATGAGTTATGCCGAGATCAAAGCTTTCGACTGTGGTTTGAAGTATCATCCCGATTATCCCGGGCAAAAAAAAATAAAGGCTTACAAGCCTTTGCTTGAAGAAGCCATTGAACAGTCGAAGAAATTGAACCCCGACATCGATTTCAATCTTGAAATCAAAGCCAAACCTAAATACGATCAGAAATTCACGCCGGAACCTGATGAATTTGTCAATCTTGTGCTTGGGGTTCTTCGTAAAACGAATTCGATAAAAAATACAAACCTGCAATCATTCGATCTTCGGATTCTCGAGCAGATAAAGAGACAGTGTCCGGAAATGAAAGTCGCATTATTAATAGACCGAAAGGATTCCATTTTTGAAAAATTGAAACAACTGAATTATAAACCTGAAATAATTAGTCCATATTTTAAGTTGTTAAATGAACAAATTGTTAGGTCATTAAAGGGCGATGGGTTTAAAATTATTCCATGGACTGTCAATGAAGATGAAGACCTTCAGCGTATGATCGCATTTCAGGTCGATGGCATCATAACGGATTTTCCTAACAAGTTAACGAATTGATATTTAGTGTTTTATCGAGAGATTCGGTTGTTTATCCCAAGGGAGAACAATTCTTCTAATTTTCGTGTAGTTTATAGTATTTCCTTTCCAAAACTTTTATTTCTGTTTAACTTTATTATGCTATTAATCTATTTTTAAGTTAAAAAGGAGTATAAACTTACAATTAACTTTTTGGACGTTAACCTAATTTGTTTTTGCTTGAACTGATCTTGTCAGCGAAAGTAAAATCTCATCAAATTTTTAGTTTATCTCATCCTTTTCTTAAGAATACAAATCTTAAGGGATGTTTATATTGAAATATTTAAAACGTTATTTCATAATTATTCTGTTTTTAACGTTTAACCTTACACACTCGCAGGCTGAATTTGCGGTCCTAAAAAAGAACATCAATGTTCTTGCAGAGGGCTTAAATCACGAACTTAATGAAACTAAAGACACTTTAATTCTTAGCAGTCCATCACGGATTTATAGGGTGTATACAGCCGGAACTCACAGCGGGAAGGTAGATCAGTATATGCTTGCTAATGAATTCAAAGTTCCGTTAAATTTATTTGAAAGAGGGAAATATGTCTTTTGTGTTGACCAGTTGCGTTACAAAATAGTTTTTACTGTTTTTGTTCTAAAAGGTCAGGAGCTAATGCCCGGAGAATTCCTCATGGATTCTGCCTTGGCTTCCAACGTGAAAAAGGAAGTTGAACCGACCAAAAAAGCAGTTGCTGAAAGTGCCCCCAAAATGATAAAGGCAAAGGATCTCCCCAAAAAAGCCGAAGCGGTGACTGAGACCATTTCAAAAAAAGAACATCATAGTAAATCGGTTTTTGAAACCTGGGATCTATTAAAAGATGCCGGAAAATTGACCAATTCAAAAGAGCCAAGAAAAGAAATATCTAAAATTCCAACCTCTAAAAATGGTCGAGTCGATAAATTGGCCCAGGTCTCAAGATCTGCACCAAAGGCAAAAAAAACGAAGACACCTTTAATGAATCCGAATTTCTATAATTTGACCGACTTAAACAGAAATGGCGTACAATCTCGTGAAGAGGCCAGAAGAATCATGGCTACTAAAAGACAAAAAATCAGAGATAGTATTAAAAACAGGATCAAAAATCAGAAATAGGTAAAAGTATTTAATCGGTTTTTTAGTCACTTTAACCGACGTAATTACAATTCTTCTAAATTCCATGCAGTTGAAAGGAATTCCCATCAATTCTCGAATTGAATAGATATATTTATGATGCTATTAATCTATTTTGCAAGTAAAAAGGAATTCAGCTATTCAATTGAAAAAAATGAATAGTGTTATTTTCTGTTTTCCATATTCTTCTATTTAATTTTGAAGCGCATGGTATACATCTAATAAATTCCCCGGCTTAATTGGTTATAGCTTAAGTGTTTTTATTAGTGAGTAGTTGTCGGAATTTCTTAATAGTCCTTTTAATATTTGCATCCCTCTGCAGTTATGCACAGGGCGATTATGCTTCCATTAAAAAAAATGTAAACGCCAGAGCCCAGGCGCTGTTTCACGATTTAAATCCAGGCAAGGACACCCTTATTCTTCGCTCGACCAAAAAAATGTTCAGAGTTTATACAGTAGGTCATTTTAGTGGAGTGATCGATCAATACTTGAACACCTATGAATATACCGTTCCTTTAAGAGATCTGAAACAAGGCAAATATGTTTTTGTAGTCGATCAATCGAAAAAGAAGATTGTTTTTCAAGTGTTGATTCATGATCCTTTTCATATTGATTCAGAAACTATGGTAACTCAGAAATCAGATAAATTCGTTCCAAAAATAGATATTGATGCTGCTGGGACCCTAGCCGATTTAGCCAATGAGATCCTAAAAATTTCGGCGGATAATCTTGATGTTTATTTAAAGAATAAATTAAGGCTCGCCCAGATAGAATTTGAGCAAGAAGAACGTGAACGTATAATGCGGGAAGAAGAAGAACGTGAACGACTGGCACGTTTGAAGCTAACTCAACAGGCAGAAGAAGAGGCAAAATCTGCTTCCTTATCCATGGATGGTGAGATGCGATCAAAACGTATTGTGACCAAACGCCCTGAACAGACCGGTGGATTTAGCTTGTCTTATCAATTAAATAAAAGGGACCGAGAAAAGACAGTTGCTAAAAAGAGCCCTTCAAAACCTAAAGAACCGATCAATAAATTAACCATTTTCTATGGATATAAACCTTATAATATTTCCGATCAACAGCGGGAAGGTGTCCAATCACGTGCAGAAAAAAGAATAGAAATGGGTTTAGACAAAAAGAAAACCGAACAAAAAGTTGCCGATAATAAGGGAGAATGAAGCTCTACTTTTATCCTTTTAGGGCATTCCTCTGCTTTATATGCATTTCATAGATTTTTTTGTTCTGTCTCAATTAAATCTACTTAGATTTATATTAAGATGAGGGTCTTATTAAAGCTATTAATTCAATTTGACTTTAGAGTTAATGTTTTAATAAATGAGAAAACTTCTCCTCACATTCCTATTTACATTTTCTAAAATATTTGTGCACCAATCTTATGCTCAGGACAAAATTGCCGTTCTCGAAAAGAATACCAATGTACTTGCAAAAGATTTGAGCCATGAATTAAATGCGACTAAGGATACCATTATTTTGCGAAGTAAAAGACGTATGCATTATGTCTATTCTATCAACAATAATAACCAGCGTGAGGTTGATGAGTTTATTGAGGATTTTAAATATGATATTCCGGTAAAAAAATTAAGCCGGGGAAAGCATCTGTTCGCGGTAAGCTATTTGCAACGAAAAATTGTATTCGTTGTAAGAGTTTATGATCCGAAATCACCTTATCTGGCCACCCGAAAAGGTGAAGATGTTGCGACACGCCAGAATTAGTCGTATAACATGTATGGACTTCTCATTTTTTTAAAGGCCTCTAATTCCTGCAGCCAGCTTTTTCGAATTTCATCTGAAGTATAACCGTCTTCGATTTGTTTTTGAAGCGTAGTTGTCCCAGCCAACTTTGTAAAGAATGGAATAAAAAAATCATCTTTATTTGCTGTAGCCTCATAGGCTTCAATTAGCCATTCCAAATGCAGTCGTTTGAGACCGTCGACGGTCCTTAGATCCTTCCCATGGCATAACTCATCCTGATGTTTGGGATATTTTGAGCCTAAATTCGGCTTCGGTATGAAGCTGAAATCATTATACTTTGTATCTAAATATGGACTGCCATAAATCTGAAATTGCATCTCAGTACCACGGCCGGCACTAACATTTGTTCCTTCGAAAAAGCACAAGCTCGGGTAAAGATTTATCGCCTTATCATTTGGTAAGTTTGGAGAAGGCTTGATAGGTAAACTGTAAGATCTGGAATGTGCGTAGTTTTGCATCTGTATCACCTTTAAGTCACAGTTGAGTCCATTGGCCAACCATTTTTCTCCGTTGATCATAAGAGCGTATTCGCCAATGGTCATACCATGAACAACTGGAACGGGATGCATGCCAACAAAACTTTGATGTTCTGTCTCTAAAACGGGGCCGTCAATATAATGGCCATTGGGATTCGGTCGATCAAATACAATTACTTGAATGCCCTGTTCAGCACAAGCTTCCATGACATAATGTAATGATGAAATGTAGGTATAAAATCGAGCGCCTACATCTTGTATGTCGAAAATAACAATGTCCAGGCCATCGAGTTGTTGCGGACTTGGTTTTTTGTTTTTTCCATAGAGTGAGATAATTGGCAATCCGGTTTTCACATCAACACCGTCATTAACAACTTCACCGGCATCGGCCGTACCGCGAAACCCATGTTCTGGAGCGAAAACCTTTTGAATATCAATATCTAAAGACAATAAAGAATCCACCAGGTGGATATTGTCGTCAGCTTTACTTTTAAAGATCACTGTAGTTTGATTGGCAACAACGCCTACTTTTTTTCCTTTGAGATCATCCAGATAGGCTTCGGTCCGATTGGCGCCAACACTAATTTCATTTTCATTTCGTTCTTGTTGCTGTAACACCTCATTTTGCACCGATTTATTTTCGGATTCCTGACCGCATGTGGCCACTATTAAAACTGATAATAAAACTGTATTTTTGAGAATATTTAAAACCATAACTAAAAATTGAAATACGAGTACTTTATAGCAAAACGCATCATTGGCAGTAAGTCGTATAAAAGTAGTGTTTCAGCTCCAATAATAAAAATTGGCATTGCGGCCATTGCTATTGGTATTGTAGTAATGTTGGTGGCCATAGCGACCGGTATCGGGCTTCAACAAAAGATAAGAGATAAGGCCGTTGCATTCAACGGGCATGTGACCATTTCCAATTTTGACAGCAATGTTTCGGATGAATCGCTGGCACCCATTTCCAAAAATCAGGACTTTTATCCGGCATTTAAAGAATTGGATGGCATCTCTCATGTACAGGCTGTTGCAACCAAATTTGGTGTGATCAGGACTGAAACAGATTTTGAAGGCGTCGTCTTTAAAGGCATTGGGGCCGACTTTGACTGGAGATATTTTAAAGAGTTTTTAGTTGATGGGGAGTTGCCCGATTTTACAGGCAAAATGAATACCGATGTATTAATGTCGGAATATATTGCCAACCGACTGGGGTTCAAAGCCGGTGATGATTTTCAAATGTATTTTGCTAAGGACGATGTGAATAAGCCCCCTTCAATTATCAAATTTACGATCAAGGGGATTTACAAATCCGGATTCCTGGAATTAGACCAAACCTATTTTTTGGGTGATATTAAACACATTCAACGTCTCAATAAATGGGAGGAGGATCAAATTGGACATTTTGAAGTTTTTCTGGAAGATTATAGCGATCTGGATGAAATGGGTATAGCCATCTATCAAAACACGCCATCAACCTTAAATACCGAAACGGTGGCTCAAAAATATGCTTCCATTTTTGAATGGATCAATATTTTCGATAAGAATATTTACGGGATTATTGGAATAATGATCATCGTTGCCGGAATAAATATGATCACGGCATTATTGGTCTTAATATTGGAGCGCACCCAGATGATCGGGATTTTGAAAGCGTTGGGCAGCAACAACTGGAGTATCCGAAAGGTCTTTCTTTACAATGCGGCTTATCTTATTGTTTTAGGACTGTTTTGGGGGAATTTAATTGGACTTGGATTACTTTTTCTTCAGAAAAAATTTGGTCTGTTTCCTTTAAATCCTGAAGTCTATTATGTGACTGAGGCACCCGTTTACATCAGTTTTGGATATGTGCTATTACTAAATATTGGGACCTTTTTATTATGCCTTGTGATGCTGATGGTGCCATCGATCGTTATCAGCAAAATATCGCCGGTAAAGGCCATACGATTCGAATAAACAAAAAGGCAATATAAAATTGTTCTTTTGAACTTTTGATTATTTTTGCACGAGCAAAAACCCAAAATGAAATACGCTAAAAACATATTGGAAACCATTGGAAATACGCCACTGGTAAAGATCAATAAACTTACCAAGGACCTGCCTTGCCTTGTTCTGGCAAAGTACGAGAC
>JABDLA010000138.1 GCA_013001965.1 Flavobacteriaceae bacterium | reverse complement strand
GTTTGCCCGGCATTAAAATGAGCCAGTTTCCAACCCAGCTGAGCTTCAGAGGCCCACACCTGATGCTGAATTCCCAATCGGTGTAACTCTTCGGTATCTGTTCCTAAAATGTAGGCATCCTGTTCTTTCATATACGTCTTTACTGAAAAGCTAATGTACTTTTTTTATAGTTTTAAATCAAGATATATTTCCTTGACGGAAAATAATTATATGCTAACTTTGAACCGAAATGATAAACGCTGTTTCAAAGTTAAATACACTGCCCCCATCGGAATTAAAGGATTTTCTGAATGCAAAGGTTGAGCTCTATAATCATCCGAAGTTCATTCAAAGTGATCCTATTCAAATTCCGCATCGCTTCAACAAAAAAGAAGATATTGAGATCGCAGGCTTTTTATCTGCTACCATCGCCTGGGGAAACAGAAAAAGTATAATCAAAAGCGCTGAGCGCATGCTTGATCTTCTGGATAATGATCCCTTTAATTTTATTAAGAATCATTCGCCGAATGATTTGAAAGCATTGAAGCATTTCGTTCATCGCACTTTTAACGGTACCGACCTCATTCAATTTGTTCAAAGCTTAAAACATATTTACGAGAATCACGACGGGCTTGAGGCCACATTTGCAAGGCATGCTAAAGAAGAATCCCTTCAAATGGCTATTCATCATTTTAAAACTTGTTTTTTTGAAGTTTCAACATCTGAACGAACACATAAACATGTTGGGGATCCTTTAAAAAATTCGGCAGCAAAACGCTTAAATATGTTCTTACGCTGGATGGTTAGATCAGATAACAATGGTGTAGATTTTGGTATTTGGAACAGCCTTACTCCCGCCCAGTTATCTTGTCCGCTTGATGTACATTCAGGCTCGGTTGCAAGGCATTTGGGCTTGTTAGAACGAAAACAAAATGACGCCAAAGCTGTTAAGGAACTTGATAAAGCCTTAAGAATATTGGATCCGGTCGATCCAGTTAAATATGATTTTGCACTTTTCGGGCTTGGTGTTTTTGAGAAATTTTAATATGCCATTTCACTTCCATTAGTTACCTTTAAGGTCTTAAACACTAAAACATTTTCAAATGAAAAAAGGTCTATTCTATGTGGCTGCACTTGTCACGATGATCGCCTATGGTCAAAATCGAACAATTCCAGTCGATACCATGGTTGTCACAACTCATAATACAACCGTTAAAGGGGTTAGTTTTTCATATACTGCAACTACAGGAACCCAGCCGGTCTGGGACGATATGGGAAATCCAATTGCAACCCTTTATTACACCTATTACACCCGTAATGGGATTAAAGATAGAAAGAGCAGACCGATTATTTATTCCTTTAACGGTGGCCCGGGATCTGCATCTGTTTGGATGCATGTTGCTTATACAGGACCTCAAATTCTCAAAATAGATGATGAAGGCTATCCGGTGCAACCCTATGGTGTGAAACCAAACAACTATTCCATTTTGGATGTTGCCGATATCGTATTTATAAACCCTGTGAATACGGGCTATTCCAGAATGATTCCTGATTCGGATGTCAAAATGCCCGATCGAGAACAGTTTTTTGGTATTAATCAAGACATTAAATATCTGGCAGAATGGATGAACACTTTTACAAGTCGCCATAACCGTTGGGAATCACCCAAATATATTATTGGGGAAAGTTACGGAGGAACGCGTGTAATGGGTTTATCCTTAGAACTACAAAATTCTCAATGGATGTACCTGAATGGTGTGATATTAGTGTCTCCGGCAGATTATAAACAATATAATACGAATCAACCCATATATTCATCACTAAATTTACCATACTATACTGCGGCAGCCTGGCATCATGGTGTTTTGGCATCAGATCTGCAAAACAAAGATCTGATCGAAATATTACCGGATGCCGAAAGTTTTGCTATTAATGAACTGATGCCAGCAATAGCAAAGGGAGGGTTTATAACTGATGCCGAGCGTAACTCAGTTGCAGAAAAGATGTCAAAATATTCTGGGTTAAGTAAAAAGGTGATCTTACAACACAACCTCGATGTGCCTACACGTTTTTTCTGGAAGGAATTACTTCGTGATGAAACAGGTCAAACCATTGGTAGATTAGATTCTCGTTATTTAGGGCTGGATAAAAAGGAAGCAGGTTCGGGACCTGATTACAGTGCAGAATTGACCTCTTGGTTGCATTCATTTACACCAGCGATAAATTACTATACGCGTGAACATTTGAACTTTAAAACCGACATAAAGTATAATATGTTTGGACCTGTACGTCCATGGGATAATGATAATAACACAGTTCGTGATGACCTTCGACAAGCAATGGCACAAAACCCGTATTTGCACGTATTGAACCAATCCGGTTATTATGACGGGGCAACAACCTATTTTGGAGCGAAATATTTGCTTTCACAAATAGATCCTAGTGGAAAAATGAAAGATCGCATGTCGTTTGAAGGCTATAGAAGTGGCCACATGATGTACTTGCGTAAGGAAGATTTAATCAAAGCCAATGAAGATCTACGTGTGTTTATTCGAAAGTCTTCAGCAAACGGCAAAGCAGCAAAATATTAATAGTTTATGAAAACAGTTGCATCTAGAATTGGCATATTAGGTTTTGTCTTAATTTCATTCTATTCGTGTCAAACGGAAACTATTGAACCCGTTCAACTTATAAATTCACCGGCTCAGGGCCAGAGTTCGGAGCCCAACCTATTTAAATCTGATCAAGGTGACATTTATCTTTCTTGGATTGAAACCGATAGTTTAAAGCATAGTAAATTGCTATTCTCAACATTGGAGAAAAATTCAAAATGGTCTAGCCCGACAGTCATTGCAGAAGGAAATACCTGGTTTGTGAATTGGGCTGATTTCCCCTCTTTATTGAGCTTTGGGGATAATATGGTCGTCCACTATTTAGATAAAAGTGCAGCTGACACCTATGCCTATGATGTGAAATTGGCCATAAGTAACGATAATGGAGAAACATGGGACAAAGCATTTAGTCCGCATTTTGATCAAACCAATACAGAGCATGGTTTTGTGAGTAAAATTAAAATGTCAGACGATAAATTTATGGTTGTTTGGTTAGATGGCAGGCAATACGCGTATGCCGAAAAAGACAGCTCATTAGTGAAGCAAATGTCTATAAGAAGTGCCATTATTGATATTGATGGCAACATTATTCAGGAAAATATTATCGATAGCCGGGTTTGCGATTGCTGTCAAACAGATCTCATTATGACCGAAGAAGGACCTGTTGTTGTTTTTAGAGATCGGTCGGATGAGGAAATACGAGATATATATTTCAGTCGGTTTATAAACAATACGTGGACAGAGCCACAATCGGTATTTGATGATAACTGGGTCATCAATGGATGTCCCGTAAACGGACCTGCCCTATCTGCAAATAATGATACGGTTGCCGTAAGCTGGTTTGCGATGGAAGATCAAAATCCAAAGGTGAAAATGGCCTTCTTATCAGAAGATCAAAGCAGTTTTAGGTCCCCAATAGCATTAGATTATGTATTCCCTCTAGGCCGTGTAGATGTTGAATTAAATAACGATAAAGCTTATGTAAGCTGGATGGATTCTAGTGATGATCTAACAAAAATACAGCTGCAATCGGTTGATAACAGTGGCAAAAAAAGTGCTGTTTTTACTGTTTCTGAAATTTCTGCAGAACGCTCAAGTGGATTTCCAAGAATGGTCATTAATAATGGATCTGTTTATATCACCTGGACTGAAGTTGGAGAGCAGTTAGGTATTAAGACTGCTAAAATAGAATTAGATCAAATACAATAAAAGCTGGTTTTCCAACCAGCTTCTAATATTCTTTTTAAGATATTATCCTTTTAACCAGGCGGTTCTTAAAGCGATCTGTTCTTCGGTTGCGTTTGGATCATTCTCTAATTTTTTTCCCTTGGTGTAAGACTGCGTAGTGGTTGTTTCGATAGTAACCTCTTCTCCTTCCCGATCCAATTTTACATTGATCTCGCGGCCGGGACTCCATCCAAATACCCCGCTGAACACTTCATTGGCATTTTGTAAGGTCACCTCCACACCGTCAATAGCTTTTATAACGTCATTTGGTTGAGCACCATTGTCATTCCAGAAACTATTGTCCTTTACAGCATCAGTAAAGAAAACCGTTCCGTTGGCAGGGTTCGCACTTAAGATCAGTCCACCAGCATTTTGTATATAATTCGTTTTAATCTGAGATTCTCCATAGGTCAAACCAACCTTTTTAAAGAATACATTGTAATCAATAGGCGTTTCGCCTTCAACATGTGTCCTTAAAAATTCACCAACCGAAGGATATGTCATTTCGGTGATCTCACTGATGATGTTATCATCTTCAAAGGGTTTATTCTTGCCATATTTAAGCGACAATTCTTTCATCAAAGACAGCATACTTCTAGTGCCATTGCTTTCTTCACGCATCAAAATATCAATGCACATTCCAATCAATGCACCCTTCATGTAGACATTATAATAATTACTTGCGTAGGGCTCTTCTAAAACGTTCTCGCTCATTTTAGTAAAACTCATGCTATCATCCATACGCTTTGAAACACTAATCTTTTGTGCAATTGAGGTATAAAACTTTTCCTCATCGAACAGTCCTTCATAAACTTGAAAATGCTGAGCGAAATATTCGGTAACCCCTTCATACATCCAGAGATGTTTTGAGAATGTGGGATTGTTGTAATCAAAATAATGAACATCTTCAGAGTGCACAGTTAAGGGTGTGACAATATGAAAAAATTCATGGGAAACAACATCGATCATGGCATCATCCAATTCCTTTTTTGTGCTTTGCTCAGGCAACACAACAACCGTAGATGTATGATGTTCTAGAGCACCGAAGCCTTTTGGATTCTCGGCATTCTCCAAATCAGATAAATACAAATAAATGTCATAGCGTGGCGTACTGTCCATATCACCCAGATACGATTTTTGTGCTTGCATCATGTCGAACATGGTCTTTTTGATCTCAGACGCTTTGTGTACGCCGTGCGGAGAATACACACTTAAAACAATAATGATATCTCCAACCTTAAATTCTTCGACATCCAAATTTCCATACATCATGGGGTTATCGGTAATATCGAAATATCTGGGTGCAAAATAACTCGTCGTTATGACTTTTCCATCCGGACTTGTTGTTGAGTTTATATGTTGTAATGCCGAGGTTCTTTTAAATTCAGCCGGCGCAGAGATATCCAAATTGTATTGACCGTTCTTCAAAGCGTCAAAATACCCTATAAATCCATGCAAATTGAGCACATAATTATCGGGTTCAATATTCGTCCCTGA
>JABDLA010000103.1 GCA_013001965.1 Flavobacteriaceae bacterium | reverse complement strand
CGCTATAAGAATCTCCCGCATCGTCATCACCGGTAGCGATATACATGACTTGAGAATTGTTTTTGTCAATAGCGATTCCTGAAACACCAATTTGTGGCAGGTGATCTGTTAAGACTGTCCATGTTTGTCCTGAATCTAACGATCTCCAAAGTCCACCGGCAGGCGCACCTGCAAATAAAATATTGGCATTTCCGGGATCCTGAATGATCACATTTACACGTCCTATATTTGCTGTAGAAGTCGCTTGATTTGCAAAGGTAGTTGGACCGAGTGAGATCCAATTACTCTCATCAACATCTGTATTTCTATTGGCAACAAAGGCTTCTTTTTCCAGGAAAGAATTCCAAAGGTCTTTTGAGGTTGGTAAAAAGCCATTTTCATCAACGAAATTTTGCCAAAAGGCTTCCCATCTTTTAAAGGGTTTATAGCCGCTTCCTTTGGCATCGGTATCGATGGTTGCAAAATAGGCGTTTGCAGCATCTACAATATCCTGAAACTTAACAGGCGTAGATCTGTTATTGGCATCAAAACCAGACATCCAGGGCGCACCCTGATTAAATTGGGCATTTGTTGTTAAAAATGTGAATAACACACAGAGTAGTAGTAATTTTTTCATTGTTCATAATTTTGGCTACCAAAAATAAAGGATTTTTTAAAAAATCAATAAAAAAACTGAAGTTATTCTACAAAATGCATTAACAATTTATAATGATTTTGAAGCTATATTGAAGATTATTGTGGTTTCACAATGTTTTGAGCGTCTTTTTCAAGCTTTTTGTTGATTTGAAAGATCAAATTTACGTGAGAGACCAAAACATCTTTTATGCTTTGCAAAAGCTCCTCTTTTTTTGCATCAGGCACAATGGCGATGCCTTCAAGTTTGTATATGCTGGTTTCAAGGGCAACAAGCCTTACCACTATGGAATTTTCATTCAATTTTTCAGGAATCTCATTCTTTAAATCTGTGATATAGCTTTGAAGGATGGTTTTATCGTCCTTGAAAAAGGACAAATCGGCCTTTTTTAAGGCTTCAATTTGAGTAGTTAATTCATGAAATTTAACCCAGTCTTTAACCGCATTTTCAGCTTCATTACTGAGGGCGTAGTCGGTGTATTTGATAGACTCGATATCGGATTCCGTTAATTTATAAGTTGGCGTTTGAATCGTTTCAACTTGGGCTTCAGGTTCTGTAAGTGTCTTTTTACAGGCTGTAAATGCTTATAAAAAATATGAGAACAAGAGTATATATAGGAGTTATCGATTTCATTTCAGAATATGAACAATTATAAGGCAAATATATTATTTCTGAAAGGTAAATGTTCTATTTGCGAAGTGAATAAAATTTAACAGTTCATATTTATTTTTTTCACCGGGAAACCGGCATTAGCATAAAAATCTTCCTATTTTTGATATTCAGTTTAATAGTTATTTAATGAGTTCGAGAACGTTGATCATAGGTGCCTGTGGGCAGATTGGATCTGAAATTGTGAGGGCGCTGCGCGCCAGAGATGGAGAGAATAGTGTCATTGCAACCGATATTTATGACAACAATGCTGAGGTCGTAAATTCCGGCCCGTTCGAAATATTAGATGCTAAGGACTATGTGGCTGTAAAAGATTGCGTCATTAGAAACGAAATCGATACAGTATACTTAATGGCTGCGATCCTGAGCGCAAAAGGGGAGCAGTATCCCGAAAAAGCCTGGGATTTGAATATGACCACCTTATTCAATGTTCTAAATCTTGCAAAAGAGGGCTATATCAAGAAACTTTTCTGGCCTTCAAGTATAGCGGTCTTCGGGCCATCGACTCCTAAAGATAATACACCACAGCGTACCATAATGGAACCTACAACTGTATATGGGATTACCAAGCAGGTTGGTGAGCGTTGGTGTGACTATTATCACAGTCATTTTAAGGTCGATGTGCGAAGTTTGCGATATCCCGGTATTATCAGTTGGCGAACCAAGCCCGGAGGAGGGACTACAGACTATGCCGTAGAAATATACCATAAAGCGCTTGACGATGGTTTCTATGAATGTTTCCTGTCGGCTGATACTGAATTACCAATGATGTATATGGAAGATGCCATTAAAGCCACGCTGAACATTATGGATGCGCCTTCTGAAGCCATTAAAATAAGATCTTCCTATAATCTTGCAGCCATTAGTTTTTCACCAAAAGAAATCGCTGCTTCAATACAAAGACATATTGAGAACTTTACTATTGAATATTCGCCGGACTTCAGGCAAAACATTGCCGATTCCTGGCCAAATTCTATCGATGACGCTAAGGCCAGGGACCATTGGAATTGGAAACATGAATTCAATTTGGATGATATTACAGAAGAAATGCTTAAAAAACTGACGAAAACGCAGCTGACTTAGGATGTTGTTTATCGGTGATTTTGAGCATTTTAACACTCTTAATCGGATAAATAATACATATTATCGACTTTTTTGTTGTACCATTGACATCTAAGACTTACATTTGTCCCGAATATTTCATTTAACCCCAAATA
This sequence comes from Flavobacteriaceae bacterium, assembly GCA_013001965.1. Lineage (GTDB taxonomy): Bacteria > Bacteroidota > Bacteroidia > Flavobacteriales > Flavobacteriaceae > JABDLA01. The sequence goes on along the minus strand of JABDLA010000103.1, from coordinate 189 downwards.
AAATGAAAAACCTACTTAAAACTATTGCGTTTGCAATACTGATTATGGCACTCTACAATTGTTCTACAGAACCTGTAGATTTTTCAGAAACTGCTACTATAATAAATGAAGAATCTCCAATCTCGGAGGAGGCTAATGCATGCAGCGGATTAAACCCTGAAGCACGCATCACGAATAACGGTGACGTAC
>JABDLA010000089.1 GCA_013001965.1 Flavobacteriaceae bacterium | reverse complement strand
GAACGCAATTAGTCCTGCCATTCGGCGATGAACAAATTAGTATCTCTGGTTCCCCCGTTATTTCTGTTTGATGAAAAGATCAGTTTTTTACCGTCGTTTGAAAAAACAGGAAAGGCATCAAAGGTTTCACTATGAGTAACACGTTCAAGATTTTTCCCATCGGTATCGATTAAATATAGATTGAACGGGAATCCTCTTTCGGCTTCAAAGTTCGACGAGAACAACACTTTCTTTCCGTTTGGGTGAAAGAAAGGGCTCCAATTGGCATTTCCTAAATTGGTCAATTGCCTGAGTTCGCTTCCATCGGCATTACAAATGTATAGCTCCATTTCAGTTGGCTGAACCAAACCTTCCTTAAGCAAATCCTGATATTCCTTTATTTCTTCTTCAGTCTTCGGGCGAGAGGACCTGAAAATAAGTTGCGTACCATCCGGCGAGAAGAATGCGCCTCCATCGTATCCCAATTCATCCGTTATCTGTGTCACCTCGCTACCATCAATATTCATAGTATAAAGCTCAAGATCTCCACTGCGCATTGAGGTAAAAACAATTTTATCACCCTGGGGAGAAACTGTTGCCTCTGCGTCATAACCGGGTTCAGTGGTTAATTGTTTCACAATATTACCCTCAAGGTCGGCCACAAAAATATCGTAGCTCTCATAAATAGGCCAGACATATTTTCCTTCTCTTCGCAAGGGTGCTTCAGGACATTCATCACCTCCCAAATGTGTGGACCCATAAACAAACTGTGTATTCCCCGGAAGAAAATATGCACAGGTTGTTCGCCCTTTTCCGGTACTGATCATTGGCGGTATAATACTATCGAAAGTATCATCGGCATTCATCAAAAACATTTGATCGCATGCCACGCCCCAATTGGTATTGTTTGATTGAAAAATGATTTGCTCATCATCAAAACTCCAATAGGCTTCGGCATTATCACCACCAAAAGTGATCTGTTTCAAAGACTTAAAATGTTTTTCTTCCGGATAGATCAGGGAATTTGTGTTTTCAGAAACAGCAGCGTCTTCTGTTTTAACTTCTGCTTTCTCGTTTTTGCAGGATAAAAACAAGACTAAAAATAAAAAGGCATAAATATATTTCATGAGTGTATTTATTACTAATTTTGCGCAAAAATAGTATTATATTATGAAAAGAATATTGTTGATTGTGATTTTTATTTCTTTGGTTGGTTGTAAGAAAGAATACCAGGCAGAAAACAAAATAAAAACAGACGTATCATTCCTTGCCAGCGATGACCTTGAAGGGCGGCAAACCGGAACGGAAGGTGAAAAAAAGGCAGCTGAATATATTGCAAATCGATTTAAGGAAATGGGCATTGAGGCCAAAGGAACCGATGGTTATTATCAGGATTTTTCCTTTAAGCCCAAAACCGATCCACACCAGGAAATTGAATATACTGTAACCGGAACCGATAGTACCGTAAACGGAAGAAATGTTGTAGCATTTCTCGATAACAATGCAAGCAAAACAATTGTTGTAGGAGCACATTATGATCATTTGGGATATGGCGCAGAAGGATCTCTCTACCGTGGTGAAACCGCCATTCATAACGGTGCTGATGATAATGCAAGCGGTGTTGCCGTCATGTTGAACCTTGCCGCGAAATTAAAAGAATCCAATAATGGGAATAATTATTTGTTCATCGCCTTTTCAGGTGAAGAAATGGGGCTTCTGGGATCAAATTATTTTGCCAAGAATCCATCCATTGATGCAGAGTCCATCAATTATATGATCAACATGGACATGGTAGGCCGATTAAATGCCGACAGCACCCTGGCGGTTTATGGCGTAGGTACATCGCCAATATTTAAGCAGGTGATTAATGCAAGCAACACCAATTTCAAAATTGTTGAAAATGAATCGGGTGTTGGACCTTCCGATCATACTTCTTTTTATTTGATCGACGTTCCTGTGCTGCATTTTTTTACCGGGCAGCATGAAGATTATCATAAACCGGGCGATGATTCCGACAAGCTGAACTATGAAGGCATGGACCTCATTTCAGATTATATTTATGATATCCTGACCGACCTTGACGATAATGGTGAGCTAGCCTTCCGAAAGACAAAGAACGAAAGCGAAGATGTGCCCAGATTCAGAGTTGGGTTGGGTGTTATCCCCGATTATTTGTATGACGGAGAAGGCATGCGTATTGATGGCGTAAGTGAAGATAAGCCCGCACAGAAGGCAGGGCTGCAAAAAGGAGATATTGTTATACAACTGGGTGACAGCACCATCGTTGATATGATGAGCTATATGAGAGCACTTTCGGTTTTTGAAGAAGGCAATACGACCAAGGTAATTGTAGACAGAAACGGAGAACGTATTGAGGCCGAGATAAAATTCTAAACTTCACAATTTGGTTAAAATTGGAGACATAGAGCTTCCTGAATTTCCCCTTCTGCTGGCTCCTATGGAGGATGTTAGCGACCCGCCCTTTCGAGCCTTATGCAAGGAACAAGGTGCAGATGTTGTTTATACTGAATTCATTTCATCAGAAGGCCTAATAAGAAATGCCGCCAAAAGCACCATTAAACTTGACATCTATGAAAAAGAGCGTCCTGTGGGCATTCAGATCTTTGGTGCGAATCTCGAGAGCATGTTGCAATCAGTTGATATCGTTGAAAAATCTAATCCCGATATCATTGATATAAATTTTGGCTGTCCGGTTAAGAAGGTGGTGAGTAAAGGTGCCGGAGCCGGGATATTAAAGGATATTTGCTTAATGGAAAAGCTCACTGCCGAAATGGTGAAACGCACCCACCTTCCCGTCACTGTAAAAACACGCTTAGGCTGGGACCATGACTCCATTAAAATCGTTGAAGTTGCTGAGCGATTGCAGGATGTGGGTTGCAAGGCGATTGCAATTCATGGACGAACTCGAGCTC
>JABDLA010000071.1 GCA_013001965.1 Flavobacteriaceae bacterium | reverse complement strand
TCAAAGGCGGGGTCAGAGCTCATTGTAAAACCGTTCTGATAATTCGCGATAAGATTTTCGAGGCTTCCTTCAGAATTAGAAAACACAAAAAAATCATCAAGATGAATATAATATGAAACAGGAACAGGCTTCAGTAATGGGCCAAAGACCGTTTTAAAAAGATCGTTCTCTGAAAATTCCACCAGATCAACCGATCTAAATGTAGACTGTACATTCTGATGATTTCTCAAAGCTTCAATTGTTTGCGTCGGATCAATTGACCTAATAACGATCAAATCAGAATCATCATAGAAGATCTGTCCAACTTCATTTATGGTTTGAAACAATTCCGGATTAAATAAGGAGTCAACTTCTTTGTAACCATAAGTCTCGAGATTTGAATTCAAGATTTGGAAGTCATTATAAGTAAAACTCATATAGCCATCGGCATTCGACGGGACAATATTTTGAATTGTATTTTCCTGGGCTTTCAAATTTATAAACAGGTTGGCTAATTCGGCTAAACTATCAGAAGCTTTGGTGATCCCATTCAGTAAGACGCGTTCAGGCGAAATGTCTATATCTAGAAATAGTTGCCTGGAAAAAGTTAAACTATCCGATTCGAATAAGGCATGCCCAAAAGTTTTTGATGCTTCATTATTGAGTAAAACGGAAAAAGACTTATCGGAATCCATCGTTTCTAATGTTGTTTCAATTGATGCATTGTCAAACGGCTGAATGTTGTCCAATACCACTTTGGAATTTGATGCGATAAAGATACTGTCAATGACCCTATGAAGTACCTTGCTGCTATCCAGTTCTTGATGGTTAAAGAGGCTATCGGTCAATCTGGTGATTAGTGTAAAATAAGTGCTGTCTTGTTCTTTCTCTACACATAAGAGAAGGTCTTCTTCGGTGTGCAAGGCATCAAGATGAACAAGGAAACCATCCAGTGAAGTATAAGCATTATTGGCTCTAAGCTTGGCGTGAAGCTCATTGTTTTCGACATCCGTTTTAAAGGTTTCAAGATCATTTATTTTGAAAACGACATCGGCATTTGAAGGGATGAAATCACTAAGCGAATTCCCGCTTTTATTGGATTCATTACAACTGCAAACGAGAATTATAAAGAGAAGATAAAGGAGCTTTTTCATTTAAGATCAATGGATTCTTGATAATCAATACAAATATAACCTAAAATTCAAATGATAATTGTTCAGGAAGAAGGCGAAATGACTTTCTGTGATATTTAGTTATTCCATAGGATCTAATGGCGTTTCGATGTTCTTTAGTTGGATAGCCTTTGTTTTGTTTCCAATTGTACATGGGGAATTCCTCATGTATTTTTGCCATATAATCATCGCGGTAAGTTTTTGCGAGAATTGAAGCTGCGGCGATGTTCAGGTATTTTCCATCCCCTTTAATTATTGTTTTATATGGTATATTAGAAAGGGCTTTAAAACGGTTGCCATCAACCGCTATAAAATCCACAGTATTTAATTGTTCAATAGATTTATGCATAGCGAGAATGGACGCATTCAGAATATTGATTTGATCAATGTCTTCCGGAAAAATATGGGCCACTCCAAAACTTATAGCCGATTCTTCAATGATGCCTTTTAATTGAAAACGACGGTTTTCGGAAAGCTGTTTAGAATCGTTTAATATCGCATTTTTGAAATGATCAGGTAAAATCACTGCCGCTGCTGTTACTGGTCCGGCAAGACAGCCTCGTCCGGCTTCGTCTGTACCGCATTCATAGTTGGCTTGTGAATATTTTAACTTTAGCATTTTAATAAATCTTCAAATAATAACGTTATTGTACTTTAAATTTACGTTTACCAATTAAATATGAAAAGTCTATATGATTATTCCTATTTTTGCGCAAAAGTCATAGGGCCATACAAGGTTAAAAAATATTTATGAACCGAGTCAATTTATTTCTGATTTCTTTCTTTTTCCTTGGAATTATCCAGGCGCAGGACCGACCGATTTTGCAAAAACAAGACCCGACCATCGATCCGGTAACCGGTGACACCCTAAACCGGGTATCGCGAAAGAGCACGACCAATAGAAATATTAAAAATCTGGAAGCCAAAATTCAGGATTATAAGATCATTTCCAGAGCGAATGATAGTGTTTATTTAGATACAACCTTATCTGTCCAAAAGGAATTTAAGTTCAACTATCTGCGTCGTGATGAATTTGATATTTTACCATTCTCGAATATAGGTCAAACCTATAATACATTGAGTTATGATTTTAGCGGGAACGGACTCATGCCGAAATTTGCTGCGCGTGCGCGGCATTTCAATTATATGGAGATCGATGATATAAATTATTATTATGTGCCTACACCACTGACTGAACTTATGTATAAATCGGGCTTTGAACAAGGACAATTGTTGGATGCTTTTTTTACGGTAAATACATCGGAACAATTTAATTTTTCAATCGCATATAAAGGGCTTAGATCGCTCGGAAAATATCAACACATACTGACGAGTACAGGAAATTTCAGGGTGACCTCAAACTATAAAACAAAGAACAATCGTTATCATGCCCGTGCACATATAGTGATGCAGGATTTGATGAATCAGGAAAACGGCGGATTGCGGGATGAGGATCTCATTAACTTCGAGTCAGGAAATCCTGAATTCATCGACCGTTCGGTATTTGATCCTCAATTTGAAGATGCCGAAAATATATTGATCGGAAAGCGATTTCATCTTGATCATCATTATAATATTATTCAACAAAAGGATTCGGTTAAGCAAAATAGCCTGAGCATTGGAAATATTTTATCCTATTCCGATAAATATTTCGAATATAAACAAACGACACCTAATTCTATTTTTGGAGACGCTTTTGAAACAACGATTCATGAGGGGGTAAGCCTGGAAGATTTTTATGGTGAGGCCAATGCCACCTATTCTTCAAATACCCTTGGGCACTTAAAGGCATTGATAGGTTATCATAACTTTAATTATGGGTATGATAAACTTGTAGTCCTTGACGG
>JABDLA010000059.1 GCA_013001965.1 Flavobacteriaceae bacterium | reverse complement strand
GTTTCCCTATAGGGCGAATCGGTGCCTGATACGTCATGATGATCGCGCCCTAGGACGACAAATCCAATATCTCCACTAGCTATTGCATCATTAAAAGCCTTTGCAATTTTCATACGGCCCTCGGCATCGGCATATAGAATTCGAGCCTGGGAACCAACGACCAATTTATTTTCCTGAGCACCTTGTATCCATTGGATATTATCGGCCATTTGCTGTTGAATCTCTTCAGGAGAGTTCTTCATGATCTCCAACAGGACATCAGCCGCAATTCTGTCGGTTTTCTCAAGATCTTCCTCTTTTCCGGAGGTACAGACCCATCTGAAAGGGCCGAATCCATAATCGAAACACATCGGGCCCATAATGTCCTGAACATAACTCGGGTACTTAAAGTCAATACCATTTTCGGCCATGACATCGGCTCCAGCTCGCGATGCTTCAAGCAAAAACGCATTACCATAATCGAAGAAATAAGTCCCCTTTGCTGTATGCTTATTTATTGCAGCGGCATGCCGTCTTAAAGACTCCTGGACTTTCTTTTTAAAATTTTCAGCATCATTCGCCATCATTTCATTGGCATCTTCAAAACTCATTCCTACTGGATAATAGCCACCTGCCCAGGGATTATGAAGCGATGTTTGATCACTGCCCAGATCGACATGAATATTATCTTTATCTAAGCGTTCCCATAGATCAACGACGTTGCCTTGATATGCAATGGAAACAATCTCTTGATTGTTTTGAGCTTTTCTAACCCGACTAATAAGTTGGCCTAAATCAGAAAAAACTTCATCGACCCACCCTTGTGAATGTCTGGTTTGAACGGCCTTTTCATTAACTTCGGCACATATGGTAATACATCCGGCTATATTCCCCGCTTTAGGCTGAGCACCGCTCATACCGCCCAATCCTGAAGTCACGAAAATATGCCCGGCAGGTTTTTTTGTGATTTTTCTAAAGCCGTTTAAAACCGTAATTGTTGTCCCATGAACAATGCCCTGCGGGCCAATGTACATATAACTTCCGGCTGTCATTTGCCCATATTGCGTAACACCGAGGGCATTAAATTTTTCCCAGTCATCCTGCTTTGAATAGTTAGGGATCATCATTCCATTGGTCACAACAACTCGCGGTGCGTCTTTATGCGATGGAAATAACCCCAATGGATGCCCGGAATTCATGACCAGCGTTTGCTCATCGGTCATTTCAGACAAATATTTCATTACGAGGAGATATTGGGCCCAATTCTGAAAAACGGCCCCATTGCCGCCATAGGTTATTAATTCATGTGGATGCTGAGCAACAGCTGGGTCCAAATTGTTTTGGATCATAAGCATTATTGCTGCTGCTTGTTTCGATTGGGCAGGATAGTCATCAATTGGACGTGCGTACATCTCATAATCCGGACGAAACCGATACATGTAAATACGGCCAAAGGACTCCAGTTCATCCTTAAATTCTTTAATCAACACCGGATGATGCCGGGATTCAAAATAGCGAAGTGCATTTTTCAAGGCCAGTTTCTTCTCCGATTTTGATAAGATATCTTTGCGATTTGGTGCATGATTTACTTTAAGATCATATTTTTTTGGGGCAGGCAATTGTGAAGGAATCCCTTCTGAAACCTGGTCCTTAAATGTCAATGTGGACGTATGCATTAATTTTGAATTGTAAATAGTTGATTTCGTATTAAAACCATAAGGGCAATGTCTGCAATTACTCTCGCAGCAATAGCCTCGTTTAAGTAGGTACTGTTCAGTAAAGACCCTGTATCCTTCAGGTGACAGGTAAAAATCACCTTTTTCAATCGGGACGAATTTCTTCATATGTCACAAAGATAATGTAAATTGGATTGATTTTTGAATGATGAATATCATGATCTTAATAACAAAATATCTGCTTCCAAAAGGGTATATTGGATTAACCATATTCCCTTTTATCATATTAAAATTCGAGGATTTAAGATCCGATACAATGTTGATTAATCATGAAAAAATTCACCTTCGACAGCAGTTGGAATTGCTCGTACTTCCATTTTTTTTCATTTACATTGTCGAATTCCTTATACGCCTATTGCAATTTAGAAGCTGGAAATTGGCATACAGAAATATTTCATTCGAAAGGGAGGCTTATGGAAATGAAAAAGACCTTGATTATTTAAAAACAAGGCCTTTGTGGAATTTTTTTAAGTTTTATTAATGAACAATTTTTTTGATCTTTTCAGCTCCATTATAAAGCGTTGCTCTTACAATATAGGTGCTTCTGGATAAATGAGTTCCATCAATTTGATAGTCAAGTGTATTTAGATCTGTCAGTTCAATTATACGTCTGCCTAGCAGGTCATACACTATTATCGAATCAATCGGCTGGCTACCCGAACTGACCTTTATTGAATTATTAACCGAAATTATGTTAAGATCGGAAGTATCAAAAATATCATCCAGCCCTAAAGTATCATCTGTATATCGCAATATAAAACGGTCATCAAAAGTACCTTCATCAGAAGTAAAGCTATATGGTGATGTTTTCAGATCATGGATTATATCCTCATATTTGTCTTCCAAATAAATTTTTTGATCAGCATTTTCGAACATTCCATCAAGGGTGTTAATTCCAATTTGATAGGTGTCATTCTGTTGTAAAATCATACCGATTGGTACCGTATCCAATTCGTCAAATGGTAAAGAACGGCCTTGAATGGAAAATGTTTTATTTTCTGCCATTGTATAAAAACTAATGCCATTCCCTGCAAATTCATAACCATCATATAAACGATCATCGGCATTTGTAGCACCTTCAACATATCCCAGGAGAAGTGAGTGCGCTTCATCATTCGATTTGATCAAATCTAACCAAATCCGATGGCGTTCGGGCTCAGATCCGGAATATGGGTTATTTCCGGGATCAATGCCATAAAAAATAGAGTTATCATTAGTGGCACTACGCATGCCGTTATTGAATACGACAGTTTCAGAAGCCGTTGCGTTGTCTAACATCAATACAAAAAAGCCTTGTCCTGCTCCAATATTGCCATTGAATCCAGGAGGATTTGGACCAGTATAGTTATTGTCAATATAGTCACTTGCGGCATAGCTATACACAAAATCTTGATAGAACGGACTGTTTTCAGCAGCACTTGGTGCTGTTTGATGAGTCCATAAATATATGGTCCCGTCAATAAATGAATTGGCCGATATAAAATCAGTATATGAAATAGCCGATGGATATGGATTTCCTAATAAATTCCAATTGTCATCTTCATTAGTGACGTTAGTATCTCCAGGGCCGGGAATAGTTCCGCCAGTATAGCCACCTCTTGTAATTCCTTTGTTGATTATTCCGTTTCGAGGGACACCCACAAATAATGGTGTATCAGCTGATGCCGTCCCAATTATATCTCGAACGATATATCCTTTTCCGGCAATCATGTTCTCAGTCGTATTTTGCCATAGTCCGAATTCAAATGGAGGCGGTCCGATAACAGATGGAATCCATTCCCAAATGTAATTAACACCAGTTCCTGGTGAAACATTACCAATAGCGAAATTATCAACTGGAGAAGACCAATAAATATAATCTTGATTGCCCACACCTCCTGCCACGGTACGTTCCATTCTGATATCTCCTGTATTCACAGCAGCGTTATCCATTTGAATTAAACTTCCACCAGATCGTATTGTAAATGTAGCACCCGGTTCAACATTGATCCACTCATCAACGGTCAATGCTTTATCTGTAGCAATTTCCAGTGAAGCTCCGGTTTCAACCGTTAGAGTGAGGCACTCACCTGGTGTTGGCGGAACAGGAATTCCCGGGTATGTTAAAATAGGATCAAATGCTGTTGGTTGAATCTCTACACATTCAGTTATAGTTGGTACAATTCCTGTCGACCAGTTTCCTGCATCGTACCAGTCGGTTGAATTGCTTCCTGCCGTCCATCGCGTACAACAAGCTGTTATCACATAGTCTGCCTGTGTTCGAGGTCCTCCGGGACATCCGGCCCAGAACGAATAGGTTCCAGCGGTATTGGTATCAGGCAGCCCTGATCCGGGTACGCCTACAGGATCAAAAACGGCACCACTTCCTATGGCAGTGCCTCCAACTGCGGTGGTATACCATTCTACAGGTACCGGTGGCGTAGTAACATTCCAGGTAAACGGACCGGTATGCGTGGTATTTCCAAAAGAATATTTAGTAGTTATCAATGTATAGCTTACACCTGCGGTTAATGTGGCCGTTATTTCCGGATCAAGCGCCGGGCCGGTGTCATCATCACCGGCTATCCATACGCCGGTTGCACAAGAGCCTGGTGTAAATGCAGGCGGTCCGGTTTCTACAATGTAACCCATTCCGTCGAAATAAGGGACAGGCGTTTCCATTGAGAAGGTATATGTTCCCGTAACGGTTACAGTAAAATTCACTGTCGTATAATTTGCCGTATCTGTTGGGTCAAAACTACAAGGGTCTGCGCTTTCAATAAAAATTTCCGGCTGTAAGGCTACGGGATCGGAAGCTGCATTCAAACTACCATTGATTGTGTTTCCGAGAGAGGTAGTTCCTGCCAATGTACATGTGATATCGGTGGTTAAATAACCACAGGTATCACCTTCACAGACCGTGACACCATTGGTTCCGGATGCAACGGTTGTGGTTGCACAAATTTCGAATTGACCATTATTATTGTTTCCATATTCCCAAACCCTTATATAAATAATATCACAAGGTGTGAGTCCGGTTCGTGTAATTGAAGACATTAGCCCATTCGAGCTATCATCATCATCACATTCAATTAATGATAATGCACCACAGGTTCCTGAATAAAATGCCAATCCGCTATCAGTCATAACGCCGGTATCCATATCAATTGTAACAACTCCAGATGGAGGCACTTCCACAGTGAACCAAACATCACCACCAGCATAATTAGCACATCCAGGTAATGGTAATTCACCACTATCTAAGGCCGATTCGTTGGTATAGGTAACAAAATTACACGCTGTATCTAAAGTCAATGGGATGGCTCCTGCACAGGTATCATTTGGTGGCGGTGGCGGAGGTGTACCTATACAAATATCAAAGGTTGATGTTTGTCCGGTTGTTGCTGTCCATGTATAAACCTGCACATAATATGTATTGCCAGGGGTAAGCCCTGATACTATACTCGAATTTGGATCGGAGCATACAAGGGCGGCTCCTAATGCACCACAGCCGGAAAGACCGTCATAAACCGCATGATACATATCGGTTGAACTTCCTGCAATGTTTAAAATATCAACGGTATGAGCAGGGCCTACAGCTACAAAACTATACCAAACATCATCATCATCCGTTCCAAAGCAACCACTGCCAGTTACTCCCGAATCAGTAGCGCTATATACAGTACCTGCTGTTGTAACTGCACAAGTTTGGTCTGGATTAACAGTTAATCCGATTGCACCTGCACATTCGTCGTTGGCTGGTGGTGGCGGTGGTGTACCAATACAAATATCGAAGGTTGTATTTTGTCCGCTGGAACTGGTCCAGCTATAAACTTGCACATAGTAAGTATTTCCGGGTGTAAGCCCGTTAACTGTACTTGAATTTGGATCGGAACATACCAGTGCTGCCCCTAAAGCACCACAGCCTGATGTGCCGTCATAAACTACATGATATAAGTCGGTTGTACTACCCGCAACATTTATAAGATCAACGGTATGAATAGGGCCTGTAGCTACAAAACTGTACCAGACATCATCATCTTCTGTACCGAAACAAGTGCTATTTCCAAGTCCTGAATCTGTTGCGCTTTGAACAGTTCCTGCTGTGGTAACCGCACAACTTTGATCAGGATTAACGGTTAAACCAATAGCTCCAGGACATTCATCATTTGCCGGCGGCGGTGGTGGCGTTCCAATGCAAATATCAAAATTTGTAGTTTGCCCTGTAGTCGATGTCCAGGAATATACTTGTACGTAATATGTGTTTCCAGGTGTGAGTCCGGATACCGTACTTGAATTCGGGTCTGAACACAAAAATGCTGCTCCTAAGGCTCCACAATTTCCGCCATAAACAACATGATACAAATCGGTAGTTCCTCCGCCTACATTTAATAGTTCCACGGTATGTGCTGTTGAGGTAGCAACAAACGAATACCATACATCGTCATCTTCAGTTCCAAAGCAAGTACTGTTTCCCAATCCCGAATCTGTAGCACCGTTAATTGTTCCCGCGGTGACAGCTGCGCAGCTTTGATCTGGATTAACCGTAAGGCCAATAGCCCCTGCACATTCATCATTTGGAAGTCCAGCAAGTGTTGAAAAGGATACTGATGCAGTCCAAGGACTAAATGAACCGCTACATTCACTTCTTACGAAGATATAATATGTGGTTGAGGGCAAAAGCCCTGTAATATTTTCTGCTGTATTTGTCGTTGCAGTTCCAGCGCCTGCCGGCGTAGTATTAACCGTACTGACAACATATTCATATCCAGTTGGAGCCGGTAATGGTGCATTCCAGCTTATTGTAGCAGCATTCGCAGTTATGCCCGATGCCGCATTCACGGTCGGTGGGTTGCATGGAGGGGCGGCCGCGGTAACACAAATATTGGTAAGCGTCATTGCTCCACCATTTGTTGCAACATTTACGACTTTCACATAATATGTTCCATTGTTCAGGTTCTGGTTAATAACTTCTGTTTGTATCGAATTATTAGCATTATCTGTATTACTGCAATCAACCTGAGCTAGACCAGTACATGCGCCAGTTGCAGATATAAGTTGTAAATATAAATTCCTATTAGAAGCATCAGCCGTTATAGTTACATCAAGCGGGCCTCCAGTGACATTAAAGGTATACCAGCCTTCGTCGCGAAAGGCTCCAATGCATCCAGAAATATTTGGCAGGTCTTGAAAGGCGTCTCCAATCGTACCAGCATCACATGCTCCATTTACAACCAAAGATGTAGCACTTGCACAGTCATTTCCCTGTGCATTTAATGTGGGTATAAAAGCTAGAAGAAAAAGAATAGAAAAAAGTAATTTTTTAAGCATATTGCATAATATTTATGCATGCCAAATCAATCATTTTAAGGCATGCGATCATACCAATGATAAGAGGTGTTTTCAGGGGAATTGGAGAAAATAATATGCAATATTATTCTAAACGTGCTATTATCAATATATTGCGTGCGCCCAAAATAGCGAATAAATTTCTTTTTTAACAGTTTATGTTAAAATTATTTTTGGCTAATATTAACAGAATCTAATTACAATTTAATGTCAATTTTAAGAGTATCATCATTTTTTCGTTAAAGTGAAAATAAATACTGACATATTGAATATCAAAATAAGAGATGATTTATGGCTTAAACCTGAGTATTTGAACCATAAAATCATCTCCGGTAATAAACTCAGAAAATTGAAATTAAATATTGCCAAATCGAAGACAATGGGATATCATAGCCTTTTGACTTTTGGTGGGGCATTCTCCAATCATATTGCTGCCGTTGCCCAGGTTGGGAAGGACTATGGTTTTAACACTATTGGGATTATTCGTGGCGAAGAACTTCGGTTTAAAATTAATGAAAATCCAACGCTCAAATTCGCGGCGAGTTGTGGCATGCGATTAAATTTTGTATCCAGAGAAAGTTTCAGGGATAAGTCCTCGGAGGCTTTTCTTCAAAAACTAAAGGATGAATTTGGACCTTTTTATCATTTGCCCGAAGGAGGTACAAACGATCTTGCAGTAAAAGGCTGTGAAGAAATATTAACAGCCAAGGACGCTAACTTCGACTATATCTGTTGTCCGGTAGGCACAGGTGGCACCATTGCTGGTCTAATTAACTCCAGCAAACCGCATCAAAAAATTCTTGGGTTTCCGGCTTTAAAAGGTGATTTTTTAAAGACAGATATTGCTAAATTTGCAAAAAAGAACAATTGGATATTAGTCAATGATTACCATTTTGGTGGTTATGCTAAAATAAATATGGAACTTATCAGTTTTATTAATCGGTTTAAGGCTGAATACAATATTCAGTTGGATCCCATTTATACGGCCAAAATGATGTATGGTGTTTTGGATATGATTCACAATGAAAAGTTTCCTTCAGATGCAAGGATCCTTGCCATTCATACAGGTGGATTGCAAGGAATCCAAGGCATGAATATGAGATTACAAGAAATGAATTTACCCTTAATTCAATAATGCTATGAAGCGGTTTGCTCTATTGATCATAATGATATGCCTGATCCTAAGTTGTGGATCTCGCAAAAAGATCGTCACAAAAAAATCTGAAGTAAAAAAACCAACTGAGGTGATTGTAAAGAAGGATCCTAAAACTGATGAGCTTAGCAAGGAGAGTAAAACATATTCACCAAAATCAAATTCAACCGAGGCTTATATCTCGAAGTACAAGAATATTGCAGTTTCGGAGATGAACACATATGGCATTCCGGCCAGTATTACGCTGGCCCAGGGTATTCTTGAATCGGGTTCCGGTAAAGGTAGATTGGCGAAAGAGGCCAACAACCATTTTGGTATTAAATGCCATAATTGGAAGGGTGATAAGATTTATCATGATGACGATCGTTCCCAGGAATGTTTTAGAAAGTATAAAGACGCCTCAACCTCATTTAGAGACCATTCAGAATTTTTAGCCAAACGCAAGCGCTATGCCAATTTGTTTAAGCTTCGAAGAAACGATTATAAAGGATGGGCAAAAGAACTCAGACGCGCTGGTTATGCCACCGATAAGAAATATCCGCAAAAATTAATTTCCATTATTGAGCGCTATGAACTTTTTAAGTACGATAATGAGGTCGCGATCTCTGAGGCGATACCCATTCCGGATGAACATATTGTTGTTAAGGGAGATACGCTGTATTCGATATCTAAACGCTATAATTTGCCATTGAATTATTTAAAACAACTCAACGGACTTCAGGATTCTGAAATACAAATTGGTCAAGTTCTCTATTTGAAATCCAGGGAATAAAAAAACCTCGTCAAGCGAGGTTTTTTTATTTAATAGAAATTTGTTGTTATTTCTTTTGATTTTTTTTACTGGACAGATGTGCCGAATATTTTGCAAATTGTTCTTCAGATAAGATATGTAGCATCTGTTCCTTAAAATTCAAGTCGGCCTTATTCTGCAAAGCCATAGCTTCTTTAGGATCTAAGTTTTTATCTGTTAATTTATCAGCATAAAACCGTTTCTGAGAATAGATTGCTCTAAAGACCAAAGCTGTCTGGTTCTCATCCAGACTTAGAATTTTAGTCAAATCCTGGGATTCAATCTTAGCCGATTCTTCTATCGTTTTATATTTTTCCTGTGCAAATGAATTTTGAATTCCAATTAACATTGCAAAAGCAAATAGGCAAAGTGTAATACGTTTTTTCATGTGTTTTAAATTAAGTGTTTTAATAAGGGCAGGTTAACTATACGTTTGGGCTTAGATCTATTCAGATTTATATTTTTCAATCGCCTCAAACCGCGCAAATTGCTCTTTGTTCAGTATCTTTTTCAAATTATCACAAAGTTCGGTGTACACCTTTTTTTTCTCCTCCAAAGCCGAATTTGGATTCGCTGAACTCATTTTATCAATATGAACTAATTTTTTGTGATACAAAACATAAGACTCATAAATGCGATCTTCCTGCTCGGCATTAAATTTTACTTCTTTTTTTAATTCAGCAGTCGTTTCAGCAGCAGATTGATTGATCTCAATCATATTTTGCGCATGACTCAATTGCGTTGAAAATAAAAAAAGCGTTAAAATCAATACCGACCTTATTAAGCGTTTCATAATTGTGGTTGTAAGAAATTGATGGACTAAAATACTAATTTTTGGTAAATAATAGGAAATAAAAAAGCATTGCATGACTGCAATGCTTTAAAAAACTAACCAATCCAACTTATCTCGATCGTCTTGATCGAGGTCTTTTCATTTTTCGTTTTTGGTGAGAGCGTTTGTTGGAGCGTTCCCATTTTTGAAATTGATCTTCATTAAGAATACGTTGCATATCCTTTTTATGCGCGATCTTTCGATCCAGTCGCTCATTCATTCTTTTAAGAGCGTCCTCCTTAGAAGGCTTCTCATTTTTCGAGTCAGCGCGCTTTTCTTCACGTTCCTCTTGCTTGGCTATACGATTTTCGGCTTGTTTGAGGTTTAAATTGTAGATCTCCCTTTGTTGGGCATCGGTTAAATTTAGATCTAAGGCCATATGTTTGGTTCTTAAATTTGCCGATTCTTCAGGGCTTAAATCCTTAAGGAATTGACCTTTAGCATGATCACCGCGTTTACCATGGTGACCTCTTCGGTCTTGGGCTGTCAAACTCAAAGTGCTTAATATCAAGACCATAATCAATAATTGTCTCATAATGTTTTTAGTTTTAAGATTCTAGATATAAGACTCCTTGAATTTGTAAAGGTTTAATAGGGTGAATGGTTTTAACTTGAGCTTAACAAGGGTATAAAAAAAGGCTTCTGATGAAGAAGCCTTTGTAATGCATTTCTATTTATATTATTTGGGATCTAGGATATCATCAATGCGTTCAACGACATCTTGTAAATGAATTCTGCTCATGGTATCCCCAGTTCTTCCAATTGCCGAATTAACAGATCGTTTGAGAGATTTTAATTCAGCTCTTGCCACCGCTCTAATATCAGATTGATTAACATTCACATTGGTTCGAGTCACAAATCGTCTTAAACGAGCCGGAATAGGTGCCTGTTCCTTCGTCATTAGATAGTTCATTCGATCGATATAGGCACGTTGCAAGTTCCTTCTGTACACATCTATTTTACTGCCATTTCTTAATTCCTTCCAAAGGCCAGCTCTCAAATCCTGCATCATTCCAAGAAAAGTATATGCATTACGGCCATTAATAACTTCATTCTCGGTCATTCGCGCCATTCTTCCAAAGTCGAGGAGATTATTTAAGGTTCTGGTTTGGATTCTTCTAATGCGCTCAATATGTCCGGCACTTTCAATTTTATTAAAAATATTATTATCTAACATCCAATCTTGGGTCTCAAAAAGATTCTTATGTAAAAATTGAAGGGATTCTGTTTGTCGGCCTTTATCAACATGCGTATAAATAGCACCTTCCTGATCGAAGGTTTTATTGTTCTCATATATGCCACCGATATTTGTGGTGACATGCCCCATATATCTATTAAACTGAGTGACGACCTGGCTGTACATGGTTTCTAAGATATCATAATCTTCACCTTCCTTGGCCGTCCATTTAATCAAATTGGGAACGATGCGTTTCAAGTTTTTAATACCATATTCACTGGCCAAAACCGGATCGTCACCAAGATCTTCAGTCTGAGAACTTGGATCTATTGAGCCTATACGACGACCAAATCTATACATTGGATCATCGGCATGATCTAAAATCCATTGATCTAAAATTGGTTTCTCCTCTTCGGCCGTTTCAGCTTCCAATATAGGACGATATCCCCATTTAACAGCATGTTTATCATAAACGCCTATACCAGGCATTAAAGCTACTCCCTTATCTTCAGGTTGGGCGATATAATTGAAACGCGCATAATCCATAATTGATGGTGCCGTGCCATATTTTTTGGTGAATGCCGCATCACGTAATTTTTCAACCGGATAGGCCGAACTGCTTCCCATATTGTGTGGTAATCCTATGGTGTGGCCCACTTCGTGTGCAGATACAAAACGAATTAAGGGGCCCATGACCTCGTCTTCAAATTCCGTTCGCTGTGCATCCGGGTTAATGGCTGCAGTTTGTACAAAGTACCAATTCCGCAATAGTGTCATGACATTGTGATACCAGCCGATATCACTTTCCAATATTTCTCCTGATCTTGGATCACTGGTATGTGGACCATAAGCGTTCTGAATTGGAGAGGCAAAATAGCGAATTACTGAATAGCGTACGTCCTCAGGGCTCCACTCGGGATCTTCTTCAGGAGTTGGTGGATCTTTTGCAATAATGGCATTTTTAAAGCCCGCGGCCTCAAAAGCCACCTGCCAATCTTCGACACCTTGTTTCAAATACTTGCGCCATTTCATGGGTGTTGCTCTGTCGATATAATAAACTATTTGCTTCTTTGGTTCAACCAGTTCGCCGCGTTTAAATTTTTCAATATCTTCATCCTTTACTTCCAATCGCCATCGATCAAGAAATCTGATCGTTTTGCTTTCATGTGCTTCAAGACCGTAATCGGTTTGTCCTCGGGCAAACCACCCAACGCGTTGATCAAAATGGCGTTTACGCATGGGTTCGGCAGGTAATAAAATCATAGAATTATTGATTTCTATCGAAATGGTTCCAGTACTTGAATTACTAGGTGCGGCACTGGCTGCATAGGTTTTGACATGCCGCGCCTCAATATTCATAGGATAGCTTTTTATATTTTCTATAAAAGATTTATCGGCTTCCAGGCGGGTCACTTTATATGTTTTTCTTCTTGAACTTGGAAGGCCAAGAGCCTTTACATCCTTATTAAAAAGATGGGTAACATCAATTACGGTTGCGGTCGAGTCCTTATTAAAAGCTTTTATCGGGAAGGTTCCTAATACCGGTTCAAAGTTTGAATTTGTAACAGCCTCGTGAATAGGCAAGCTGTCGGCGGCTACAATAGAATACGAAACCACACGCAAAAGTACTTTTTTGTCTTTTTTCTGCCAACGTAACACCTGCGAATTTTGCCTCTCTCCACCAAATCCAATTCCTGTTGCCGTTTTTGATATGCGCGTTACCATCAACATTTCTTTATCGAAAAGTGAATCAGGGATCTCATACATGTACTTTCCGTCAATGTTGTGAACGGTAAAAAGTCCTTTATCGGTTTTGGCATCTTTTGTAATGACCTTGTTGTAGGGTTGAATGCCGTTTTTCTTTGGTTTGGGTTTGTCTTTTGCTGCTGCAGTTTTTTTTGCGGCTTCGGCCTCTTTGGCTTTTTTGGCTGTAGTGCAGGAAGTCGCAATGAGCATAAGTGCAAGAAAGAGCACTTTAAATGAAATATGTTTCAATGTGATATTATTTTGGTTATTAATTCGCGTGAAAATAAGGAATAGCCCAATGATTTCAGACCCAAAAACTGAAAATTAGTAATTTTTTAACGAAATGATGGCCTTGAGGACAGGCTGAAATGAACTTACAAGGAGTTCAAATACGATTCGATAAGCGCATAGCCTTCTGTATGAACCCGTGTTGTTCCAATCAACGGCATACTAAAGCCTTGGATATATTCCTGCATTCTGTTTAAGATACTAAATCGCTGATTGAAGATATTGGTATCATCGAAAGCCGTTTCATACTGCAAGCGAAGCGTAGATTGAATTTCGCAGAAGCCACCAACTGAATGACAATGTGCACAATTCACATCAAAATATGCTCTAGCACGTTCTTCACGGCCATAATTGGAAGCATCGGTCCAGTCCGGTAATTTCGAAATCGAGGAGACATCAGCTACGCCAGCCAGATAATTTAAGTCGATGAGTTCCTGAAGCTGATTATTCAAATTCATCGTTCGCAATCGCGGACCAATTGGCGTTTCATTTCCGGCATTACTATGACAGGTAAAACAATCCTGTTGAGATGGAATAACATAATCGATATCTATAGATTCTCCTTCCTCATCAATATAACTTACCGGCAGGTTCACTGCATCTGTAGCTAAAACAGCATCCGATTGATCTGAATTCCAATGATAATTTCCTAATTCCCAACTGCCATTCATCTTTATAAGAAGCCTGGTTTCAATAATTGTTTTGCCAAGGGATTCATCCCTGTCGTCAATATTGTAATAAAATGTTTTTGAAATAACAGTTCCGTCAGGAAATTCGGGAAATCCGTCATCAATAAATTGCATGGACTGACCCAAAGGAAGCATGATCAAACGTTGCTTATTTGAATAATCAGTGAACAAAGGTGTGGTCAATTCATAATTAAATGCATAAACCGTTGGTGTGAGGTCTTCGAGATCACCCATATAAATATTTAAATCAGACAAATTAGGCAGGAACTGTGGAACTACTAATGGTGGTAAAGTTAAAAAGCTAAATACATTAGATTGCATGCCTAAATTGGTTGTGCTGCATACAGATTGTACGTAAATATCATAAGGTGTATTTGCCAGCAGTCCCGAAAGATCTAAATTTGGTGTGGTTGAACTGACCAGAGTTCCGGTACCGGGTAAAAAGCCCGAAATTCCATATTCAATTGAAAAACTTGCCGATGCATTGGCATCTGTCCAGGAAAGAGACACACTATTAAAAGTGATGTTAGATGACTGAATATTAGTGACTTCTGTACATTGTGGCACAATCACATCATCATTTTTACATGAAGTCATAAGAATAAGCACACAGAAATAGGGCAGTATTTTTTTCATAATTTCTTTCATAATAGCAGCAGGGAAATTAATAAAATTTGATACATGATAAGTCAAAAATTCGATATAAGTTGTACTAATTACTATGAAAGGAATCAAATTATGGTATTTTTAAATTTTTATATCTTGTCTTAAATAATTCATTGATGCCAAGTTGGTTACAAATTTTACTCTTAATTCTGGCTTTTTACATCGTAATTAGTGTGGCATTATATTATCTGCAGGATTATTTGCTCTTCAAACCTGAGAAGTTACCCGAAGATTTTCAGTTTTATTACGATAAGCAGGAAACCATGGAATACAATCTCGAAACTCGGGATGGAGCGGTCATTAATGGGGTGCGATTTCTTCCGAAAGGGGAATCAAAAGGGATCATATTATATTTAAAAGGAAATTCTAAAAGCATTAAAGGTTGGGGGAAATTCGCTGTAGATTTTACACGTCATGACTATAATGTACTTATGGTAGACTATCGCGGCTTTGGAAAAAGCACCGGACGGCGATCACAAAAAGCGATAAAACGTGACCTGCAGTTGGTCTACAACAAGATCAAGGAACAAACCACAGAAGATCGCATTATTTTATACGGACGCTCATTGGGCTCAGGTTTTGCAGCTAAATTGGCTTCCATGAACAACCCTAAAATGCTTATTCTGGACGCGCCTTATTACAGCCTTACAAAGGTCACCGCCAGATATATGCCGTTTATGCCATTGTCGATACTCATTAAGTACCCGCTTCCAACTTATAAATGGTTGAAATATGTACAATGTCCTATTCACATTATTCATGGTACCGACGATAAACTAATTCCCTATAAATCAAGTGTAAAATTATCACAGGTCAATCCGAAATTAACACGCTTACATACAGTCATTGGTGGCGGTCATAAAAATTTGAATAATTTTGAGTCCTATCATAAAATGCTGGGTGAGATTATCAATTCGAAACCTAAGGATATTGATCTATCAACAACAAGTATAAATGTCGTACACAGTTCGAAAAAAAGCCATCCGAAGGTTTAGCCAACTGGCTTTAGTAGCCATAGGAATATATATTATGATAGGTTCAGCATTGTATTTTCTTCAGGAGAAATTTTTATTCAGACCATCGGTGCTGCCACAGGAACATGTCTATCAGTTCAGTTATGATTTTGAGGAATTATTCCTCAATACATCGGAAGATGCGGTGATAAATGCCTTGCATTTTAGGGTTGTCAGGCCTCAAGGTGTATTGTTATATTTTCATGGCAATGCTGGCGATCTACAGCGTTGGGGTGAAGTTTGCGAGTTTTTTGTTGCTATGGATTATGATGTGCTGGTTATGGATTATCGCGGCTATGGTAAAAGTAAGGGTCCTTTGAGTGAAACGGCACTATACAATGACGGACAAAAATGTTATAATTATTTGCTTCAGCGTTATGCCGAAGAAGATATCAGTATTTATGGACGTTCGCTGGGTGCTGCTGTGGCTTCAAAAATAGCAGCAGCGAATCAGCCAAAACGGCTTATTATGGAATCTCCTTTTTATAGCGTGGCTGATGTCGCTCAGGAACGTTTTCCTTTATTCCCTGTAAAAAAATTATTGCGTTACCAACTACCTAATTTCGAGCATGTGAAGTCGGTAAATTGCCCGATCACTATTTTCCATGGAACAGATGATTTTGTGGTTCCTTATACTTCAGGTGAAAAACTATCAAGAGAAAGGACCACCCAATTTATAGCTATAGAAGGCGGAGGGCATAATGATCTGATCACCTTCGAAAAATATCGGACAGCCATTAAGGAACTCTTAAAAAAGTAGAGGCACAACGAACTTAAACATCAGTATTAAAAGAGCAACTGCAATTAAATTAAGCACGAT
This sequence comes from Flavobacteriaceae bacterium, assembly GCA_013001965.1. Classification (GTDB taxonomy): domain Bacteria; phylum Bacteroidota; class Bacteroidia; order Flavobacteriales; family Flavobacteriaceae; genus JABDLA01. The sequence goes on along the minus strand of JABDLA010000059.1, from coordinate 635 downwards.
TCCTACCCGAGCCATTTGATGCACCTTAATATACCCACTTGCAAAAACGATGGCATTTGGCGGTGTAGCCATGGGAAGCATAAAGGCGCAACTACTTGCAATGGTCACGGGAATAAGAACATAAAGCATAGGGACTTCAAGTCCAATAGCGATACCGGCCACAACAGGAGCCAGAACTGCAACCAAAGCAACATTACTCATCAATTCGGTCATGAACAGCATAAGAATTATTAGCAAAGACACGGTGAATAAGATGCTAATTTCACTTGATGCGATTGCCGAAGCCACTACATCTACAATACCGGATGCCGACATACCTTTGGCTAGGGCTAATCCACCACCAAACAATATAAGAATGCCCCAGGGTAATTTTTGAGTATCGGGCCAACGGATGATAAAATCGTTGCGTCGAATACTGAATGGAATGGCAAATAATGAAATAGCGGCGATCATCGAAATTATAGTATCGCTTAAAGCCAGTCCGGGAATTAATTTATTGATCAATGTTCGGAATATCCATAAGAAAACAGCCACGGCAAAAATAAGCAAGACGCGTTTTTCTTTGGGAGAGGTGGGACCGAGTTTTGCGAGTTCTTCATAAATCACATCACCCGAAGTCCCGAACTGAATTCCTG
>JABDLA010000036.1 GCA_013001965.1 Flavobacteriaceae bacterium | reverse complement strand
TGCTCCTCTTCGATGCCCTCACCATTATCGGTAACGCGAACAATAACTTTACTCTTGATCAGGTTTTCGATGCTGACTTCGGTCGTGCCTTTATGACGTCCATATTTGATTGAATTGACGATAAGATTGGATAAGACCTGCTGAAGGCGTTCCTTATCACCCTTTACCATTATAGGTTGATTATAGTCCATATCAAAGGTTAGGGTAATTTTCTTTTTTGCGGCCTTCATCTCCAAAAGCTCAAATACATTTTTGATCAGTTCAATAATATCAAAGGTTTCAATGTCCAGGCTCAGATCACCAACTTCAAGTTTAGTGATCATATCCAGGTCTTTTATGATATAGATAAGGCGTTCAACACCTTTATCGGCCCTTTTTAAGTATTTCTGTCTAAGTTTCTCGTCTTTAACAGCGCCATCGAGCAAGGTCGAGATATAGCCCTGAACTGTAAATAAGGGAGTTTTGAGTTCATGGGAAACATTGCCAATAAACTCCTTTCTATAGGCCTCTCGCACCTTTAAGGTTTCGATCTCTAATTTCTTGTCTTTTGCATATTTATCGATTTCCTCTGTAAGGGTGGCCATATCGGTTGTAATCTGTTCTTTAAGAAATGAACTGGACTCTAATAAAGTGAGGTCATCATATATTTTCTTAACGCGTCTGTAGATAAATCGCTCTACCCTGAATTGGATGATAAAAAAGGAACAAATAAAACTTATGCTTAAGAATACAAGGACGTTTATAACATCAATCGAATAGAACGCATATAAAAAAACACTCATAAAGAGCGTTAATGCTATGCTTATAAGTGAAGCCGACTTAAAAGCAAACTTGTATGATTTTTTAAAGGATCCTGACATTAACTCACAAACTTATATCCAACGCCTTTGACAGTTTTAAAGGTGTTATCTCCTATTTTCTCTCTCAGTTTTCTTATATGTACATCAATTGTTCTTCCACCAACAACTACCTCATTGCCCCATACCTTGTCCAATATCTCTGACCTTTTAAATACTTTCCCGGGTTTTGAGGTTAACAATGATAAGAGTTCAAATTCTTTTCTTGGAAGTATGATCTCCTTGCCATCGAGAATAATTTTATATTCTTCCCGGTCAATAGTGAGTTGTCCGATCTTGACAATATTTTTCTCATCCTCATTTTGTTTTAAACGACGGAGTAGAGCTTTAACTTTACTTATAAGAACCTTCGGCTTAATGGGTTTTGTAATATAATCATCTGCTCCAGCTTCAAAACCTGCGATCATAGAATAGTCCTCACCTCTTGCCGTTAGAAATGTGATCACCGTATCTTTTAATTCGGGTAAAGTTCTTATACGCTCACAGGCTTCAACACCATCCATTTCCGGCATCATCACATCGAGAATAATGAGTTGTGGCTTTTCTTTTTTTGCCTTTTTCACACCTTCAAAACCGTTTTCAGCCGTAATAACCGTATACCCTTCATTGGAGAGATTAAAGCCAACGATCTCTAAAATGTCCGGTTCATCATCAACCAATAATATTTTAATATTTTTTTTATTCATTGTGATTAAGCAATAGCATTGCAAAAATAAAGATAATACTAATCTAATGACAAGCTTTAAGCGATATATTTAATAACGTTTTAGTAACCTTTCAGTTACTTTATTTTAACCGGTAAGCTTCTTAAAATCTTGAATTGTTATGACAAGCTTATATTATTTAAAAAATTGGTGGCTAGGAGGGAAAATATTAGAAATTCCCTTTATTTCTCACTATATTTGATATTCAACCTTTTTTTAAAATAACATTATGAAAAAACTTTACTTTTACTTGATTGCCCTGTTAGTTTCAACGGTTTCTTTTGCCCAAACAACAGATTTGCTGATCAGCAAATACGGCGAAGGTTCCAGTAATAATAAATTTCTTGAAATTTATAATGGCACCGGATCAGCAGTAAATCTGGATAATTATGCGTTTCCAAATGTAAGTAACGCTCCAAATGTTCCCGGAGCCTATGAGTTCTGGAATACCTTCCCTTCGGGTTATATGCTAGCCGACGGTGATGTATTTGTAATTGCTCATGGATCGGCAGATCCTTCAATTTTAGCTGTGGCAGATATGACTTTTAATTTTTTAAGTAATGGTGATGATGGATTTGCCTTAGTCGCTAATGATGGTACCTGGAACGACGCGAATATGAATATGACTGTCGATGAAGGTGAAATGACCGGATTTACAATTTTAGATTGGCTCGGGAATTGGGATGGAGATCCAGGAACTGGATGGGATGTTGCCGGTGTTGTTAATGGAACTCAAGACCATACATTAACACGGAAGTCATCGGTTTGTAGTCCAAATAATAACTGGGCATTATCGGCGGGTACTGATGCCAATAATTCTGAATGGATTGTTGGTGCCATCGATTCCGGATGGGGATCTTTAGGTGCATTTGTTGGATGTTCGTCAACGCCCACAATTACCATTACGTCTCCTGGTAATTCATCTGTTTTACCCTGGGGAACTACTATGGCCGATGTCTTATTTTCAACGGAGAATGCGCCGGCCATGTCAACAATCGATATTACGGTTACCATAAATGCGGGTGCACCTTCAGTAACCAATGATGTCGCCAGCCCTTTCAATATAAGCCCTTTAGCCGATGGTGATTCCATTGAAGTTACAGTTGATTTAATTGATGGTGGTATCTTAGATTCAGATACGATTACCTTTAGTATTGAAAACACCCCTCCATCACTACCTCTTTATGATAGTTTCGATTATGGTGTTGGTCAAAATCTTAGTGATCAAACCAATTGGTCTATGGTAAACTCCGGTGATCTCATGTTAATAAATGCAGGGAATTTGTCTTATCCCGGACTTGAGGCTTCAGCGGGTCAATCTGTCAGTTTTGATGGCGGCGGGTCTGAAACCGATCTGGAGTTCTTCCCTGTAACGTCCGGAAGTGTATATGCGTCCTTTATTCTTGAAGTTAATGATCATTCAGCTATAACAGATTTAATCGATGGCGGATATTTCGCCGCTATTGCGGATGGAACCAGTTCTTATGACGCACGAATGTGGGTTAGACCGAATCCGGATGCCGTTGGAACAACATTCGATATTGGATTTGGATATGTCTCTTCATCTCCTCCATTCACAGCTGGAACGTTTAATCTTGGCGATGATATTTTCGTTGTTATGAGTTATGATTTGGATACGAGTACTGTTAGTGCCTGGATAAATCCAGATGGTGCAGATTTTGAAGGATCTCCTCCTGCTCCAACACTCACAAGTATAGACACTGCCCCTCCGTTAGAACTGCGCCGATTTATTCTAAGACAAGATTCTACTGGAGAAACTCCTTTTATGGTTGTTGATGAATTACGTTTAGGAACGTCATGGGCAGATGTTACACCAACTACATTAGGTGTGGATTCATTTAGTACAACCGATTTTACTCTTTATCCAAACCCAAATAAGACCGGTATTTTGAATATTGCATCTTCAAACAATGGCGCTCTTAAAGCCCAGGTTTTTAATGTCTTAGGGAAAGAGGTGATCCAATCTACAAACATCAATGGAACTCTTGATGTTTCTAAATTGAGTTCAGGATTGTATATCGTAAAATTATCTCAAGGCAATGCTTCAGTGACTAAGAAATTGGTGATCGAATAATGCCTTGTCAAGTTCATATCAAAAAGCGTTGCCGACAGGTAGCGCTTTTTTATTTTATATACTTTTGCTTTAATGATCAAAACAAGTGACATCTTTAATATATCGTCAGAGGAACAATTCAAGACACTGGCCCTGGACGTTTTTAATTTTCAATTCGAACATAATAAAGTGTATCGCTCATTTTGTGATCTGCTATATAAAAATCCAAGTGATATTAACAGGGTTGAAGACATCCCGTTTTTACCTATTCAATTTTTCAAATCCCATAATGTTGTCAGTACGACTAAGGCCATTCAGCAAACTTTTATAAGCAGTGGCACAAGCAGTTCTATTCAAAGCAAGCATCACATTATCGATCTTTCTGTTTATGAAGAGAGCTTTTTAAAAGGGTTCCAGTATTTTTATGGGAATTGTTCAGACTATGTTATAATTGCCCTATTACCCTCCTATTTAGAGCGTGAAGGCTCATCATTGGTATATATGGTCGATCATTTAATCAGGAAGTCAAATCATTCTGAAAGCGGTTTTTATCTCAATGATCTGGAGTCCCTGAAATCAACATTAATTGGTCTGGAAAAGGACGGCAAAAAAACATTGCTTATCGGCGTCTCATTTGCTTTATTGGATCTCATTGAAACCGCAGAATTAAAGCTCAATCACTGTATTGTTATGGAAACCGGCGGTATGAAAGGTCGCCGGAAAGAATTGATCAAAAAGGACCTGCATGCTCAACTAAAAAAAGGCTTCGGCGTAGATCATATTCACAGTGAATATGGTATGACCGAATTGCTGTCCCAAGCCTATTCTTCAGGCTCAAATTGCTTTAAAACACCGCCCTGGATGAACATATTAATACGTGATCCGGAGGACGCTTTTACATTATTAGCTGAAAGATCAACAGGTGGGATAAACGTTATTGATCTGGCCAATGTTAATTCTTGTTCGTTCATTGCAACACAGGATCTTGGTAAATTGCATCCGGATGGATCATTTGAACTATTAGGCCGTTTTGACCATAGCGACATAAGAGGCTGTAATCTTATGGTACTCTGAAAGGATTCGAAGATTTTTCCGACCAATTAAAGAATAGCTTACGATGCTATTAAAAAGAAAAATTAGGTTGGTTAGTTTTTTTTAGAAGTCTGGTTGTCTATCCTAACATGACAACCAGACTTCCTTATTTTATTTAACCTTGATGATAAAGGTTTTCCGTTTTCCTCTGTTGAGAATAATATATTTACCATTGATAAGGTCTTTTTCCGAAAGTACATAATGTGCATCAACGCGTGCTTTATTTACCATGATGGAATTTTCCTTTAAAGCCCTCATGGCTTCACCGTTAGACCCCAAAAACTGCGTTTTTGCTGCTAGTGCGGCAATCATATCCATCCCGTCAACGACTTCCGATTTTAAAACTTCAAATTGAGGAACCCCTTCAAACACATCGAGGAAGGTTGCTTCATCCAAGGTTGAAATATCAGCTTTAAAAGACTTACTATATAAGATTTGAGAAGCTTTTTCGGCATTTTCGAAATCAGATTCAGAATGCACCATACAAGTGATTTCCTGAGCAAGCCGTTTTTGTAAGCTTCTTAAATGTGGCTCTTTTTTATGTGTCTCTATGAGGTCTTCAATCTCAGATTGTGATAGGAAAGTGAATATTTTGATATAGGACTCGGCATCAACATCACTGGAGTTCAGCCAATACTGATAAAATTTATAAGGTGAGGTTCGTTTTGGGTCAAGCCAAACATTGCCATCCTCCGATTTGCCGAATTTAGAGCCATCTGATTTAGTGATCAGCGGACAGGTAATGGCAAAGCCCTTGCCGTTTCCAATACGCCTGATCAATTCGGTGCCTGTGGTGATGTTTCCCCATTGATCACTGCCTCCCATTTGAATTGAACAATCATGTTCTCTATAAAGATGTAAGAAATCATAACCCTGAACCAACTGGTAGGTGAATTCGGTAAAACTCATGCCTTCTGAAGCATCTGAAGTAATTCGATTCTTGACAGAATCCTTTGCCATCATATAATTGACCGTTAAATGCTTTCCAACATCGCGTATGAAATCCAGAAATGAAAATTCTTTCATCCAGTCGTAATTGTTAACCATTTCGGCAGCATTGGCTTCCTGGCTTTCAAAGTCTAAAAAGTGCGCCAACTGATTTTTTATGGCCTCCTGGTTGAGTCGAAGGGTAGTCTCATCAAGCAAATTTCTTTCGCTTGATTTCCCTGATGGATCACCAATCATTCCGGTAGCGCCACCAACCAAAGCGATTGGTTTATGCCCACAACGCTGATAATGTGCCAAAAGCATAATAGGCACTAAATTCCCAATGTGTAAAGAATCTGAAGTTGGATCAAAACCAACATAGGCCGAGCGCATCGCTTCATTTAAATGATCGTCAACGCCGGGCATCTTATCATGTATCATCCCGCGCCAACCTAATTCTTCAATAAAATTCTTCACCAGTTGTAATTATAAGTTGAAAGCAAAGATAACCCATTAGGAAATGTTGCAAAATAAAAAAACACTATTTTAGTTTTATGATATTAGTTACCGGCGGAACAGGATTGGTAGGCAGCCATTTGTTGTATTATTTATCTCAGAAAAATGATCGCATAAGAGCAAGCTTTCGTACAGAGGACAAACTGGAAACCGTCAAACATGTGTTCTCATACTATTCTGAAAATCCGGATGAACTGTTTTCAAAAATTGAGTGGATCAAATGTACGCTTAATGATCTGCCAAAACTGACCCAAGCCTTTGAAAATGTGACGCAGGTTTATCATTGTGCCGCTATGGTTTCCTTCGATCCAAACGATTATCATCAACTGCGAAATATCAATATAAAAGGCACCGCTAATATTGTTAATTTATGTATTGCCAATAGCATCGAAAAAATATGTTATGTAAGCTCAATTGCAGCAATTGGTGAATCTGAAACGTCTTCGATTATCACCGAAGATGAACCCTGGAATTCAGACGCCGATCACAATGTTTATGCCATAACAAAATACGGCGCTGAGTTGGAGGTTTGGCGTGGAACGCAGGAAGGGGTTGATGCTGTTATCGTTAATCCAGGAATCATTATCGGTCCCGGTTATTGGCGATCCAGTAGTGGAAGCTTATTCAAACGAATTTACAAGGGCTTGAAGCATTATACTACAGGTATCAGTGGCTATGTTGATATTCATGATGTAGTCAAAAGCATGATTCTTCTCATGTCAAGCGACATCAAAAATGAACGGTATATTCTGGTTGCTGAAAATTGGTCATTTAAGGATTTTTCGAATAAAGTGGCTAATGAATTAGGTGTCCCACCACCAAAAAAAGGAGCGACTAAATTTCAATTGGAAGTCGCATGGCGTCTGGATTGGCTCAATTATTTTTTTAAACGTAAATACCGGAAATTACCCAAACAGTTGGCACGATCAATTCTTAAAGAGCGTAATTTTAGTAATGAAAAGATCAAACTTGACTTGAATTTTAAGTTCAAAGATGTCAATACTTCAATAGAGGAGACTAGTCCCTTTTTTTTAAAAGACCAGGGCCTTTAGAACTATTTGCGATAGAATCTCGTTTTTGTCGTTGTATTTTAGCCATGGAGTCGCGTTTCTTCTTATCCTCTTCAAGAATGGCATTAAATTGCTTTTTATCTTTTTCCAATCGCTGTTTAACTTGAGCATACAAATTTTCATAGGTCTCGAGATCGTATGAATAATAGGCACTGCTTTGAGCGAATTGAACACTGTCGATATTATGTTTATTGAACACATAAGCTTCAGGGTGGATCCCCCTATTTTCGATGGTGCGTTTATTCACACCCTTGGCAGCACTAATTAGAGACATATCATAAAGGACCTCGACCATTTTTTCTTTCGAAATCAAGTTTTCTGGTTTATCAGGCTGCTGCACTTTATTGTTCTTGCAAGAAGCAATAACCATAAAAACCATAAAGAAGAAACATAAATTTTTCATCGGTCAAAAGTTAATCTCTGCGCTGCTCTAACGTCATTTATTTTGGATTTGTTGTATACCAATTGGCCATTAACAAAAGTATGTGATATTTTCGATTTAAAGGTGACCCCTTCAAAAGGCGACCAGCCACACTTGTATAATATATTATCCTTTTGCACTGTCCAGGGATCATTGAGATTAACAATTACAAGGTCGGCATAATATCCTTTCCTTACATAGCCGCGCTTCTCAATAGCGAATAAGATGGCCGGATTATGACACATTTTTTCAATGATTTTTTCCAAAGAGATCTTACCCAAATGATAATTTTCCAACATCGCTACCAAGGCATGTTGGACCAATGGTCCGCCAGATGGTGCCTTTGTATATGCATTTTCTTTTTCTTCTAACGTATGTGGTGCGTGATCGGTTGCAATGACATCTATACGGTCATCAAGGAGCGCTTTCCATAGTCCGTTACGGTCATTTTGGGTTTTCACTGCAGGATTCCATTTGATCAAGGTCCCTTTTCGGTCATAATCGGCATCGCTAAACCATAAATGATGAATACATACTTCGGCTGTGATTTTTTTATCTTTTAATGGGATATCATTGTCGAATAAATGCGTTTCCTTTTCGGTGGATAAATGGAACACATGCAATCTTGCACCCGTTTTCCTGGCCAATTCAATGGCTTTTGAAGACGATAAATAACAAGCCTCCTCACTTCGTATTATGGGATGATATTTCATTGGAATATCATCACCATATTTGGCCTTGTAGAATTCGGTATTCTTTCTAATTGTTGTTTCATCTTCACAATGTACGGCGATGACAAGATCAGTGCTTGAAAAAATACCTTCGAGAACTTCGGGGTCATCAACCAGCATATTTCCGGTCGATGATCCAAGAAATAGTTTTAAAGCCGCCACTTTTTTGGGGTCAAGCTTTAAGATTTCGTCGAGATTATCATTGGTCCCACCAAACATAAATGAATAATTTGCATAGGAAGTTCGTGCTGCAATTTCAAATTTCTCTTCTAATTTTTCAACAGTGGTTGTTTGAGGAATTGTATTCGGCATTTCAATAAATGAAGTGATTCCTCCAGCAATTGCCGCCCTTGATTCACTTTGGATATTAGCTTTATGGGTCAGGCCAGGTTCTCGGAAATGTACCTGATCATCGATTAATCCGGGAAGGACTAAATTGTTCTCAGCATCAATGACCTCAATATCGTCGTCTTCGGCTGAAATTGAATTCGCAATGTCTTTGATCCATTGTCCTTCAATGAGTATATCAACCTGATCAATAGTACCTTCATTGACCAGCCTCGCATTTTTTATGAGAATTTTATTCGTTAACACTATTTCTTTCAGAATATACTTTTAAACTTCATTTTTATGACTCCAAAAATCGCCTCGGAAATTATGCCGCCGCTTAATTTTGATTCCCCTCTTACACGATCAGTAAAGACTATTGGGATCTCTACAATTTTGAATTTTTTTAAATAGGCCCTGAATTTCATTTCAATTTGAAACGCATAACCCACGAATTTCACCTCATCCAACTTTATGCTCTCCAGAACTTGGCGCTTATAGCAAACAAATCCTGCAGTTGTATCATAAATTTTCATGCCTGTGATCACCCTTACATAAATGGAGGCCATATAGGATAATAACACGCGGCTCAACGGCCAATTCACCACATTGACACCCTTGACATAACGGGAACCTATGGCCATATCGGCCCCATCTTCATGACAGGAATTATAGAGTCTGATAAGATCCTTAGGATTGTGTGAAAAATCGGCATCCATTTCGAAAATATAATCATAATCATGATCCAGACACCATTTAAATCCGTGAATATAGGCCGTTCCAAGTCCGGATTTCTCTTTACGAATTTCTAAGAACAAACGGTCTTCATATTGTTGCTGTAATTCCTTGACCTTCATTGCTGTTAAGTCTGGAGAATTGTCATCAACAATTAAAATATCAAATTGCTTTTCAAGTGAAAAGACAGCTTTTATTATTCCTTCAATATTTTCAATTTCGTTATATGTTGGAATAATGACTATGCCGTTATGCATCGCTAAATAATTTTAGCAAAAGTAAGTTATTTGAAGGACTAATTTTATAGATAATTCTTTATAATTTAGCAGCATGCTTCGTGAAGTTATATCAAATGAATGGTTTACCGTTTTGTTAATTTTTTGCCTAGGCCTTCTTGCCCTGGCAAGATTCGCATATTCCAAGCGATTTATTGATTTTGTGAGTGTATTGGGGAATTCGAAATACCTCAAAATTTATTCCAGGGAGCAAAAATTCATAGATCAGTTCGATGCCTTGCTATTTTTGAATTTAATTATTTCGGTTGCCATCTTCTCGTACATTGCATATACTACTTTTGTAGAGACTATCGAATTCAATATGATTTTGTTTATTAAGATCGTACTTGGGTTTGGTGCGTTGATACTTATCAAGGTTTTGGCTGAACGACTCATTGGAAGTTTATTTGAAATTGATGAGCTCATAGATCAATATATTTTTCAAAAAACGAATTACAAAAATTACATTGGATTAATCCTTTTGCCAGTCAATGTGATTTTAATTTATGGCATATCTCCTACGAAATCTATTATTTATGCTGTAATTGGTTTGCTATTGCTTGTTAATTTAAGTGGTTTTTTCACAACATTTAAAACAAATCAAAAACTACTTTTAGATAACATGTTTTATTTTATTTTGTATCTTTGCGCACTTGAAATAGGGCCTTATATAATATTATATAAGGTTTTTAACTAAAAAAGTTGAGTGTAAAGACTATTCAGCCTATGAAAGTGAAAACAATATTGGTTTCTCAGCCTGAACCTAAGGTAGAAAACTCACCTTATTTCGAGTTACAGGAAAAACAAAAGGTCAAAATTGATTTTAGGCCTTTTATTCATGTTGAAGGCGTTCCTGCTAAAGACATTCGATTACAAAAAATAGATTTAGCGAATTATTCAGCCATAATCTTAACAAGCAGAAATGCAGTTGATCATTTTTTCAGGGTTGCCGAAGAAATGCGATTCAAGGTTCCTGATACGATGAAATACTTTTGTCAGTCTGAAGCCGTTGCCTATTATCTGCAGAAATATGTTGTTTACAGAAAACGTAAAATTTATGTTGGAAAGCGCACTTTTCAAGAACTGTCTCCTTTAATTAAGAAATATAAGGATGAACATTTTCTCTTGCCAACAACCGATAAATTGAAACCACAGGTTCCGGAGCTGCTTGATAAGCTGGAAGTAGAGTGGAAGCAAGCCGTGTTTTACAAAACTGTAATTAGTGATCTTTCCGATTTAGCCAATGTATATTATGATATATTAGTGTTTTTCAGTCCTTCCGGAATAGAATCACTTTTTCATAATTTCCCTGATTTCAAACAAAATAATACAAGAATAGCTGTCTTTGGAAATACAACCATAAAGGCTGTTGAGACCAGTGGGTTGCGTGTAGATATTTCGGCACCCACTCCTGAAATGCCATCGATGACAATGGCTCTCGAAAAATATATTGAACAGGTCAATAAGAAATAAAAAAAAAGGCGATTTTAAAATCGCCTTTTTTTTGTCTTTTATTTTATGTTTGGAGCTCCAGCCAAAATTTCTGCATTGGCATACTCCTCAAATTGCTTAAAATTATCTCTGAAGGATTGTGACAATTTATATGCTGTTTTATAATAGCCCTCGTCGTTGTTCCATGTGGTTCTCGGGCTTAAAACCTCAGTTGGTACATTCGGACAGCTTCTCGGTTGCTGAACTCCAAATACCGAATGAATATGATAATTACCCGTATTCGCCGCTTCCAAACTTCCATCCATTGCGGCACTAATCATCGCTCTTGTATATTTCAATTTCATTCTTTTTCCAATACCATATGGACCTCCAGTCCATCCCGTATTGACCAACCAGACATTTACACCTGCTTCCTGCATCTTTTTACTCAACATTTCAGCATAGACCGTTGGGTGTAATGGCATAAATGGTTCTCCAAAACATGCTGAGAACGAAGGCACAGGTTCTGTGATTCCGGCTTCGGTTCCAGCGACTTTCGCGGTGTATCCTGAAATAAAGTGGTAAGCTGCTTGACCAGGTGTCAATTTAGATATAGGTGGAAGAACACCAAAGGCATCACAGGTTAAGAAAAAGATGTTAGTCGGGTTAGCAGCATATGAAGGCTCCTGAATATTATCAATATGATAAATAGGATAACTCACCCGTGTGTTTTGTGTAATGCTGCTATCCATATAATCCACTTCCATATTATCCTTAAAGATCACATTCTCCAGGATAGCCCCTGGTTTGATCGCTCTATAGATGTCTGGTTCCTTCTCTTCGGTTAGATCGATCACCTTGGCATAGCAGCCACCTTCAAAATTGAAAATGGTGTTCTCAGAAGTCCAGCCATGTTCATCATCACCAATGAGTTTGCGATCAGGGTCGGCAGATAAGGTTGTTTTTCCTGTTCCTGATAATCCGAAGAAAATAGCCGTATCTCCAGAATCACCAACATTGGCCGAACAGTGCATGGGCAAGACATTTTTTTCAACTGGCAGAATAAAATTCAGCGCGGAGAAAATACCTTTTTTCATTTCACCTGTATAGGCCGAACCACCAACTAAGGCAATCTTTTTGGAAAAATTTAAAATTGAGAAATTTCCTTGCCTTAATCCATGTTCTTCAGGATTTGGACAGTGGTAACCCGGTGCACAAAGTACGAGCCATTCTTCTTTGAAATTGTCCAGATCTGATTCATCAGGCCGTAAAAACATATTATAAATAAACATGTTCGACCATGGGTATTCAGTAATGGTCCTCACGTTCATCCTATATTTAGGATCGGCACAAACATAACCGTCTCTAACAAAGATCTCCTTTCCGCTGAGATAGGCTTCGATCTCCGATTGAAGAAAATCGAAATTTTCCGGAGAAATGCCTTTATTGGTTTTACCCCACCAAACACGATCTCTGGTATAATCATCTTCAACCAAAAAACGATCACGTGGTGAACGGCCGGTATATTTTCCTGTATTTATGGCCAAAGTGCCATTATTGGATTCTACGCCCTGGCCTTTAGCAACAGTGATTTCTTGTAGTTTTCGAGGTGATAATTGATATCTAACGGTGGCATTTTTAATGCCATAAGAATCTAACGAAATCGATTTCGTCGTTTTGGTATCATCTACCATAATAGTCTGAGTTTTTTCCACTACAAAAATAGAAATTTTTTGTAGAACCTTGATTTATAAAACAGATTAATATTTCTTAATTTTTAAAAATTCTACAAGCAATAACAACCAGGATATCACCAATAATAATCCGCCTAAAGGCGTTATAAATCCAATGTTTTTAAAATCAAAACTTGTCAAGGTATTGGTCGATAAACCATAGATAGAACCTGAGAAAAAAAGCAGGCCTAAAATCAGTAATATGAGAAGAATTCCCTTGGTTTTTTTAGAGATTTTGTCAGTTGACCCAATAAATAACAAAAGTAAAGCGTGGTACATTTGGTAGCGCACACCTGTTTGAAAGGAGTCAACAGATGCTGCATCGATCAGTTTTTCCAAGCCATGAGCCGCAAATGCGCCTAATATTATGGCTATTAACCCAAAAATACTTCCTGATATCATTACTTTTCTATCCATAATTATTCTTTAGAATTCTATTTATATAATTAACATTTTACTACATTCGTGGCAGCATTAATTGCAATATTACTTAACTAATTTGAGTATGCGAAAGATATTAGTCATAGGCTCAGGAAAATCGTCTTCCTTTCTTATAAAGTACTTTTTAGATAAGTCTGAATCCGAAGATCTTTTTATAACCATAGGGGACATCAATACAACAAATGCTGAACGCCTAATTGGGAAAAACAAAAGGGCTGAATGTATTAAGTTAGATGTCTTTGACAATGAATCCCGAACGGCGGCCATTAAAGAAACCAATATTGTAGTATCCATGCTACCGGCACGATATCATATAGAAGTCGCCAAAGACTGCATCACTTATAGCAAAAATTTGGTGACTGCCTCCTATGTCAGTAAAGAAATGCAGGAACTCGATGAAGCAGTGAAAGAAAAGGGGCTGATCTTTATGAATGAAATTGGCGTTGACCCTGGAATTGACCATATGAGTGCCATGCAAGTCATTGACAGGATTAGGGATAATGGCGGCGAAATGATCTTATTTGAGTCCTTCACCGGCGGACTTGTAGCCCCGGAAAGCGATAATAATCTTTGGAATTATAAGTTCACGTGGAACCCAAGAAATGTTGTTGTCGCCGGACAAGGAGGTGCAGCAAAATTTTTGCAGGAAGGCACCTATAAATACATTCCTTACCATCGTTTATTTAGACGTACTGAATTCTTAGAGATTGAAGGTTACGGTCGTTTTGAGGCTTATGCGAATCGGGATTCATTGAAATATCAGCATGTTTATGGATTGGATAAGGTGCAAACCTTATACCGCGGAACAATGCGCCGTGTTGGTTTTAGCCGGGCGTGGAATGTCTTTGTGCAATTAGGGATGACAGACGACAGCTATGTCATTGATGATAGTGAAAATATGAGCTATCGTGATTTTGTGAATTTATTCCTTCCATACAGTCCAACGGATTCGGTAGAATTGAAATTCAGGCATCAATTAAAGATCGATCAGGATGATATTATTTGGGACAAGTTCTTAGAACTCGACATTTTCAATGCAAAAAAGCATGTCGAACTTAAAAAAGCAACACCTGCTGAAATTCTTCGGAAGATCCTGTTGGATAGCTGGACCTTAGCCCACGAGGACAAAGACATGATCGTTATGTATCATAAATTCGGCTATCAGCAATACGGAAAAAAACACCAAATAGATTCGACCATGGTCGTCATTGGTGAAGATCAAACCTATACGGCAATGGCAAAAACAGTTGGCTTACCTGTTGCCATAGCAACCCTGGCCATAATGAATGGAAAAATTACTACTCCGGGGGTTCAAATACCAATTACAAAAGAAGTTTATACACCAATTCTAAAAGAACTTGAAGACTTTGGCATTAGTTTTAACGAAAAAGAGGTGCCATATTTAGGATATAATCCCTTAAATCTATAATTATACTTACAGATTTAAATCATTTACGTACTTTTATACTTTAGTTTTTAAATTATATATAGATGAAGGTTGTAAATCAGAATGTGCATATTGATGGAATCGATAAAAAAATTCTTCGAGCCCTTATGGAAGATGCAAGAACTCCAGTACTGGAAATTGCCCGTAACGTTGGAGTTTCTGGTGCGGCTATTCATCAACGCTTACGTAAACTCGAGAAATCAGGATTGCTTTCCGGGTCCAAATTTGTCATCAATCCGAAGATATTAGGATATACAACAATGGCATTCGTGGGTATTTTTTTAGAAAAGGCCATGAACAATCCGGATGCTGTTAAACAATTGAAAAGAATTCCTGAAGTATTGGAATGTCATTACACAACGGGCAACTGGAGTATACTTGTCAAGGTGTTATGTAAGGACAATGAGCATTTAATGCATGTTCTTAACAGGGAGATCCAAACCATTTCTGGCGTGTCCCGTACAGAAACTTTTATTTCGCTCGACCAGCAAATTGATCGTCAGATCAGAATATAAAAAAAGCCCTGATCATAATCAGAGCTTTTCAAATTCATTTTATATTTTTTTAATCATTTCCAAAAATTTTGAACGCCCAATAGAGCAATGAAGCCAAGGCTCCAATAGCCGCTACCAAATAGGTTCTCGCTGCCCATTTTAAAGCATCTTCCGATCCCTTATATTCTTCCTGTGATACCATGTGTTTGTTTTTTAACCAGGCTAAGGCCCTGTTACTGGCATCATATTCCACCGGCAGCGTTATAAAACTGAACAAGGTGGCAAAACCCATAAAACCTAGTCCGGCAACGGCAACCCACCAGCCAAGTCCAAGTCCGGCCGCGCCTCCAAGGATCAATCCTCCAATGATAAGCCATTGCGACATACCTGAGGTTACACTCACAACCGGCACTAAGGTCGAACGCATTTGAAGCCAGCTATAGGCTTGAGCATGCTGCACTGCATGGCCACATTCATGGGCAGCAACAGCAGCAGCAGCAGCATTTCGCTGATTATAAACTGCTTCGCTTAAATTAACGGTTTTATCTTTCGGATTGTAATGATCGGTTAATCGCCCTTTGGTTGAAACCACCTGCACATCGGTTATGCCATGGTCGTCCAACATCTTTTGTGCGATTTCTGCACCACTCATTCCATTTCGTAATTGTACTCTGGAGTACTTTTCGAATTTTCGTTTTAAGGTATTACTTACCAGCCAGCTTAACAGCATAATACCGCCAATAAGTATATAATATTCCATTCCTATTCCCATAATTAATTTTTATTTAGTGTAAACTTACATTTATTCTTACAAAAAATAAGCCAATATTTAGTTAAGACATTTTGTCTGAATTTTGACCTGTCAGCCTACAATATTGACGATCTTGCCCGGAACAACGATGACCTTTTTTGGTTCGCGTCCCTGCAGTTGTTCTTTGGTTTTCTCATGAGCCAAAACCGCAGCCTCTATATCTTCTTTCGACAAATCTAACGCCAATTCCATGGTGAAGCGCATTTTCCCATTGAAGGAGATGGGGTAATTTTTGGTGCTTTCAACCAGATAGCTTTCATCAAATACAGGAAAATCTGCTTCCGAAATAGATGTGCTATGCCCTAATGATTCCCACAACTCCTCGGCAATATGTGGTGCATAAGGTGAAATAAGAATCAAAAAAGGTTCAAGAATCGCCTTGCTCGAACATTTCTGTGCTGTAAACTCATTGACCGCTATCATAAAAGTTGAAACTGAAGTATTAAAGGAGAAATCATCGATATCTTCCTCAAACTTCTTAATGGTTTTATGCAGGGTTTTTAGATTGTCTTTTGTTGGTTCATCTTCTGAAACTTTTAAACCATTGTCATCGTAATACAATTTCCAAAGTTTTTTCAGAAAGGAATGTACTCCGGTTATACCAGCCGTATTCCAGGGTTTATATTGCTCTAGTGGCCCAAGAAACATCTCGTATAAACGCAAACTATCGGCGCCATAACGTTCAATAATATCATCAGGGTTAACGACATTATATTTAGACTTTGACATTTTTTCAGCTTCACGATGAACTTTGAAACTGCCATCTGCTTCACAAATAAATTCAGCCTCAGCAAATTCAGGTCGCCATTTTTTAAAACCTTCAATGTCTAATTCATCAGAAGCATTGACTAAAGACACATCAGCGTGTATTGGCTGAATCGTTTCATTTTCAATCAAGGCCTTGGAAATAAATGTGTTTTCGCCTTCTTTACGATATGCAAAGGCACTTGTCCCAAGGATCATGCCCTGGTTGATCAGTTTTTTGGCGAACTCATCATGAGGTACAAGCCCCTTATCAAACATAAATTTCTGCCAGAAACGCGCATATAATAAATGCCCTGTGGCATGCTCGCTACCACCAATATAGAGATCGACCTGCTCCCAGTAATCGATGGCTTCTTTTGAAAAGATCTCGTCATCGTTATGCGGATCCATATAGCGATTAAAATATTGGGAGCTTCCAGCCCAGCCTGGCATGGTATTCAATTCTAAAGGAAAAACGGTCTTATTATCAATCTTCTCATTATCGACTACCTCGTTTGATTTACTATCCCAGGCCCAAACCGTTGCATTACCGAGTGGCGGTTCACCGGTTTCGGTAGGCAAATATTTCTCAACTTCAGGTAATTGTAGCGGAAGATATTTGAGATCTATGATCTGAGGTAATCCGTTTTTATAATAGACAGGAAAGGGTTCTCCCCAATAGCGTTGTCGGGAAAATACAGCGTCACGCAGTCTGTAATTGGTCTTGCCTTCACCCTGCCCCATTTGCTCCAACTCAAAAATAATGCGTTTTGTCGCTTTTTTATAATTCATTCCATCGATGAAGTCACTATTAGCAATGATCGCATTGTCCTTATCGGCAAAGGCTTCTTCCGAAATATCAACCCCTTCAAAGATGTTTGGTATATCGATCCCGAAATGTTTCGCAAAAGCATAATCGCGATCATCTCCGCATGGTACAGACATCACCGCTCCGGTGCCATAGCCCGCCAGAACATAATCACCAATCCAAACAGGGATTGGGTTTTTTGTAAACGGATGTTCGGCATAGGCTCCTGTAAATACTCCTGTAATGGTCTTGACATCGGCCATACGATCACGTTCTGAACGTTTGGAGGTGGCCTCTACATAGGCATCAACAGCCTCCTTTTGCTCAGCAGTTGTGATTTTTTCTACCAGCTCATGTTCCGGTGCCAGTGTCATATAGCTCGCTCCAAAAATCGTGTCAGGTCGCGTCGTGAATACCTCTATTTTATAAGATTCCTCGTCGCTTTGCTCTGTCGGAATGACGTTAAATGAAACCGAGGCTCCAACCGATTTCCCTATCCAATTGCGTTGCATTTCCTTTAATGGGTCCGGCCAGTCTATAGTCTCCAAACCTTGCAATAAGCGCTCGGCATAGGCCGAAATACGCATACTCCATTGGGTCATTTTCTTTTTAACCACAGGATGGCCACCACGCTCGGAAACACCATTGACAATCTCATCATTGGCCAAAACCGTTCCTAAAGCCGGAACCCAGTTCACTTCGGTTTCAGCCAGGTATGTAAGCCGGTACTTCAGGAGGATCTTCTGCTGTTTTTCAGAAGAAAAAGCGGCCCATTCTTCGGCTGTGAAATGTTCAATATCATCATCACAAGCCGCATCCACCTTGCCATTCCCTTCGGCTTGAAAGATTGCGATCAAATCTTTAATATCTTCGGCCCTGTCGGTATCCTCGTTATACCACGATTCAAATAAGAGGCTAAAGATCCATTGGGTCCATTTGTAGTATTTGGGATCACTTGTGCGGACCTCACGCGACCAATCGAATGAAAATCCGATCTGATCCAACTGTCGTCTGTAGGTTTTAATATTGTCTTCGGTTGTTAGGGCAGGATGCTGTCCGGTTTGTATGGCATATTGTTCTGCCGGCAACCCAAAACTATCATATCCTTGCGGATGCAATACATTAAAGCCCTTATGTCTTTTATAGCGTGCATATATATCGGAAGCTATATAGCCTAATGGATGCCCTACATGTAATCCGGCACCGCTTGGGTAAGGGAACATATCCAAAACATAATATTTTGGTTTATCAGAATTGTTCTTCGCCTTAAAGGTTTGACGGTCTGCCCAAATTTTTTGCCATTTGGCTTCAATTTCATTGAAATTGTACTTCATTATTAATGCCTTAAGAAGTGGCAAATTTAAGCTTTATTGTATGAACGAAAAAACCTTTACATTTGAAAGTACTTTAAAAGAACACAAACCGATCTCGATTGAAAAAAAATATCTTTAAAGCGCATCTGGCATTATTGGGGGCAAATGTTATTTATGGTGCGAATTATATCATTGCGAAAGGGATTATGCCCCAAAAGATCGGGCCTTCAGCATTTGTGTTCATTCGACTTTTTTTTGGTGCGATTTTGTTCTGGATCTTAAAGGCATCCATCAAAGAAAAGGTGGCTAAAAAAGACCTCTACCGTTTGGCATTATGTGGATTGCTTGGCGCAGCAGCCAATCAATTATTGTTCTTTAACGGATTAAACCTTACATCGCCTATTGATGCGTCTATCATCATCACTTTTATTCCGGTTATGGTTCTGATTTACAGTGCTATTTTATTAAAGGAAAAAATAACTTCGAATAAAATATTTGGAATAGTCATTGGTGGGATTGGCGCCATCTTATTGATCTGGTATGGTAAGAATTCCGAAGGCACGAGTTCAATGCTTGGCAATGTTCTCGTATTTTTAAACGCTGCTGCTTACGGCTTGTATTTAGTAATCGTTAAACCGTTGTTGATAAAATATAACTCGATTACCATCATTAGCTGGGTATTTTTGTTTGGTTTCATTTTCATGTTCCCTTTTGGTATTTCCGATCTTTTAGCAACCAACTTCTCAGCCTTTGATCTGAATACCTACCTGGTTATTGGTTATGTGATTGTTTTTACAACATTTTTCGCCTATCTCTTCAACATTTACGCCCTTAATTATGTGTCGCCCTCAGTGAATAGCAGTTATGTGTATTTGCAGCCTGCAGTAAGTTTTATAATGGTAAGCATTTATGCCTATGTGCTATTGAAAGATCAGTACGCCCAGGACATTAACCTGATTAAAATATTAAGTTGTGCTATGGTTATCATTGGCGTTTACCTCATTAGCAGAGCACCAAAAAAATTAGCCTGATTGCCTCGCACGTTTTTCTTGTAGGGCCAGACAATTATAAATAAAGGAATTTGCGGTTGTGTTGATATGTAATTGCTTGCCCATTTTAACAATATAGCCGTTAAAGTCTTCTAACTCACTAGGCCGGCCTTCCATGATATCCCGCTGCATCGATGCGGTTGTATTGAATATAGTGTTGTCTATGGCGGCAAAGGTCTTTTCAATATCCTCGTTACCTAACGGTATATTTTTTGCGTTCGCGATGACTACAATTTCATTAGCCGTTTGGTACATGATCGAACGAATATGTTCGTCTTCGCGCATTTCACCAAAGCTTGATCTAGTCAAGGCCCCAATACCACTAACCGTAGTTATAAACAGAAATTTTCTCCAAATATCGAGATGTATATTGTCTGATATTTTGCTGTTGATTCCGGCCCTGTCAAAAATTGCTTTAATAGCATCCAAACGTTTGCTTTTGCTTCCATCATATTCACCAAAAATGATCTCAGGTTCCTGAAAAGCAAAATGATCAATGACACCCGGGGCCTCTATTCTGGCAACAATACGACACAGCCCGGCAAGGACATTCTTAGGATCAAGAACAGCTCTTAACTTATCTGCATTGTCTGCCCCGTTCTGTAGAGGAAGAACAATAGTGTTTTCACCAACTATGGGTTTAATTTGCTGAGCTACTTCCTGAACTTGCCAGGACTTTACTGCGAGAATGATAAGATCAGCAGCCTGAATATCATCGATGGAGTTGACAACTTTAAGACGCACTTTAAAATTGCCGGAAATACTCTTCACCTCCAGGCCTTTAGATCGAATGGCTTCAAAATGTTTGCCTCTGGCAACAAAAGTGACATCAGCTCCAGACTCGGCCAATTTTCCTCCAAAGAATCCTCCAACGCCTCCAATTCCGAATACAACAATATGCATAAGTTTAAGTTTATATAGAGATACTAAATTTACTTTTTTATTTTTACACCATCAACTAAATCATTCATGAGTTCATCATTTGAGAAACACCAGAAGCGCCGTTTAATATCGTCCTACTTTTCCGTTGTTTTAAGCATCGCCCTGGTCTTGTTTTTATTGGGCCTTTTGGGAATGTTGGTACTCAATGCAAAAACCATTTCTGATAATTTCAAAGAAAGGGTCGTTATGTCCATCTATTTGAAGGATTCGGCCAAGCAAGTTGAAATCGACCAGTTGGAAAAGAGTTTGGCCCTTTCTAAATATGTCAAAGAGACCAAATATGTTTCCAAAGAAGATGCAGCTAATTTTATGAAAGCCGAATATGGTGATGATTTTCTAGATGACATTGGATATAACCCGCTTCAGAATTCTATGGAGGTTAACTTAAAAGCCGATTTTGTTACTGCTGAAAAATTAAATGAAATTTCTGAAACGGTGTCGGGCAAAAAGTTTGTTGAGGAGGTGAGGTATGATAAGGATCTGGTATCGATCATGAATAGTAATGTCAAGCGAATTAGCTTTTGGGTATTGGTTTTAAGTGCCTTGTTTACCGTCATTGCGATGTTGCTTATCAATAGCTCTATCAGATTGGCCGTTTATTCAAAACGTTTTATAATAAAAACCATGCAAATGGTAGGAGCAACGAAACAATTTATCCGGCGTCCTTTTATATGGAAAAGTATCCGACTTGGTATTATTGGAGCCATATTGGCTTTATTAGGCATGGCAATTGTACTTTATTATGTCGATCAGACCTTCCCTGAATTAAGCTTACTGAAGAATCAGTTCCTGATAATTGGCCTCTTTGTAGGAATATTTATTATTGGCATATTAATAACCTGGATCAGTACCTACTTTGCTACTCAGCGCTTCCTAAATCTAAAAACAGATCAACTTTATTATTAGTTTTGAATTTGATATGAAAAACAGATTGCATTGGTTGTTGTGCTTGGGTATATTTTTTTTTAGTGGGTGCCTTATTAAAAATACGAAGCCTGAAGATTGCACGATTGTCGAGACTGAAATTAGCTCGATATCAGAAGGAACGTCCTATGATATCAATTTCCGTAATGCATCTGGAGATTATTATTATATAAATCGCGGATTAGAACAAGGACTAATTTTAGAAGACATTAAGACAAAGGTTTTAAATAAAACTGTTACTTTGCATTTAGCCAAAGTGCTGGGAGGCAAGGTGACCTCACAACATATTGCCCAGATGGCCATTGGCGACACAATTATTTTTACCGAATTCGAATAAACCGATGGGAGAACAAAAACGGAAGCAGGAGTCGAAACTCAATTTTATCTTTGGGCGGAAGAACTATAAATGGATGTTTATAGGTCTTGGATGCATTGCACTAGGCTTTATCCTAATGGCTGGAGGCGGTAGTGATGACCCCAATGTATTCAATCCCGAAATATTTAATTTCAGGCGAATTCGCCTGGCGCCAACCCTTGTTCTTATCGGTTTTGGCATACAGATCTATGCGATATTATTAGATCCGAACAAAAAGTAACAAATTATTTCGAACTGAATTTTGCTCATGGTAAATCTAAATTGATATTTTTACCAGGTGGAAATCAGTGATGCCATCATATTAGGAATTGTACAGGGGTTAACCGAATTCCTTCCTGTATCCTCTAGCGGTCATTTAGAACTTGGCAAAGCCATTCTTGGGGATACGACCATACCTTCGGAAAGTTTATTGTTTACCGTTGTTTTGCATTTCGCTACGGCCTTAAGTACTATCGTGGTGTTTAGAAAGGACATCCTTTCAATTTTAAAAGGACTATTTTCATTTCGATGGAATGAGGACAC
Organism: Flavobacteriaceae bacterium; assembly: GCA_013001965.1. Lineage (GTDB taxonomy): Bacteria > Bacteroidota > Bacteroidia > Flavobacteriales > Flavobacteriaceae > JABDLA01. Next base: position 9,045 of record JABDLA010000036.1, on the reverse strand, counting down.
ACAATTTGTAGCGAAGATAGCGTTGTCCATGCTTCCCGCAGCAATAATTGGCTACAGTTATGAAAGTGAACTGGCTGCATGGTTTGGAGGTGATATAAAACTCGTTGGTTTTATGCTAATTCTGACCGGCCTTTTGTTATATCTGGCTGATAAGGCCAAAAACACCAATAAAAAAGTATCCTTCTCAAATGCGCTTGTCATTGGTTTTGCCCAGGCCATTGCCATGCTACCCGGAATTTCACGCTCAGGTGCAACTATTTCAACTTCGGTTTTGCTGGGCAACGACAAAACAAAGGCCGCCCGATTTTCATTTCTTATGGTTGTTCCTTTGATCTTTGGAAAGATTATCAAAGATATAGTCACAGGAGAGCTTACCTATCAAAGTGAAAATTTTGTTCATATTTCCATTGGATTTGCGGCTGCTTTTATTGCCGGACTGTTTGCCTGTACCTGGATGATCGCGATCGTTAAAAAAAGTAAGTTGACCTATTTCGCCATTTACTGTTTAATTGTTGGTTTGTTGGCTATTATTATTGCATCTTCAAATGGATAGTATGACTTTAGATTCATTTTTAGACGGACAGGTCATTCTTATTGACAAACCTTTAAACTGGACGTCCTTTCAGGTTGTGAATAAACTGCGATGGGCCATCAGAAGTGCCTATAAGATCAAAAAAATAAAGGTTGGACATGCCGGCACATTAGATCCCCTGGCAAGCGGGCTTCTCATCATTTGTACCGGAAAAATGACCAAACAGATCGATACATTTCAAGCGCAGGAGAAAACGTATAAGGGAACGATTACATTGGGGAGTACAACCCCGTCCTTTGATCTTGAAACCGACATTGATCATTACTTTCCCACCGATCATATTACCGAAGACCTCATTCGAAATACAGCATTACAATTTATTGGAGAAATTGAACAATACCCTCCTGTATTTTCAGCGATCAAAAAGGACGGCAAACGCCTTTATGAATTCGCCAGATCAGGTGAAAAGGTGGACATAAAGCCAAGAACAATCACAATCTCAGAATTTGAGATATCCACGATTGCTGATCTTCAGGTCGGTTTTAAAGTGGTGTGTTCGAAAGGGACTTATATCCGATCACTCGCTCATGATTATGGCAAGGCCTTAAATTCAGGTGGCCATTTATCTGAATTAAGACGTACAAAGATTGGTGCATTCGATGTTAAAGATGCCCTAACAATTGAGAATTTCCTTGAAAAATTAGATTCCGAAGTAAAAGGTTAGGCCATTTAATACGTCCAAAAGTTAGATGAAATTTTTAATTTGATCTAATTTGGTTAATTTAATCGTATATATGACATTGTCATGAACTCGATGTTACATACATATAAAGCACTCATAATAACGGTTTTGATATCGTCAACTGTGGTATTATTGGCTTTTAATGTTCATTTAAAAAAGAAAAATGAACTAATTGCCGAAACCTATTATGAATTGCTGCCTGAAGATGAAATCACCAAGGAACGCGAAGAGATTGCTGAATTGATAGAAAGCCTTGATGAGGTTTTAACCAACAAAGCATTTAACGAGACCAAAAAATTTGATGACTTTGAAGATGAAGAGTTTAAAAATACGATGGAGAAAATAAGAAACAGAGACTCCAGAGATACTGAAATACAAGAGAACTCAGCTTCAGAAAGCAAGGAAACCAATATGGAAGACGATGCCTCATTTGAAAATATCAATGATGTTATCGCAAGACGTTCGGGAAAGAATAGAAAAAGTGAGGCCTCAAGTTCGTCCAATACCTCTAAAAAAAGTTCAGTGAGCTTTTCGTTAGTTGACCGCGTTGATGAATATCTGCCACCTCCTATATATCTATGTGAGAATAATGGTAAGGTCGTCGTTACAATTAATGTGGACAAAGATGGAAATGTAGTTGAGGCATCGTATAATAATGCTTCAAATTCATCGGACGGCTGCTTAGTTGATCATGCTATTGAATATGCTTTGGCTTCGAAATTTAGTGCAGATCCGTCCAAATCCATTCAAATAGGTACCATCACCTTTTATTTTAAGGGGAAGTAACTGGATTTCTTATTTTTATAAAAACTTTTAAATGCAAACAATTCAGAAATGTGAATGGTGTGTCGGTGACCCGCTCTATGAATCCTATCATGATAATGAATGGGGAGTTCCGGTTTATGATGATGACACCCTTTTTGAGTTCCTGATCTTGGAAACATTTCAGGCCGGATTGAGTTGGATCACTGTACTTCGTAAGCGTGAAAACTTTAGAAAAGCATTTGATTATTTCAATTATAAGATCATAGCTAATTACGATCAGAATAAAATTGACAATCTCCTTCAAGATGCCGGGATCATACGGAATAAGCTAAAAATAAGAGCGACCATCTCTAACGCTCAGGCCTTCATTAAAATTCAGGAAGAATTTGGAAGCTTCAGTGATTATATATGGAAATTTACAAACGGGAAACCCATAAAGAACACCTTTGAGCATCAACATCAAATTCCCGCAAACACCCCTTTAAGTGATGAGATCAGTGCTGATTTGAAAGCCAGAGGTTTTAAATTTGTTGGCACAACGGTCATCTATGCCCATATGCAGGCCACGGGGATGGTTAACGACCATGTTAAAAGCTGTTTTAGATATAGTGAGCTCAGTTAGCTTCTTCTTCTTTATCAAGTATAAAATCAATGCCTGCCTCGTCCTTTGGCGTATATTCGATCGATTTTAGAATATGTTTAATGGCATCAATTCGTGCCTTGCTTTTTCGATTGGCTTTTATAATGATCCATGGTGCTAAATCGGTATTGGTCTTTTCGAACATGACCGTCTTATAGGACGTATATGAGTCCCATAATTCTAAAGCACGTCGATCCACTTCACTATACTTCCATTTTTTAACAGGGCTTTTTATGATCTCTTCAAATCGCTGTTGTTGTTCCTCCTTGGAAATAGAGAAATAAAATTTGATCAATGTGATTCCGGATTCTATGATCATCCGTTCAAAATCATTGACTTGTCGCATGAAGATATTATACTCTTCATCAGTACAAAAGCCATTTACAGGCTCAACAACGGCACGGTTATACCAACTTCGGTCAAAGAAGACGATTTGGCCTTGTCGTGGAAGCTGATTGATGTAGCGTTGAAAATACCATTGCCCTTTTTCTTCATCGCTTGGTTTTGGCAAGGCAACAACTTTAAATTGTCGCGGATTCAAATGCTCGGTAATTCTTCTAATGGCACCCCCTTTGCCGGCGGCATCGCGGCCTTCGAACAAGATCACGATTTTCTTATTATTCGTATTAACCCAGTATTGTAAATGAATTAATTCTACCTGAAGCAATTTTAAACGTGCCTCATAATTGACATTTCTCAAAACCTTGGCAATAGAAGTCTCCTCTTCATTTAAGAATTGTCCAATCCCCTTTTTCGAGTTCAATCTTTTTCGTTCTTTTGGACTAAGTTCTTGCATTAATCAGTATTGTTTAATAATCGGTGATAACGAAGTACTACATTGGGATCAGGTAAAATAGTTTCGGCAGAATTACCTTTCCCATCATAATCAAACATCGACAGCAAATGCCGAATACTCTCTAATCGTGCTTGTTTTTTAATATCTGTTTTAATAATGATCCAGGGACTGATGGTCGTATGGCTTTTACTGAACATCTGTTCCTTATAGAAGGTATAATCATCCCATTTTCTTTGCCCTTCCTTGTCAACCGCACTGAATTTCCAACGTTTTAATGGATTTTGGAGCCTTGAAATAAATCGGCTTTCTTGTTCTTCTTTAGATATTGAAAACCAAAATTTAATGATGTCGATACCGTCTTCATAAAGCATATGTTCAAATTCTGGAACCTGCACCATAAATTTATCATACTGATCTTTGGTACAGAAACCTAAAACGGGTTCCACAACGGCTCTGTTATACCAGCTTCGATCGAATAAAACGATCTCTCCCGGATTAGGCAATTCCTTGATATAGCGCCTGAAATACCATTGTCCTTTTTCTACTTCTGTAGGTTTATTCAATGCAACGACCCGCATGGACCTCGGATTTAAATGTTCGGCAAATCGCCGAATGGACCCGCCTTTACCGGCCGCATCCCGGCCTTCAAATATGACACAAACCCGTTTGCCGGTTTTAGCTACCCATTGTTGAAGGTCGACCAATTCGGCCTGGAGTTCCAGCAATTCCTTTTCATAGCGGACTGTATTTAGAATTTCATTAAATCTTTCCTCTGAAAGTTTTTGTTTTAAAACTTCCATAAAGGCGTCTTTGTCAGAATGCTTTTGAAAATCCTGAAGTGTTAACATAGTTTGATTTATAAAGCTAATATCCGTTTTTTTAAGAGATCAAAATATGACTTATGTCAATTTAAAAACGAGATGAATTCAGATCTCGAAATATATTCGGCACCTAAACTTTCTAAATGACTTGTATATACCTGACAATCAATGAGTTTATAAGATGTTGATTGAACAAAATTAATGAATCCGGCTTTACTTGCATTACTTAGTTTGGTAAACATGCTTTCACCGCAAAAGACAGAATTACCAAGATCAACCCCATAAAGACCTGCAACCAACTGATCATCTTGCCAAACCTCTACTGATTTAGCATAACCAAGCTCATGTAATTGACAATAAGCATCGATCATTGAAGCAGTGATCCAACTGCTATCCTGACCATGACGATCAATTTTAGCACATTCACTAATAACATCTCTAAAATTGGTATTGAAAGTGATCCTTAAGTCAGCGTTTCTAATAAATTGCTTCATACTTTTTGATACAATCAATTTTTCGGGAAACAACACAAAACGCGGATCAGGTGACCACCATAAAATAGGCTGGTCTTTATCGAACCATGGAAAAATTCCACGTTTATAAGCTTCAATCAATCGTTCAACCTTTAAATCTCCTCCTATAGCCAACAAACCATCTTCGGTAGCATAAGACGGATCGGGAAACTCTATATGTTCATTCAAATATATCACGATCTCAAGCGGTATAAACGACTTAATTAGGCAAAACTCTGCTTTGAAAATATATAAAAATTCACCATATTTGAAATGATCTTTGTAAAAGAATTTTGTTCATCATTGCTTTTTTTTGAATTTGTTTATGAAGGTCGAAAACCTAAACCCACAGATTTAAGTCCTGGCTCGTTCAGGACTTTTTTTGGGCTCAATTCAAAAAAAAAGCCTGTTCAATAAATCAACCAGGCCTTTTGTAATCAATACTTACTTTTAAAAAGGAAGATCATCATGCTCATCTTCATTCAGGTCGTTTGCGGGTTCAAAGGCATCCAATGGCGGAATTGGTGCTGCTTCAGCATTCTGAGCATTAGCGCTTTGCGCCTCTATACGCCATCCTTGAATGGAGTTAAAGTATTTGGTCTCCCCTTGAGGATTAACCCATTCACGGCCTCGTAAATTGATGCTCACTTTTACATCCTGGCCCACTTGAAAATTATTCAATAATTCGGTTTTATCTTGAATAAACTCTACCAAAATATGTTGTGGATATTGCTCCTCGGTCGTAACCACCATTTCTCTCTTTCTAAAACCGTTAGAACCATACTCCTTGGTTTCGTCAATAAATTTTATTTTTCCTTGTATTTCCATCTTCTATTATATTTCTAATTTAACTTAACAATAATTTCCAGGCGCTTTCAATATCACCATAGCTCAGGTAATTCTGGGCAATCTTATGTTTATCCCGATGCGCCATTTTTTTAATATCGGGATATCTTTCACTCACATCTTTTACAAAAATATCAATCTCTTGCTTATCGGGCAAGGTTTCCACATTTCCAAGCATTCCAAGATCATTCCCGGTAAGGATCATGCTGTTCTTTACAAAATCGGGCATGGCATCAACACCAATTCCAAGGGTGCGTATTGGTTTTGGAATTTCGAAAAAGCCTTTATTCGCCCGACTATAATGATTTGCCCCTGCCCGGGCAACCAAATCTAATTTCTCCTGATTTATAGAGCCGTCATCGTTAAGAACTTCCGAAGAGATATGCATTTTAACAACCTCGCAAATGATCAAATTACCTGCACCGCCTTCATCACCCAATGCTACAATATCATTGACCTTACATTCAAACTGAACCGGAGATTCGGCAACTCTATAGGGTTTGACGATATCTGAATCCAACATGCTGAGTCCAGCTTTTTCAAATTCATTAACACCTTCGGGATATTCGGTACTGCTTAATGACATTTGATGAACGATATCAAAATTAACAACATTGATCACCACTTCTTTAGTTGCTTTTGCATTATCTAAAGTGTGCTTTACAGTATTGTTTCTTACACGTCTGGCAGGTGAAAAGATCATGACCGGAGGATTCGCACTAAAAACATTAAAGAAACTAAAAGGTGATAAATTAGGGTTACCCTTATCATCCACTGTACTGGCAAAAGCTATTGGTCTTGGCGCAACCGCACTAAGCAATAATCCATGCATTTGAGAAACTGAAATGTCCTTAGGTTCGTAGGATGTCATTCACTTTTTATTTTGAGCAAATTTAACCAAAAGGTACGGCAACAAAAAACCGATTTACTAACAAGTTGGGCAATAATATTAACATAATTCCATTATATTTAGAATTGAAAAAAGTACTGCATGACATTTTCCAATAACAGGAATTTCATTCGTTGGATCATTATTCTAACCTCCTTCGTCATTATAAGCTTGATTTTATGGAATACTTATGTGTTTTTTCAAAACTTTAAAGCAGAAGAACGTATAAAAATGCAGAATTGGTCCTTTGCACATCAGGAGATCAATGATATTAATAATTTAAACGAGGACATAGGGGAGCTGCCCTTAAGAACCATTCAAAGCAATACCACGACTCCCATGATCCTGACCAATTTGAATGGTGATATTGAAAGTCATAAAAATATACCCGATGAAGTTGTACAGGACACTATGAGGCTAAAGCGACTTATTCAACGCTTTCAAAATGAAAATACCCCAATTGAAGTCAAATATGAAGGCAAGGTTAAAAACCTGATCTATTATGGAAATTCTCCGCTTTTAAATAAATTAAAATATTATCCGCTCGCACTATTGCTCATCATATTTCTATTTGGAGCAGTTGTGTTTTTCTTTTACAGAAGTTCGAAAATCGCCACTCAAAACAAATTGTGGTCCGGAATGGCCAAGGAAACAGCACATCAAATTGGGACGCCCTTGTCCTCGCTTGTAGGTTGGGCCGAATTATTGAAATCGGAAAATGTAAATTCAGAGCACATAAAGGAAATAGAGAAAGATATTTTAAGGTTACAAACCATAACCGATCGCTTTAGCAAAATTGGTTCTATACCCTCACTCGAAAAGGTCGATATTGTAATCGCAACTCAGGAGGCCTATGACTATCTGAAAACCCGCTCATCAAAATTGATCGAATTTGAATTCAAGTCCTCTGAATCCGGAATAATGGTGAACATGAACGAGCAGTTATATAGCTGGACCATCGAAAACCTTGTCAAAAATGCCATTGATGCCATGAAAGGCAAAGGCAAGTTAAGTATTGAGATCACATCCAGTGGCAATTTGGTGAATATCAACGTAACGGATACGGGAAAAGGTATTCCGCGTAATTTTTATAAGCGCATATTTGAACCCGGATACACCAGCAAAAAACGCGGTTGGGGCCTGGGACTGTCCCTATCCAAGCGAATAATTGAAGACTATCATCAGGGCAAGCTAAAAGTCTTGCATTCTGAACTGGATAAAGGTACGACTATGCAAATCTCCCTTAAAATTAATTCTGAAGCCTAATGGAAGCCAAATATATCACCCTACATAGTGTGGCATTGAATAACAATTGCCCGGAATGCTATTCTAAAGAAGGTCTTCAATTAACATTCAAACAGCGATTTATAGAAAATCGATTTTATAAGTCGATCACTCATGACACCATAAGTCAATTAAAATGCTCAAATTGTGATACTGATATTTTTCCGGTACGCTGGACAGATGATATCGAAAAGGTTGTTGAGTATCATAACAAAGCATTTACTCCAAAACCCGCTTCATTTAAGCTCAAAAGACTGGCATGGATCATCATGATCCTGTTGGATACGATCATCGTTCTGTCACTTCTTTATGCTTTTGGTGTATTTGAAAATTTAGACTTATAGATGTCGGTGAATATCCGCCGCAATGCGTTCAAAATCTTCAGGACTTAAACTGGCTTTCGTGGTAAATCGGGCATCCTCCATAGAATTCAGAGGAATCAAATGGACATGAACATGAGGAACTTCTAAGCCAATAACCGTCATTCCAACGCGTTTACATGCAATACTTTTACCAATGGCGATTGCCACATTTCTCGAGAAGGACATCAAGCCGGTATAGGTGCGTTCATCGAGTTCAAAGATCTTATCAACCTCCAATTTAGGAATACAAAGGGTATGGCCTTCTGTGTTTGGATTGATATCAAGAAATGCAAGGAAATCTTTCGTTTCTGCTACTTTGTAACAGGGAATTTCTCCTTTGACGATCTTTGAAAATAGTGTAGCCATTACGCTCTGGTAATTTCGAGAATATCGAATTTTATCGTTCCATTTGGAACTTCTATTTCAGCAACTTCACCAACCGATTTACCAAGGAGGCCTTTCCCGATAGGTGAATTCACAGAAATTTTTCCTGAAGCCAGATCGGCTTCCCCGTCGGCAACAAGTGTATAGGTCATTTCCATGCCATTGGTTTGGTTCTTAATTTTAACCTTAGACAGTACTAAGGCCTTTGAGGTATCCAACTGTGATTCGTCAATGAGTCGTGCACCGGCTAAAAGCTCCTCCAATTTGGCGATCTTCATCTCTAGCATTCCCTGTGCTTCCTTGGCTGCATCATATTCGGCGTTTTCACTTAAATCCCCTTTATCTCGAGCCTCAGCTATTGCCTGAGACGCTCGCGGACGCTCTACATCTTTCAATTCCTGTAGTTCTTCTCTTAGTTTTCTGAGTCCCTCTTCTGTATAATAAGATATGTCACTCATAACATCATCATTTT
>JABDLA010000035.1 GCA_013001965.1 Flavobacteriaceae bacterium | reverse complement strand
GATAAGCGGCTCGGCTTTATAGGTGGATTTGGCATAATTATCGGCCTGGTATTCAAATTTTCTTGAAAATAAATTCATGATCAAGCCGGTAATTTCAGAGAAGGGACTATATAAAATTCCGAAGGCTACAAGGCCAATATGAAAACTTGGGATCGCAACACCCAAGGCCAGCGACAGTACAGGTTTCGAAATGAATAAGGACAGGATAAAGAGGGTCAACCCGGTTAACACTATGGATGAGATCAAATTAAAGATGATATGCTTTCTTTTATAATGGCCAACTTCATGAGCCAGCACGGCAACGATCTCTTCGTCCTCAAGGTCATTGATCAAGGTATCATAAAGGGTTACTCTTTTTTCACTTCCAAAGCCTGAGAAATAGGCGTTGGCTTTTGTACTGCGTTTTGACCCGTCAATGACAAAGATCTTGTTCAGTTTAAACCCGACTGTCTGCGCATAATTAGAGATCTTATCCCGTAGTTCACCCATTTCCAAGGGGGTTTGTTTATTGAATATAGGAACGATGAGCCTGGAATAGAACATATTCATAAAGACGGTAAATATGATGACAAGTCCCCATGTATAGAGCCAGAAATTTTCCCCTGTGACCTGATAGAACCAGATGATTAATGCCAGGAGTCCACCGCCAAGAATAGCCAGCATGATCCAGCCTTTGAGCTTATCCAGCAGGAATGTTTTTTTTGTGGTTTTATTAAAACCAAATTTTTCTTCAATGACAAAGGTGCTATAGTATGAAAAGGGTGTTGAAATGAGATCACTTCCAAGCATAATGATCCCAAAGAATATAAGCGCGATGATGACAGGATGATCAGAGTAGGAGCGCGCAATATTATCGACATATTCAAAACCGTCGAAGATCAGAAATGCCAATGTTAGAATCAGCGAAAAACTAGAGGTAATAATCCTAAATCTATAGTTGGTTGATTTATATGCTTGAGATTTTTTGTATTCAGCTTCGTCATAAACATCCTGCAATTCCAGTGGTAATTTATCCTTATAATGTTTGGCATTTAGGGCATCAAGGATTTTATCAACAATAAAATTAATGACCAGGATGGCAATGATTATATAAAATAAGATGGTCGCTGTCATTTATTAATTAGTAATGAATAATTAGTAATGAAAAATTACTCTTTAGATGATTCAATAATCTTATATAATATTTTGAGAATGCTTGACAATTCTTTTTCATAGTCATTAAATTCGTTTTGGGAAATATAGTCAGTATCTTTTAATAATCGTAGCCAGTAGTGAGTTTCTCTTGCTTCTTTATATGAAATTGACATTTTTGCCCGAAAATCCCTTTTGGATATTCCTCCAATAGCTTCCTCAACATTCGCACCAATTGATGTGCCAGATTTCAATAATTGTTTAGAAAGAACAAATTCATTTTTAGAAATTAATCGTTTACTTAATTCAACCACGCTAACTGAGAATGCATATGTTTTAGTTGCTATGATATTCTCTTTCATCAGGTATATTACTAATCGTTAATTAATAATTATTAATCAAAATTCCTTTGTCGGACCGCTTCAAAAATAAGAATTCCTGCGGCAACTGAAACATTCATCGAATCTATTTCACCCGCCATTGGGATTTTGATATTTTGAGTTGAGTTATCCAGCCATTCATCAGACAAGCCGGTTGATTCTGTCCCAACCACAATCGCGGAAGCTGAGCCATAATCTTGTGTGGTATATAGATCTGAAGCTTGCAAAGCAGCACAATAGATGTTGATGTTATTCTCTATTAAATACGAAATGATCTCATTAGTACTTCCCATGGCGATCTGATTGGTGAAGACGCAACCCACACTCGATCGTATGATATTCGGATTAAAAAGGTCCGTTATTGGATTTGCAATGATAACCGCATCCAGTTTGGCTGCATCTGCAGTTCGTAGCAGGCCGCCAATATTGCCGGGTTTTTCAGGTGCCTCCGCAACAAGAATAAGTGGATTTTCAGTTTCAAATTTGAGATCGGCCAAATTAAAATCCTTGAATTTTGCTATGGCTATAACACCTTGGGTACCTTCCCGATAGGCCAGTCGCCCGTAGACCTCTGATGAAACTGAAATGTATTCTTGGGCATCAGGGATCAGGGATTTTACTTCAGTTTCAGGGCAGATCTCCGGATTAAAAAGCGCCAGATCAATTTCGTAGCCTCCCCTTATTGCTAAGGATATCTCCCGTTGTCCTTCAATTAGAAATAACTCGGCTCTTCTACGGGCCCTTGACTTTTCCTTATATAACAGCAGTTGCCTGATTAAGGGATTTTGTAAACTGGAAATGTTCTTGATCATTGTTCGGTAAAAATAACTAAAATGTTATTACCTTTAATAACTTCCGACTAACTCAAACACTAAACAACGATTTGATGAAAAAATTACTTTCCTTCGTTTTTATTAGCCTGTTAATACTGGCCTGCAAAGAAGAAAAAAAAGAATCCAATTATCAGGATGAAACCCTAAATGTTACCACTTCCATTTACCCGGAGGAGATCACCAAAGTTTTTGATACACATGGCGGTATTGATAGCTGGAATACCTTTCATGGACTGTCTTATGAAATTGAGAAACCCACAGTAAATGAAAAACACAAGGTGAATCTAAAAAGCCGGGAGTCGATCATTGACGGTGAGCACCATCAACTCGGGTTTGATGGTGAGAACGTCTGGTTAAAAGAAAAGGACACGGTTGGGTTTAAATCGAATCCAAGATTCTATTACAATTTAATGTTCTATTTCTATGCCATGCCGTTTATTCTTGGTGATGATGGGATCAACTATGGGAAAGCTGAGCCTTTGAATTTTGAAGGAAAATCTTATCCCGGCATTTTGATCTCCTACGAAGCCGGTATTGGGGAATCTCCGGAAGATGAATATATACTGTATTACGATCCTGACACCAATCAAATGGCCTGGCTGGGTTATACAGTAACTTATTTTTCTAAAGAGAAGAGCAAGGAGTTCCATTTTATAAAATATAACAGTTGGACTACTGTCAATGGCGTGCAATTACCTGAAACTTTGCATTGGTATAAGTATGAAAACAATCGGCCAACGACCTTCAGAAACGAGGTAAAATTTGTTAATGTAAAATTATCAGAAGAGGCATTCGATCCTGCTGTGTTCGCTATAGCTGAAGGCGCTACCATAGTTCCGAAAGAATAGAATTGAATGCAACGGTAAAATTAAAAGGTAAACTCTTGTCGGGCTTTACCTCTTTTATATTGCTCTTAATTATCTTGAGTTAAAATTGCTATGAAGAGAAAATGTTGGAACGACTTCAATCCGGCATTTTCTTTTCTTTTTTAAATTTAGATCCCATTTAAGTCATTCTGAGTAGAAAATGTAACTAACAAAAAAAGTCATTTCGAATCTCCGGCCGGAGATAAGACCTCTTAAGTCCGTTTAGTGGTAGAATACTAAGAGGTCTCAGGCGTGTGCGCCTTCGAAATGACTTGGTTTATGTTAGTTTCCGTTTATCTTTTTGTTATAACGTTTCCACAAGGTTGTTTGATGGCTTTCCAAACTAATGGCGCGGCCACTGATAAACGCATGTGATAAAATATTGGTGCGCATATCCAACGCATCGCCTTTGCTGATAAATAGCGTTGCATCTTTGCCAACTTCCAAAGTGCCTAAGCGATCATCAACACCTAAGATCTTAGCTGTATTTGAAGTGATCAGCTTTAATGCTTCTTCTTTATCAAGTCCCTGGGCGACCACTGTACCTGCCTGAAACGGCAAATTCCTTGCGTTTGCACGTTCCATGCCTCCACTGTTTTCTAGTCCGACCAAAACTCCTTTATCGACTAAAATCTTAGCGAGTTTATAAGGATAATCATAGTCATCGTCGTCACTATTTGGTGTTCGATGAACACGTTGAGCCAGTACAGGAATGTTTTTCGCTTTAAGCAAATCGGATACTTTATGTGCTTCATAGCCACCTACAATGACAACATCAGAAATTCCGTTTTCACTACAAAAATCAATGGCATCTCTAATCGCCTGTTCACTGCTCGCACGGACATATAATTTTTGTGTGCCATCAAAAAGACCCTTCATGGCTTCATATTGCAAATTCATAGTGGCCTTGCCTCCATTTAAATAGGCCTTACTTTCGGCTATGAACATTTGAATTTCACCAACATTTTTAGCGTAATTCTTGTTAGGGCGCATTCCTGGAGGTTCTCCAAGCCACCAGCGGCCACGCGTAAAGGTATTGGGCCAATTCATATGAATACCATCGTCGGCTTTTATAGCTGCGTCTTCCCAGTTCCATGCATCTAATTGAACAATCGATGAGGTTCCTGAGATCCAGCCACCACGAGGTGTTGCCTGGGCGATTAAAACCCCATTTGGACGCATGCTTTCCACAATTTTGGATTCGGCGTTATAGGCGATCAAACTTCGTATATGCGGATTCATAGATCCAATTTCACGTGTATCATTCGTTGCCCGAACGGCACCGATTTCCTGTAAGCCTAAGGTACTGTTTGGTGCGATAAAGCCCGGATATACATGCTGGCCTTCGGCATTAATGACCTTGCCTATATGGGCAATTCTTGATTTCGTGCCATCAACACAGGCAGTGATCTTACCATCTTCCACAGTGATGATGCAATTTTCAACAACCTCTCCATTACCAATGTGGGCAGTGGCGCCAACAATAGTAAAGGCTTCGGTTTGGGCTGGGGCAGGGGTCTGTTGTGCAAATCCTAATGAACAACTAAAGACCAAAAGAGCGAATATATATTTCAAGTTTTTCATAGTTTCTAGTGGTTTATATCAAGAGTTTCACAATCAAACATGCGTTTGTCTTTCTTCTTTACAGGCTGTGTTTTCATGCCTTTGTTTTTTTCTTCAAGCATCATCGTTATAAGCTTATTTCGATCGCGCTTGATCGTTTCTCGCAATTGTTTATCACGTTCTATCTCGAAATAAGTAACGCCTTCAATGATGGTGCGTTCTGGCTTGCTGTAGATCGATAATGGATGTCCGTTCCAGAGAACCACATCGGCATCCTTTCCAACCTTAAGACTACCAACACGATCATCGATATGCAATAATTTGGCTGGGTTTAAGGTGACAAATTTCCAGGCATCTTCTTCACTCACGCCACCATACTTCACCGATTTTGCAGCTTCATGATTTAAGCGTCTGGACATTTCTCCACTATCACTATTAATGGCTGTCACAACACCTGCATTATGCATGATCGCTGCATTGTATGGAATGGCATCGTTCACCTCGAATTTATAGGCCCACCAATCACTAAAGGTTGACCCGCCTACACCGTGGTCTTTCATCTTATCCGCTACCTTATATCCTTCCAGGATATGTGTGAAGGTATTGATATTGAAATTAAATTTTTCAGCGACTTTCATCAGCATATTGATCTCACTTTGAACGTAGGAATGACAACTGATAAAGCGCTCCTTGTTCAGTATTTCAGCCAATACTTCCATTTCAATATCCTTTCGGTACGGCTTGCCACTCTTCTTTTGAGCATCATAAGCTTTCGCCCTTGAGAAATAATCGATGTACAATTGCTCGACACCCATTCGTGTTTGCGGGAAGCGACCGAAACTTTGCCAGTTCGATTGTTTGACATTCTCACCCAGGGCAAACTTGATGAATTTTTTAGCATTTTTATTTAAAATGTTCTGAGCTGACTCTCCCCACTTCAGTTTTATAATTGCAGATCGGCCGCCAATTGGATTTGCAGATCCATGAAGAATTTGCATCGATGTGACACCACCTGCAAGATTGCGATAGATATCCACATCTTCGGGATCGATAACGTCTTCTATTGAAACTTCGGCAGAGGAATTATGACCACCTTCATTGATACTGGAGGCCGCAATATGCGAATGCTCATCGATGATACCCGAAGTCACATGTTTGCCAGTAGCATCAATAACCTTAGCACCTGTTGAACTTAAATCGTTGCCAATAGCAGCAATTTTTCCGTTTTTAATTAAGACATCGGTATTTTCTAAAATCCCTTCGGCCTCGTTGGTCCAAACTGTAGCATTCGTAAATAAAATGGTCTCTTGTTTTGGTAATTCATAAAAACCATAGGCGCCGTTTGGATAGGAGACCGGAATGACGCGCGGTTCTTTTCCATTGCCGTTATTCTTGCCATTCCCCATGCCACCAGATGATTTATCTTCTTTTGGTTTTTTGGTTGCCATAAAGGAGGACTCATTGCCATTGGGGTAAATAACCTTACCGCTTAAATTATCGGAAGGACCTACCTTAGACACCAGTCTGAGATATTCGTTTTTGGTCGAATCGGCTGTTTTAATGGTGAGATTCACCCAATCATTGGAATAGGATATTTTAGATCCCAATTCGTTATCACCGCTTTTTACCTTTGCGCTTGGTTTTGATGGCTTGCCCGAAATAGAAAGTTCATAGGCTGTATTTCCAATGTTCATGGAATAATCACCACGAATATCCTTGACGTCCATGGATTCAATGATATTTCTATTCCCCTTTACCCAATTTTCATGGAGGGTCGTCTTGCTATCGAAGATATCGCCTGAAGTAATTAAAAAGTTGGCATAAGCACCTTTTTTGAGTGATCCAAGCTCACTCGATTTACCTAAAACAGCTGCCGGAACAGTGGTCAAAGCTTCAAGAGCTTTGGTCTCATCCAAGCCATATTTAATAGCCTTCATCAGGTTTGATTTTAATTCACCCGGCTTTTTTAATTTATGAGGTGTAAGTGCGAATCGCACATTGTTTTCGGCCAGAACCTTCGGGTTCGTTGGCCGTTGATTCCATTCTAACATGGATTCTAATTCCAATGTATTCGCCAAAAAGCTGTTATCAACATCATATGCTTTTGGAAAATCCAGTGGAATAATATAGGTTGCTCCTGTGCTTTTTATATCATTGATACGTTCATATTCATCACCACCGCCAAGGATCACGTACCGAACTCCAATTTCATCACCTACTTTATCAAAACGCATGGCATTGGCACGGCTGCCAGCTTCGGCGATCTGAACCAGATTCTTATTTGCGTTGTAAGCTTCCAGGGAGCGATCTGTAACCTTCGATCCACCTTTGGCATACCAGTCGGCATCCAGACTTACTTGTCTTAATATGGCCATAGATCCCATTATGGAACCTGGATATGATTGACGTGATTTGACACTTTTGGAAAATGAAACGTATTGCGCAGAATTCGCATCAATAACACGGGCAGCATCTCCACCGGCATCTGTCAATGCGATCAGGCTTCCTGTCCCCCGAATAATTCCATCATGCATATGGGTGTTCACCACTCCAAATCCGGCTTTCCGTAATTCGCTTGCCTTTTTATCATCATATTTAAAATGATCGATCGCATTTTGTTCTGGCATAATGTGATCATTCCAATAGAATCCTTCCCGGCTGGCATCATATTGAGGCGAGCGCCCTTGTCCGCTTTGGCGCTTTGGTTTTTCAACACCAAAGCCTGAATACAGATCGATAAATGAAGGATAAATACTTTTACCTGAAACATCAATTACAACGGCATTTGCCGGAATATTTACCGATGCTCCGGTTGACACTACCTTACCATCTTGGATGAGCAGTGTTCCCTTTTCTATAATTTGTGATGGTGTAACAAATATCCTGGCATTTGTAAAAGCCGTATAGTTTGTATTTGTTGATTTGACACCGTCATTTTTTGGAAAATGTTCTTGAGCGAAGATTGAAAAACTGCCCAAAAACAATGTGATAATGAGATACTTTTTAATCATATTATTTGGTTAGAAATTTTAGAATCCTAAAGATACATAATAACACCTATCAAAAGCAGACTAAATATTATTTTAACAATTAACCTTTATAATGGTTGACCAATAAAGCCACAACATAACTGTAGCTCTCGATGCCTTTTTCCTGGCTATTGGCTTTTAGAAAAGTATTAAAGGTGACCTTGAAAATAGGTTCTAACGGATTTTGGTAAGACATCCAGAATTCGCGTTCCTCATCATAATTTTTAAAGATACCCGGATTGATATTAGCCTTGGCAATCTCGAACTGATCCGGATCTCGCCGCAGTAATTCAACGATACAATACTTTAAGGCAAATATATAGCCCGAATATTGAAAATAAGGATCGCTATTCTGAATGGCTGCGAGATATCCAACGAAATTGGCTTCATTTTCGGCAGCATAGCCCAATTGGTGAGCCTGTTCATGACAGGCGGTAGTAGGATACTTATGCAAGGGTATGAGTCCATCGATCTGAGCCTCATTGGTAAACGGATTTAAATAACCGCTAAACCCCATATAAGTTAATGGTAAACTATAAATAGACCGTTTCACACTTTTCGGACTCGGATTTAAATGTGGATAAATGGCTTTTAGCGATTCATAACCTTCTGTGCTCATATCTAATAGTTCAGATTTAGTATAAGGCATATTAACCTTTAAACTATCATTGGTAACCAATCCCGAATGAATGGCATTTGATTTTTCGGTAAGTATCCCAATCACTTCCAGCAATTCTTCGGTTGTGTAAGTACTTCCTAAATTCAATTGTTCATGAAGAGGCAATCTATAATAATTCATGCCCCATAACAAGTGAAAAGAAAGGTAAATAAACGATACAACAATAAAGACATCTCGCACCCATTTTTTTGTATCCTTTCTGATGCGTTTTCTGTTAATGATCAGCCATCGGATAACATAAAGTCCGGCAAGCGTATAAACAATATCACCAAATGATATGGGTAGCCATCCGAAAGCGAAGCGCATGAGCTTCGAAATTAAAATGTACAGGCCATTGCTATACAGGCGTTCAATAGTTTCAGGAAAAAAGGAGAGCGTCTTAACAAGCAGAATCTGAGGAATGATACTCCAGGCTATTAAAGTTTTTGTTCTCTCACTCATCATTCAAAATTACATAAATGTTTTTAATTGTTTCGTTTGAATAATTACCTTTGAAAAATCAATTTTTTAAACATGAATACTGAAATTAGAGAACTATCCCCTCAGGAAATATGGACTAATTTTGCCGACCTTAATGCTGTGCCAAGGCCTTCAAAAAAAGAAGAACGTGTCATAGCTTTCATGAAAAATTTCGGACAAGAACTTGGGCTGGAAACTATTGAAGATGAAGTCGGTAATGTGATTATAAGGAAACCGGCTACACCGGGAATGGAGCATAGGAAAACTGTGGTTTTACAGTCCCATTTAGATATGGTTCACCAAAAAAACGCCGATACGAATTTCGATTTTGATACGCAGGGCATTGAAATGATGATCGATGGCGATTGGGTAAAAGCCAAAGGCACTACTTTGGGTGCAGATAATGGCTTAGGCGTGGCAACGATCATGGCCATTTTAGAAAGCAATACCATTGAACATCCACCAATTGAGGCCTTATTTACTATAGATGAGGAAACAGGAATGACCGGTGCCATGGGTTTGAAGGGTGGCCTTTTGAAAGGTGAGATCCTTTTAAATCTTGATACCGAGGAAGACGATGAGATAGGTGTTGGTTGTGCCGGTGGTATTGATGTGACCGCAACTCGAAATTATATTGAGGAAGAGACTGCCGATAATGCAATTGCATATCGTATTGAAGTTAAAGGCTTGCAGGGCGGACATTCGGGTATGGATATTCATAAGGGATTAGGTAATGCCAATAAGATCATGAATCGGTTGTTGTATGATGGGAATAAACATTTCGGATTACGAATAGCCGAAATTGATGGCGGCAGCTTACGAAATGCAATTCCACGTGAAAGTTTTGCGACCGTAGTCATAGATGAGCAAAGAAAAACAGATTTTGAATCGGCCGTGAGAGAAAAGGGCAACGCGATCAAATTTGAATTAAGAACAATGGAACCCGAATTGATGATTATAGTTGAACAAACTTCAACTCCTCAGAAAGTAATGGTCGTTTCCACTCAGGAAGGCCTGATCAAAGCACTGTATGCGGCCTGTAATGGTGTTTATAGAATGAGTGCCGATATTCCTGATCTTGTTGAAACCTCTAATAATATTGCCCGTGTCGTCGTTAAGGATGGCCAGATTAAAATAAGCTGTCTCACCCGATCTTCAGTAGAATCCTCTAAAATGGATCTCGCCAACATGCTGAAATCAACTTTTGAACTGGCCGGTTGCGAAGTCGCATTTTCAGGAAATTACCCGGGATGGACTCCCAATATGGATTCCGACATATTAAAAGTAATGCGCTCATTATATGTTGAACTCAATGGAGAAGCGCCTCATGTGGCAGCCTGTCATGCCGGTTTGGAATGTGGTATTCTAGGGACCAATTATCCGGAAATGGATATGATCAGTTTCGGTCCGAATATCCTTGGTGCACATTCTCCCGATGAACGCGCCCAAATTTCCTCGGTTCAAAAATATTGGAAATTTGTGCTGGAAATCTTAAAACGTATACCTGAAAAGGCATAAAAAAACCGCTCAAAGAGCGGTTAGTATCTTTTAATTTTCACCTTCAATACCTACAAGTTCAAGGTCGAAGATCAAATTGGTATTCGGTGGGATCAACCCATTTCCCCATCCGGCCGGACCATATCCCAGATAGGAGGGAATGAACACCCGTGCCTTATCACCAACTTTCATATTAAGCATGGCTGCCCTGAAACCGGGAACTAAGCGTGCAGTTTCATTATAGATCATTGGAAATGGTGCATAACCACCCTGTTGGTCCCGGGTTTCATTATACTTGCCGTGTTCTTTCGCAATAGCACTCCAACTCGTATCGAATAATTCACCGTTTTCAAAATAACCGGCATAATCGATCAAGGCTTTTTGAGCCGAAGTTGGTTTCTTGCCTGTGCCTTCCTTTGTAAATATCATGCTAATCCCAATTGGTAAATTTTCAACACGGCCTTTTAAAGAGGCATTGTTTTTCATGAATTCGGCCTTGGCAATTTCTGATTTTTCCTTAATAAGGCGTTGCTCTTCTTCCCGTTTCAATCGTGCTTCTTCTTCTTTCTTTTTTCGTTTTTCCTCCAAAAGTGGGAGTTCGGTTTCCCAAACGCTAACGGCATCAAACTTACGTGCATCGAAGCCTTGTCTTATAATATTGATAGCATCAATAGTTACGTCCACTTCCGGCTTATTACCCTGAAGCACTTTCACATTTGAGATCGTATCCTGAATTTCCATGCCTAAGACCAGCTCACCAAATACCGAATGTCGATTGTCCAACCAGGGCGTTGGTTTCTCAGTGATAAAAAACTGACTGCCATTGGAGTTTGGACCCGGATTGGCCATGGACAGAATTCCCGGTTTATCATGCTTTAACGAATCATCGAATTCATCACCAAATTTATAACCCGGATTTCCTGAACCATTACCATTAGGGCATCCACCCTGGATCATAAAATCGTTCATCACCCGATGAAATATGAGTCCGTTATAAAATGGTTTATCTTTAAAATCATCAGAGACCATGGGATGCGTCCCTTCGGCCAGTGCTACAAAATTTGCGACTGTAACAGGGGTTTTATCAGGTGTTAATTTGGCGACCATTGTCCCTTTTGAAGTTACAATTTCGGCATAAAGGCCATCGCCTAATTCGGGGTATTTATCTTTTTGACAGGAGCTTGAACCCATAATAAACAGGGCCATAACTAGCGCTAAGGACGTTCTAATAAAATTCATGAAATAATAAGTTAATTTGATTCTTTTTGAGTTATGGTGTTGACTTTGACTTTACACATCAATGGAATATTGGTGCCAATGCGGTCTTCATCGCCGTAGTAACCAAAAGCGGTTTGCGATGGAAACAAAAAGGTTACAATTTCACCGGCTTTCATCAGTTTTAATCCTTCTCTTAGTCCGGTAAATAATTCTTGCTGATCCATGGCATAATTTTGAGTTCGAATTTCATTTTCGGTATAGATGGTCCTTCCGTTAAGGTCCTTTATATCGTAATTGAAATTTACAATATCTCCAAATTGCGGTGTAATGCTGTCGGCTTCATTTTTGGTATTGTAATAGTACCAGAAGCCATTCTCTGAAGCTTTATAACTGAGTTCCGGTTGTTCCTGAATAATCTTTATTATGCGGTTGTGCTCAGCTTCATTCAATTTTTTATTGCGTTCGGCCGATTCTTTGATAAACGAACCTGAAGTTTGAGAAACAGGAAAGCGGGCCTCAGGTGATTTACAGGCCGAGATAAGGACCAGAAGTGCTATTAATACTACTCTATTCATGATTTGAGGTCATTTTTATAGTGTGGTAATATACTAATAAATTTCTCAATGGTGTCGTTTAAGTTCAAATCACTACGTCCTCCTGCTGCATTGATATGGCCGCCACCATTAAAATGATCTCTGGCAAAAGTATTCACGTCAAAGCTGCCTTTAGACCGAAATGAGGCCTTTACGATGCCTTCTTGCTTATGTTCGATAAAAATAGCTGCAAACTGAATGCCTTTAACTGATAGACCGTAATTTACAACGCCTTCGGTATCACCTTTCTTGAAATTAAACTGATTTAACTCTTCCTGAGACAGGCTGATATAGGCCGTATGTAATTCGGGAATAACCTTTAAATTATTTAAAGCGCAACCCAGTAATTGCAATCGGTTATAACTGTTATTATCATACACATTGGTATGAATCTGTGAATTATCAGCACCTTTATCAATAAGATCAGCTACCACGCGATGCGTTAAACTGGTTGTTGTAGGAAACCGAAACGAACCTGTATCTGTCATTATGCCTACGTAAAGACAGCTAGCGATATTTTTAGAAATGTCAGCGGTAGCATCCAGCATTTCGATAAAATGATAGATCATCTGACTCGTTGAGCACATAGCGACATCTGAATAGATATATGTCGCATAATCTTTAGGTTCTTGGTGATGATCGATCAGAATTTTAATAGCCTCAGACTGTTCGAGAAATGGTGCCATGTCACCAGTTCGGCTGAGGTCATTAAAGTCCAAAGTGAAAATCAGATCGGCCTCATCGATTCGTTTTTTTGAATAGGACAAATTGCCCTCAAAGATCATAACGGATTCGTCACCGGGAAGCCATTTCAAAAAATTAGGATAATCATTAGGTGTAATAACAGTAACGGTATGTCCTAAATTGATCAGATAGTGATACAAGCCTAAGGACGATCCCATGGCATCGCCATCAGGGTTTTTATGAGGAACTATTACGATCTTTTTTGAAGAAGATAACAGTTGTTTTATCTCTGAAATTTCATTTTTTGTCATAAAAAGCGAATATACAATTTAATCAGTATCCATTAAATCAATTCAACTACTTTTGTATAAAATTAATCCATAAGATATCAAAATGAAAACCCTTGCAAAACTGCTCATTGTTCTCTTGATTTTTGCCGCCTGTAAATCCACCCAGGCACCGGAAACCAATACCAGTACAGCTCAGCAAATAGATGCTGATCTCATCATAGCTTTTGGTTCCTGTAACGATCAGGATCTTGAAAACCCATTATGGGATGATGTTCTGGCCAATAATCCGTCCTACTGGATATGGGGTGGTGATAATATCTATTCAGATACCGATGATATGCAGCTCATGGCGAGGCATTATGAGAAACAACTTGCTCAAAAGGGCTATAAGGAGATCATGTCAAAACTAAAAATTCACGGTACCTGGGATGATCATGATTACGGACTTAATGATGGTGGGCTAGAGTTTAAGGCGAAAAAAGGCAGTCAGCAGTTACTTCTTGATTTTCTGGGTGTTTCGAAAGAGGATCAACGGCGAAAGCGTGAAGGTGTGTATTATTCCGAAATGATCACCACAGCTAAAGGCAGTGTGAAACTTATTGTTTTAGATTTGAGATACCATAGAACATCCATGCAAAAATCGACCAAACCCAATACCAAGTTTGAAAAGAATTCCTATGGAGAAGGTTCGATGTTGGGAGAGGCACAATGGAAATGGCTTGAAAACGAATTGAATGTATCTCAAGCCGATTTTAATATGGTCATCAGCAGTATTCAGGTATTGCCTGAGGAACACGGTTATGAAAAATGGGCCAATATGCCGCATGAGGTTGATAGATTTAAAAAACTGGTGAAATCATCAAAGGCGAAGGCTGTGATCGTACTGTCAGGAGATCGCCATATTTCTGAATTTTCAAAGACCACCATTGAAGGTGTCGACTATCCTTTAATTGATTTTACTTCCAGCGGTTTGACGCATTCTTACGATAAATTTACCTCCGAACCCAATAGGTTCAGAGTAGGCAAGGTCGTTTCAGATAAAAGTTTTGGGATCATTAAAGTGAAGTTCGAAACCAAAACTTTAATCTTACAAATGAGAGGCGACAAGAATAGGCTGCAGCAGGAACTTATCCAAGGCTATTAAAAGTTGCAAATATCTATAAAAATGGTATTTTTGCAACCAATTTAAAACGAACTAATGGTTACAAACAGAACATTTACAATGCTTAAGCCGGATGCCGTGGAAAAAGGGCATATTGGTGCAATATTAGATAAGATAACGGCTTCAGGATTCCGGATCGTAGCGATGAAGCTGACTCAAATGACTACCGCAGATGCTAAGGAATTTTATGCCATACATAAAGAGCGTCCTTTCTATGGTGAATTGGTAGAGTATATGACACGCGGACCAATTGTTGCGGCCATTTTGGAAAAGAATAATGCCGTTGAAGATTTCAGAACGATCATAGGAGCGACTAATCCGGAGGAAGCAGCAGAAGGGACAATTCGTAAATTATATGCAACATCTATAGGTGAAAATGCCATTCATGGCAGTGATAGCGATGAAAACGCGGCTATTGAAGGCGCCTTTCATTTTGCCGGAAGAGAGATGTTTTAGTAAAAAATGACATAATATTGTAAGTAAAAACGCACCTATTGGGTGCGTTTTTTTTAGTTATTAACAATTCTTTAAGTTTTTCAATTAAATTTAATATATTTAATCACTTCAAATTCTATAAACTTCATATTAAAATATCCTGCATTGGTGCTCCCCTCATCTTTCAACCAGCGCCCCAAATAGTGAATATGTAACTATTTATCAACTAAATATATTTAATATGAAATGTAATCAACTATTTTTTAGAGGGATAATTGTATTCCTTATGCTGGGCTGTTATTCAGCCCTGGCACAAAATCGAGGTATTGGCAATGATTTCTGTGATAATGCCACTGAGATCCAATGTGGGCCTAGTAGCGGAATTCCTGCACTTTATCCCGGTACTACCGTCGGGCAAACATTTGATGATGTCGGTTTTTGTGGCACATCCAATACTGCGCCGGGCGTTTGGTACAAATGGGAAAGTGATGGTAGTACGATCGTTGCAAGTACTTGTAATCAAGCAGATTACGATACTAAGATTAGTATTTTTTCCGGTGCTTGCGGGGCCTTAGTTTGTGAAACCGGTAATGATGATGGTGCTGGATGTAGTGGCTTTTCGTCTCAAACAGATCCTTTAGATACTGTTGCCGGAACTACCTATTTCATTCTGGTTCATGGATTTGGAACTGCAACAGGAAACTTTACCTTGCAATTTACATGTACTGACCCACCAGATCCAATTGTCAATGACGAATGTCCAAACGCCATTAGCCTGGCCTGTGGAGATTCTGTGACAGGATCAACAGAAGATGCCACAGATACCGGAGCACCTGGGTTATGTGATGGCATATCAGTTACAGCCCCTGGTGTATGGTACACCGTTGAAGGTACAGGAGGCATGATAACATTAGACACCTGTGGTTCTGATTATGATACTAAACTAAGTGTTTATGAAGGTGTATGTAACAACCTGAATTGTGTTGCTGCTAATGATGATGATCAATCGTTTTTTGATCCTTCGGGATTACAAATTTGTGGTGGACCTAATTTCCAATCATCCTTGGAATTTGAAAGTACTGCCGGTACTTTATATTATATCTATGTACATGGCTTTGGGTCGGGTACTGGTAATTTCAATTTAACTGTAGATTGCGCCTGCTATGTGACTATAGACAACGATTGCCAAACGGTATATCTTGGCGCTGAAGGTTTTGCACCGGATTCAGCCGATCTTTCAGCTGTAGGCTTTGGTACAGGTTTATTGACTTATGAGTGGGATAATGGCGCAGGTTCTGGAGCTAACGTAACAGTAAGCCCAACGGAAACCACGGTGTATACAGTAACCCTAACAGATGCTGAAGGCTGTACGTCTACAGCAGAAACCACTGTGGTAGTTGTTGATGCCGATTGTGATAATAATCCAAATAATGACAAGGTGGTCATTTGTCACAGAGGTGAGACTATTTGCGTAAGTGTGAATGCCGTAAACGCACACCTTAATCATGGGGATTCAATAGGAGCTTGTGATCAAATCAATTGCGATACACGTCCCGGCTGTACATCTGTGACCGATCCTGCTGATGGATCTATAGTTACAGACCCTGATGCAGATATTTCATGGAGTGTAGCCCCTGGTTATGTTCAAGGATATATAGTTAATGTAGGAACATCCCCGGGTGGTTCTGATGTGGTCAATAACCAGGATGTTGGTAATGTGACAACCTTAGATCTTGGCCCATTGAGTAATGACACGACTTATTATGTGACCATTACACCATATAATGATAACGGAAGTGCCATAGGTTGTCCGGAGACCAGCTTTACGACCGATCTTACACCGGCCAATGACCTTTGTGGTGATGCGCTTTCGATTGCCTGTGGTGATGTAGTTACCGGTGATACCAGTTTTGCAACTGATACTGATGAAATTTCTCCATTCTGTGGAATTACTTTCCAGCCGGATAACAATTCAGCAGGCGTGTGGTATTCATTCCTTGGAACGGGAGATTTTGTTACTTTAGATTTGGGTAATTCAGGTTTTGATACGCGAGTTGTAGTTTATGAAGGTACTTGCGGTGCACTAGTATGCATCGATGGTGATGATGACAGCGGACCTGGATTAACATCAGAATTAACTTTTCCTAGTGTAGCGGGAACTACATATTCGATATATGTTGCTGGATATGGCAGCTCTACAGGAGTGTTTGAAATGAATATTACTTGTTCTGGCCCACCGGAACTACCTTGTGATGATAATGCCCCTACAATTGCATGCGGTGAGACGGTAAATGGAAATACAAATGGAGCACCATTGTATGATTATAGCGGTGAGGATACTTGTGGAACCTTTGTAGGTAATTATGCCGGACTTTGGTATCAATTTGTTGCTGAAGGTGGAGATTATACTGCCAGTACATGCAACAATGCTAACTACGATACTAAAATTATAGTGTATTCCGGGGAATGCCCGTTTTTAACTTGTGTGGATGGCAATGATGATGGTCCGGGATGCGCTGGATTTAGTTCATTTTTACAATTCCCTACAACTGCTGGTACAACGTATTTTATTTTTGTAACAGGATTCTTAGGAAATACTGGAGAATTCAACCTAACCTTGGATAGAGTGGATGGTTGTGCGGTTCCACCGGCAATAGATCCGGCAGGATTAGCAGATTGGGGCTTATCGCCAAATCCATCCAGAGGAACGGTAGATCTTGATCTGCAAAACTTCCTGGATACTGATGTGACGATTGATGTGATGGATCTTACAGGAAAGCTATTATCTACTCACAGACTGGAAGATATCCAGAACCCGAAATACAGAATGGAATTGCATTCAAACCTCAAAAATGGTTTGTACCTCGTACGATTGAGTTCTGACCAACACAGTTCTGCGAAGCGATTGATTTTGAATAGATAACTTATTTTTAATAATAAGCAATAAAAAACCACCAGTGAAAACTGGTGGTTTTTTTTTAAAAGTGAAAAACGGTTATTATAATACTTTTACGTTTACTGCGTTCATTCCTTTTTTACCTTCGGTCAATTCGAACTCCACATTATCTCCTTCACGAATTTCGTCGATTAATCCTGAAAAGTGCACAAAGTGCTCTTTGTTGGTCTCTTCTTCAATGATGAAGCCGAAACCTTTTTGTTCGTTAAAGAACTTTACTGTTCCTTTGCTCATTGTATAAAATTAAATATTAATAAGTTGCAAAGTTAAACTAATATATTGGAAAATCGATATTTTAACAAAATATATGAAAATTCTCTCATTTTTAAATGCATAAAACGCAACCGGAATCGGTTGCGTTTTTTCTGTTTTTCAAACACCAGAACAGAAGGTTAAATTCTATTTAAGATATATAACTAACTAAATAAACTTAAAGAATACTGTAATAAAATTATTATTATGACATAAAGGTAAACTTCTTAAGCATAGAAGTCAATACGTGGTGTCACGTATTTTTACCTAAGAACCAACTTCTTAATGAGCGGTTTACCCAAAGCGTCGTTGAGCATCGCGATTATTTTTTCTTTGCCGTAACTTAGTTCTTCTCTTAAAACCGAAGAACTTAACTGGACGTGAAGCGTTTGGCCTTGTAAAATGATATTGGTGGTATAACTGTTCACCCCCTTACCCATGAGTTGTTTCCAGGCATCATGAACATCGACCTTATCCAGACCCGACTGAAGTTTATTGTTTTCAACAAATTCTTTCAGCACTTCGCTTAGTTTCATATGCTCATTATGGCGCTTTGTCATAACTTAAGATCTAAGGATTCAAAGGGTGTATATGTATAGATGATTCCATCTTCATTTTTAATGATCAAAGTTTCGGCATTCACTTTTAAAATGGTTTCGACATAAGAAATGTCATTATCAGAATAATGAATTTGTAAATCATTTCCAATCATCTTGAGCGCAAAGGGTGTTTGGTGTTTTGAAACGATAAATTTTCCCTCTAAAGTTGGATTGACTTTTTTTCTAAACCCACTGAGATCATCATGCACTTCAAAATAATCAACTTGCGTATTCATTGTGAACTCCTTAATGACCTTGCCCTTCTTTTCTACATGACTTATTTCCCAATACCCTTCAAGATAAGGAATCATTGATTCGGCAGACTGACGGCAACTCAATACCGTTAAAATGAACACCAAAAGTATCTTCTTGCCAATCATCATAATTTAATTTAATTCGAACATTTTATAGGTTTGGTGCACACTCTTAATCGCTTCTTCTGTACGTTCGGGATGGGTATCACTAATAAATAATTGACCGAAATTCTCATCATCGACTAAGGTAATAATTTGTGCGACACGTTGTTCATCAAGTTTGTCGAAAATATCATCCAAAAGCAAAATGGGATTAACGCCGCATTGCTGTTTCACAAAATCAAATTGGGCTAATTTCAAGGCGATCAGAAATGATTTTTGCTGCCCTTGACTTCCAAATTTTTTAATAGGGTGACCTTCGATTTCAAATTTAAGATCATCTTTATGTATGCCAACACTTGTATATTGCAATGCTCGATCTCGCTTTATATTGCTTTTTAAAAGTGCCAAAAGATCATCTTCACTGAGGTCGCTCTTATAAATGAGCTCAACACTCTCATTATCATTGCTAATAGCCTTATAGCGTGCCTTAAAAATAGGCGTGAAAGCCTCGATGAAGGCCTTGCGTTTATTATAAATTGGGTCAGCGAATTCAACCATCTGATGATTATAAACATCCAATGAATCCTGGTCGAAGGTTCGATTGGCGGCAAAATACTTCAGAAGGGAATTTCGTTGCAATATGATCTTACTATAGGCGATGAGATCCTTTAAATACTGTTTGTCACTTTGAGAAATCACGCTATCCATAAATTTACGTCGTGTTTCACTGCCTTCTATGATCAAATCACGATCTGCAGGCGAAATAATGACCAATGGTAAGAATCCTATATGATCACTAAAGCGTTCATAGATCTTGCCGTTTCTTTTGATGATCTTTTTCTGGCCGCGCTTCAGGGTCACCATAATATTTTCTTCGCGATTATCTTTTTCATAGGACCCGTCAACCACAAAGAAATCACTATCATGTTTGATGTTCTGCGATGAGATCGGGTTAAAATAGCCCTTGCCATAAGACAGATGATAAATGGCATCTAAAACATTGGTTTTGCCAATCCCATTTGGGCCAACGAAGCAGTTGATTTTGTCATCAAACTCAAAAGTGCGATTGTCAAAATTCTTGTAGTTCAGTAAGGACAATGTTTTTAAAACCATTGGAAAATATAGGATCAACAGAAAAAATTTAACCTAAAAATCTAAAAAAGTCGCTGCAAATTATTGAAAAATAACAAATAAATAAGCTTTTTATTACCAATAAAAATTTTATTTTTGCGGCGCAATAATTTACGATATATGGCGACTTATAAGAAAAAGGGTTACAAAGCGAAAAAACGTGATGTTATAGAAGAACAATCGAAAACGGCAGAGGTATTTAATACCCTTGATGAAGGTGCGTCTAAAACCGAAGAATGGGTTATAAAGAACCAGAAATATATCTTTATTGTTATTGGCGTCGTGGCTGTAGTGGTGCTTGGTTATTTGGGTTATAATAAATTTATACAGGAGCCAAAAGAAGGTCAGGCCATGAATGATATGTTCCAGGCACAACAATATTTCGACCAGGCTGTGAACGCTGTTGAAAAAGATTCGTTGTTTAATCTGGCTTTGAATGGAGGCGAAGGAAAATTCGGTATGCTGGATATCATCAGTAATCACGGAAGCACCAAAGCCGGAAATTTAGCGAATTATTATGCCGGAATGGCCTATTTGAACTTGAAGGATTATCAAAATGCGATCGCATACCTTAATGATTTCTCAAGCGGTGATGATGCTTTAGGGCCAATTGCCCAGGGCGCTATTGGAGATGCCTTCGTTCAATTAAACCAGCCTTCAGATGCCCTTGATTATTATGAGAAAGCGGCTGAAATGAAAACCAATGATTTCACAACGCCAATGTATCTTTACAAGGCGGGAATAGTAGCCTTAGACCTCAATGAGAACGCAAAGGCTTTAAAATATTTCAAGAGAATCAAGGATGATTTTCCGCAGAGTACCGAAGCTGCTAATATCGATGTATTTATAGGAAAGGCAGAAGCGGCAAGCAACTAAAGATGGCAACTGCAAATAAAAATTTATCCGATTACGATAAAAATTCAATCCCAAGCGCGAAAGATTTTCGGTTTGGGATTGTTGTTTCTGAATGGAATTCTACCATTACTGAAGGGCTTTATCAAGGCGCTTATGATGCGTTGATCGATTGTGGTGCCAGGGCCGAAAATATTCTTCGTCAGAATGTGCCCGGCAGTTTTGAATTGATCAATGGCTGCAAACATATGCAAGCACAAAATGTTGACGCAGTTATCGCAATTGGCAGTGTTATTCAGGGGGAGACCAAGCATTTTGATTTCGTTTGTCAGGGTGTAACACTAGGCATAAAAGACTTGAATGTCTTACATCATACGCCTGTGATTTTCTGTGTTTTAACCGATAACACCATGCAACAAGCCATTGATCGTTCAGGAGGGAAACATGGAAATAAAGGTACAGAAGCTGCTATCGCCGCCATTAAAATGGCCGATCTGAGATCCCATTGATCGTATTTCACTAAACTTTAAAAATCTGTTTTTGTTAACAAAATTTAAGTCAGGAAGTTCGGCTTTCTTTTTGATTTTGAGTAATTTTGAAACTTAAGCTTATGGGAATTTTTAAATTACGTAAAAACAAGAAATTCGATTACACACCTCGATATTATGATAAAGAAGGTGATGGCAGGCCATTGGAGATCAAACATAAATTTGATGAATTTCGAAAAACGGCTAGTAGTGCGGGCGGATTAAAAACCCGTTTTAACAATGCCCTGGATGATCTTAAAGGTGAACAGGATAAAGCTGCTAACCGCCGTATTTTGTATATTGTAATCGCCTTACTATTAATTTTCCTATTCATCATTGATTTCGATTTATCTATTTTCTTTGGATAAAATTTAAATGGCAGATATAATACAACTATTACCAGATCATGTAGCCAATCAGATCGCAGCAGGCGAAGTTGTGCAACGACCGGCTTCGGTGGTGAAGGAGCTATTGGAAAATGCCATAGATGCTAATGCCGCAACGGTAAAGCTCATTGTAAAAGATGCGGGAAAAACCTTGATCCAGGTGATCGACGACGGCATTGGGATGAGCACTACCGATGCCCGATTGAGTTTTGAACGCCATGCAACATCCAAGATCAGATCGGCCGACGATCTGTTCAACATTCATACAAAAGGCTTTAGAGGTGAAGCCCTGGCCAGCATTGCTGCTATTTCTCACGTCGAATTAAAATCCAAACTGGATGAGGACGAAACTGGAACCCATATTAAAATTGAAGGCAGTGAGATACAGTCTCAGGAAGTAGTGGTAACTCCAACAGGGACTTCGGTTTCTGTGAAGAATTTATTTTACAATGTTCCGGCCCGACGTAATTTTTTGAAATCCAATAATGTCGAATTAAGACATATCATAGATGAGTTTCATCGCGTTGCACTGTCTCATCCTGATATTAATTTCTCCATGTTTCACAATGGTAGCGAATTGTTTGGCCTGCCGGCGTCAAATGTCCGACAGCGAATCGTCAATATTTTTGGACCAAAGACCAATGAGAAACTGGTTCCGGTTGAAGAACAGACCGAAGTTGTAAAAATATCAGGCTTTGTTGGTAAACCTGAATTCGCGAAAAAAACACGAGGTGAGCAATTTTTCTTTGTCAATAACCGATTTATCAAAAGTTCATATTTAAACCATGCTGTTAACGCGGCCTTTGAAGGTTTGTTACGAGATGGTGCCCATGCGAGTTATTTCTTATATCTCGAAGTCGACGCTAAATCCATCGACATCAATATCCATCCTACTAAGACTGAAATCAAATTCGAAGACGAACATACCTTGTATGCGATTTTAAGAGCAGCTGTTCGACATAGCCTTGGTCAATTCAGTATAGCTCCGGTATTAGATTTTGATCGTGATGCAAATCTTGACACGCCTTATACCTTTAAAGATAAACATGCTGCTGCCCCGAATGTAGAAGTCGACGAAATGTTCAACCCCTTTAAAGAGGAGCAAGCCTCCTTAAAAAGATCAATGACCTTTAAAAAGGAACAGACCGCAGCTTGGGAAAGTTTGTATGTAGGTTTAGAATCGAAGGGAAACAGCCAAGATCAGGAGTTTAGTCAGGTTCAATTTGAAAGTGACGATAAATTATTGTCGATGTTTGATGAAAAAGATACGAAGTCGGGACTTCAAACGTTTCAAATTCAAAACAAATACATTGTTAACGCCATAAAATCAGGCCTATTGGTTATCGATCAGCACAGAGCACATCAACGTATCTTATATGAATCCTTCCTGCAAAATATAACTATTGAAGAAGCGGTAAGTCAACAGTTGCTTTTTCCTTTGAGCTTACAATTCTCGACCATTGAAGTGGCCACATTACAAGGACTCCAAAAACAATTGGAACAAACAGGCTTTGTATTTTCGAAGCTGGATCATGACGATATTGAAATTACCGGAATCCCGGTTAGTGTTGCCGAAGTGAATGTTTCAAGTGTATTGGAGCAGCTTATAAATGATGTGGATAACCAGGTTCCTGATAGTCATTTTAGTCAAAGTGATCTCATAGCGAAATCCCTGGCGAAAAGTTTAGCGATCAAATCAGGGCAAAAACTGACTTCGGAAGAGCAGGCATATTTGGTCAATAGCCTGTTTGCATGTAAGGAACCCTCCATTACACCAATGAATACACCAACCTTCGTTACTTTAAGTAATGATGATTTAGAAAAGAAATTCAAATAGAAATATGAGAGTAGGAATAACCGAAAGCGTTAAACATTTGTTGATCATTAATGGTTTGATGTTTGTTGGAACCATGGCTATTGGTAACGGAGAATTATTTTACGAATATTTCGGATTGTATTTTCCAAAGAACGAATTGTTTCAACCCTGGCAAATTTTGACACATATGTTCATGCATGGCGGATTCATGCATATTTTGTTTAATATGTTTGCCTTATGGATGTTTGGAACTGCAGTCGAGCAGGTATTCGGTTCCAAAAAATTCATGTTCTTTTATATTCTGGCCGGCCTTGGAGCTGCCATTTTGCAGCTGGCCTATTTGTATTTCACATTCAATTCGGGGCTTGATGCGCTCACTGCAGGTGGCTATAACAGTGCTGAGATCCTTGATGTTCTTGGCCAGGGGAAGTATAATACAGGTTGGGAATCGATCTTAGGCGGTGATTTGAGTGGTTTTGTAGGTGCCTTCAATACCACTATGGTAGGTGCTTCCGGAGCCATTATGGGTATACTGGTAGCCTTTGGAATGCTGTTTCCCGAGAGTAAACTGATGCTTATTTTCCTGCCAATTCCTATAAAAGCGAAATATTTCATCCCCGCGATCATTATTTTAGATCTTATTTCGGCCTTAACAGGACAGTCCTTTTTTAGTCCGAGTAACACGGCCTACGTCGCACACGTTGGTGGAGCATTAACGGGATTCTTAATGATGTACTTTTGGAAAAAAGATCAGTTCGATAAGTATAGATGGAACTAAATGACGTCGCTCAACTATGACATAAAGGACAAGTTAAGCAGGATCACGGTCTTCGAGAAGATCATTGGAGCGAACCTTGTAATTTATATATTAGGTTGGATCATTTGGAAGTCTCAGGACTATGCGCGTTATGACAGCTTAAGTTGGTTGTCTCTACCAAAAGAATTTTCCGAGTTTATAGTTAAACCATGGTCCATTTTCACCTATGGATTTGCCCATTTCGGATTCTGGCATCTCGTCTTTAATATGATGATCCTATATTTTGTTGGGCGTTCATTCTCAAATTTATTTCGGGTAAAAATGTCACTGAATATTTATTTCCTCGGAATTTTAACCGGCGGACTGGCGTTTTTGCTGGTCTTTGCACTAATGCCCAAGGGCATATTGGAATTTGCAGGGCCTTTGGTAGGCGCTTCAGCAGGTGTTCATGCCTGCCTTATTTTTTTAAGCAGCTACATGCCCGATTATGAAATTAGATTAGTGCGGATAAATATCAAACTAAAATACATTGCCATCGCCCTGGTCGCTTTCGATATTTTAGGCCTATTTGGAGATAATCCAGGAGGAAATGTGGCGCATTTGGGCGGTGATGTATTAGGATTTTATTATGCCA
The DNA here is from genome assembly GCA_013001965.1 of Flavobacteriaceae bacterium. Lineage (GTDB taxonomy): Bacteria > Bacteroidota > Bacteroidia > Flavobacteriales > Flavobacteriaceae > JABDLA01. The sequence continues at coordinate 29,775 of JABDLA010000035.1, read as the reverse complement.
CACGTTTAAAGGCCGGAAAAGATATAGGTAAAGGATTTGAAGCTATCATGGATCGCCTTTCGAATCTCTTTAAAAGTTCAAAAAAAGCGAACTTAAAAACCGTCCATAGAAAAAAAAAGAAGCACTATGCCGGACATACTAAAGATGAATTTGATGAGTTTAATAAACAGAAACAAATTGATCTCATTTTAGATAAAATAAGTAAAAGTGGTTATGATAGTTTAAGTCAGGCAGAAAAAGAATTTCTGTTCAAAGCCGGAAAAAAATAATGAAGAAACTCAGCTTCATCGATAAAATCATTTTTTTCTTGAATTCGCTCATCGCGACCATGCTTTTGCTTTCATACATACTTCCTCACGTCGCTCCCAGAAATTTTGCCTTATTATCGGTTTTAAGTTTAGCAGTTCCCTTGCTCATAATTTTAAATATACTCTTTGGAGTATATTGGTTACTCAAGGTGAAAAAACAAATTTTAGTGTCTGTTTTGGTCCTGGTGATAGGCTACAATTATGTATGGTCACTATATAAGTTTTCGTCATCTAAAGATATTTCGGACGATGAAAATATATCGATAATGAATTACAATGTTCGTTTGTTTAATGTCTATGACTGGATTGAAGAAAGCAACGTGGCCTCTCAGATCGCGAGCTTTATTAAAGAAGAGAACCCGGACGTCATAAGTTTTCAGGAATTTCATCCCGATGAAGACATGGAATTGCCTGATTACGACCATAAATATGAGAAACTTTCAGGGACTAGAATGAAACACGGACAAGCAATTTGGTCGAAATACCCCATTGTCAATTCAGGCTCGATTGAGTTTAAGGATACAGCCAACAATGCGATATTTGCAGATATTGTAAAAGCCGGAGATACGATTCGTATTTATAATGTGCATTTGCAGTCCTCCGGGATAAATGCCAATGTGGATGAGTTCAAATCGGAAGAATCAGAGCGGCTCATTCGTAGAGCGGCAAATACCTTCAAATTACAGCAGGATCAGGCCGAATTATTCGTTCATCATAAGGAGAAATCGCCTTATAAAATGGTCATTTGTGGTGATTTTAATAACACGGCTTATTCTTATGTCTATAAATTGATTAAAGGCGATCTGGTCGATGCTTTTGTCAATGCCGGAAATGGTTTTGGACGAACCTATGATTTTAAATATTTCCCCGTCAGAATTGATTTTATTTTAGCCGACCCTGAATTTAAGATCAACCATTTCAGAACCTATGATATTAAATTATCTGACCATTATCCAATTCTTACCAGAATCAGTTTATAATTTGAACTGATTAAAATCTTGATTTTTGAGATAATTGAGTGTGTTTGGCCCTTCGTTAAACAACAGGTCCAAAATGCTTAGATTGCTGATAAATCCATGTTTATTTGAGAATACCTGGACATAAGGATCGAGTGCGAATTCTTTTTCTTTTCTGGCCTTTATCAATGTCCTTAAATCTAAATTTGTTGAAGACTTCTCATAAGCCTCAGTAAAGGAATAGGTGAGGCTCCATTGCAAACATTCTGAAACGACTTCCAAGCACTTCATATTAAATGCAAAAATGTGTTTGTATTCTTTTAAAAACAACGGTTTTAGCTCATCGGCATAGAATTCAAAATAGGGTGAGGTGCTGTAGGCACTATGCAAAGATTTCCAATGTACAGCCTGCCATTTCCCATCATTGGCAATTTGAACTTCTTTATAAAATTGTCTGTTTTTTTGAGAATATGTTACCGGAACATTTAAGGACAATTTGCCGTTTGCACTATATATATGAGCACGATTTCGGTAGGTCTGCTTTTGGTAAGTATCATGAATTTCCAGATGGAGGTCAGAGGCATTGACCATAGCGACGCAGCTCGCAATATTTGGGAAATAACTGGGATGCATCAAAATATCCATCAATTAAAAGACCTAAGTTATGAGGAGGCGGCTTTTTTGCGTTTTCTCCATTTACTTATCCCATACCATACCAGTATAAGTGCCAGGAATGGAATTAAATAAGACACTGGTTTGCCACTGCCATGAACGGTTGTAAAAAATCGAGCCATTCTCGGATTCTTTATTCCGTTCCAACTCATCCAGATAAAAACGGGTTTTCCAACCACATGATCAAAAGGGACAAATCCCCAGACACGGGCATCTAAAGAATTATGCCGGTTATCACCCATCATCCAGTAATAGTCTTGTTTGAAGGTATAATTGGAAGCGAGTTGATCATTGATAAAAATTTGATTGCCCTTTATACTCAATGTATTTCCTTCATATTCGGTAATGATTCGCCTGTATAAGGGAAGAACCTCCAAATTAAGCGCAATGGTTTTTCCGGCTTCCGGAATATAAAGTGGCCCAAACCAATCGTTATTCCAATTGTAATCTGGATGATTGGGGAAAATCCCTTGTCCGCGAACACCTTTATCCTGTTTTATGGGCGTGATCGATCCAACATTAGGGTGATCTTTAAATTTATTTAAAGCAGCATCACTTATGGCTACAAATTTATAGGTGTTCTGTTGGTTGATGATGCCAAACGGGTCTGTGATATCGTAACGATCGGCCATGACCCTTGGATTAAACTGAACCGATTTCGGCTGTACATAATATGAAAACTGCAATTGTGCGCGATCAGGAAGGACGTTTTTTTCACCATTGATATAAACATAACCATCCCGTAATTCTAAAGAGTCTCCAGGTAAGGCCACACAGCGTTTCACCAAATTGGTTTTTTTATCTATGGGCTTATAATAGTATCGATCTGCTGGTTTGTACATATGGTACATTGTATCGGCGGGTTGGTTAAATACTACAATTTCGTTACGTTCTATGTCCTGAAATCCGGGTAATCTGAAATAAGGGAATTGTAACTTATTTTTCCATGATTTGGCCTTTTCACGCCGATCTTCGGCTATGTAGGACTTCACCTTTGCAATAGGGATTGTATCATGAACCATAGGTGCGGCAACAGCAGTCATTGGTGCTCTGGCGCCGTAATGGAATTTGCTTACAAACAAGAAATCACCCACTAACAATGACTTTTCCAGTGAGGAGGTTGGGATCACATAAGGTTGCATGAAATAGGTATGAACCAGGGTTGCAGCCACCACAGCAAAGAGTATGGAACTCACCCATTCTCCTGAAGAGGATTTCGGATTTCGTTCTCTATTTTCGACATAAGACACATCGGCTACATAATTGAGATAGAAATTATAGAATCCCAAGGTCAATACAGCTAAGGCCGTATCAATAACGGTATTTTTGCCAAAACTTCGAGCGGTCTCAACCCAAACTACCGGGAACATAATCAGGTTTATAATAGGAAGGAACATTAAGATGATCCACCACCATGGCCGGGAAATGATTTTCATTAAAATGACACCATTATAAATTGGTACAAATGCTTCCCATGCTTTTCGCCCGGCTTTAATATAAAGTTTCCATGTGCCTAAACCATGGATAATCTGAATTATGAAGCCGACAATTAACCATTCTGTCCAAGTCATACACCTCCTGTTTTGTTAGTTTGTTAAGACTTTTATTTTATTGTTACAAATATGAGACATCTTAACCAATATTTAACACATCTTTCATTGTAAAAATTCCTGTTTTACCAAGAAGCCATTCTGCTGCCACTACCGCGCCTAATGCGAATCCGTCTCTATTATATGCCTCATGGGCAATTGAAATCTTATCTACGTTCGAATTGAAATTTATGATATGGGTACCCGGAACCTTACCCATTCGCTTCGCTTTAATAGCGAGGGATTCTTTGGTACCCTCCTCATTCAATATCCAGTTTTTGTAGTTTGAATTTTCAATGATGCAATTCGCCAGGGTAATTGCAGTACCACTGGGTGCATCCAATTTTTGTGTATGATGTATTTCCTCGATATCAATCTTATATTGGGACAGCCCCTGCATCATTTTGGCCAGTTTTCTATTCATTTCAAAAAGGATGTTTACACCAAGGCTAAAGTTGGAAGCATAAATAAATGCGCCATCACGCTCACGACATAGGGTCACCATATTCTCATAATCATTTAACCAACCTGTTGTACCTGATATAACAGGAATACCGTTTTTTAAGCAGTTGGCAATATTGTCCTTAGCCGCATCGGGAATACTGAAATCAATGGCCATGTCGGCGGTTGTAATATCAAAATCATCCGACTTGCCGGTTACTTTAAGTACAATGGAATGCCCTCTTGACTCGGCCATTTTTTCGATAGCCTTCCCCATTTTTCCATAGCCCAGCAATGCAATTCTCATGTCTTAAAATTTAAAATCTACTGTGAGCCCTAAATTGGTAGTAGCATCGAGTTCGTTCAGTTTAAAATGCGGTTTTACCGCTAAATTCTCATCAACATTATACTGCAATAGATGCGCGTCAACATTGGCATCGATAATATTTAAAACGTAGATACCCAGTGTGACCAGAAGGGAGATCTCCCGGTTTCGTCTTAAGGTGCGTTGCGCCCTTATCAATCCGTCTTCCGAAATAATTGGCGATGGCAAAGGATCGCCATTGGCATCTGTCCCCCAGAATTCATCGGTATCAAAGCCTGCCAATCTGCTTTTGAAGGCATCACGATAGCGGTTGTATTCATTGGTATTATCGATATAAAAATAGATGCCTGTTCCCAGGGCTGCATATACAACGGGGATCTTCCAGTATTTCTTATTATAGGCCTGGCCTAAGCCGGGAAGTATGGCCGAATAAAATGCCGCTCTTGATGGTGAAAGCGGATCTATGGATGTCGCCAATATGGTATCTTGAATGACCACATTTCGTTCCTCGAGTTGATCGTCATTTTCATCCTGACAAACAGCAAGAAAGGGCAGAAGAAAAAAAACTAAACAATAGAGCAGTTTATTTTGCACTTTTAACCAATTTTTTTATCCTGTTAAAATCTTCTTCCGAATGAAAAGGGATAACAATTTTACCACTTCCGTTTTTGGCAATTTTAACCGCAACTTTATGTCCGAAGTATTCTGAAATTTCTTTGACGCCTTTTTTTATATATTTTGGCAATTCTTCTTTGGTAGGTTCGACAATTGCTTTAGGTTGTTTTAAATGGCGTACCATCTGTTCGGTTTCACGAACAGATAAATTCTTTGAAAGTATTTTCTCGTATATGTTCAATTGGGTGCCTTGATCCTCAATATTGATCAGTGCACGACCATGTCCCATTGAAATGAAACCATCACGCATTCCTGTTTGAATGATCGGGTCAAGTTTTAATAATCGCAGATAGTTGCTTATTGTCGATCGCTTTTTTCCTACCCGTTCACTCATTTGTTCCTGGGTCAATTTGATCTCACTGATCAATCGTTGGTAAGACAAAGCGATTTCAATAGGATCCAGATCCTGACGTTGAATATTCTCAACCAATGCCATTTCCAGAGATTCCTGGTCATTTGCAATTCTGATGTAAGCTGGGATGGAATTAAGGCCTATCAATTTAGAGGCCTTAAAACGACGTTCGCCGGACACCAGTTGATATTTATTAAATCCGATTTTTCTAACGGTTATCGGTTGGATAACCCCTAATTCCTTGATGGAAGACGCAAGTTCGCGGAGCGATTCTTCGTTGAATTTTGTTCTCGGTTGAAACGGATTGGTTTCAATTTGATCAAGATCGAGTTCGACGATGCTGCCTATTACCTTTTCAGCATTTTTATCATCAACCGATTTTATATCATTATCGGGGTCTCTTAATAGTGCAGATAACCCTCTTCCAAGGGCTTGTTTTTTCGTCGCCTTCGCCATTATGCCTCAATTTCGTTTTTCGTAATAATCTCCTTCGCCAAACTCAAATAATTGGACGCACCCTTACTGCTCACATCGTAATTGATGATGCTCTCTCCAAAACTGGGTGCTTCTCCTAAACGCACATTGCGCTGAATAATTGTTTTGAAAACCATATCATTGAAGTGCTTCTGAACTTCCTCAACCACCTGATTCGACAGTCGTAGGCGTGAATCGTACATGGTTAATAATAACCCTTCGATATCGAGATCCTGATTATGGATTTTTTGAACACTCTTAATCGTATTGAGCAATTTTCCTAAACCTTCAAGGGCAAAATACTCACACTGAATAGGTATAATTACCGCATCAGCTGCCGTCAATGCATTTAAAGTCAATAGTCCCAATGAAGGCGCACAGTCAATGATAATGAAATCATAGTCATCCTTAAGGTGAACGATGGCTCTTTTCAGCATCGATTCACGATCTTCTTTATCGACCAGTTCGATCTCTATCGCAACCAGATCGATATGCGCCGGAATAATATCGACATTCGGAGAATTTGCATCTAAAATGCATTCCTCTGCCGAACAGGTATGCTCTAACAACTGGTAAGTTCCTAATTCCACTTGCTCAACTTCAATACCCAGCCCTGAGGTCGCATTAGCCTGAGGGTCGGCATCAATAAGAAGGACCTTTTTTTCTAATACACCAAGTGAAGCTGCTAAATTTACTGAAGTAGTTGTTTTTCCAACGCCGCCTTTCTGATTGGCAATTGCTATGATTTTACCCATTAAATGATTTGGTTTAATTATGCGTAAAAATACAACTATTTACGAGGATAAAAAACGTAACTTGTTAACAAAAGGCGGAGGTTTTTAACCGATTTGGCCTTTATTTATTAGGCGGTTTAATTTATTAGAATTTCTAATATTTTAATAGCGGCCTCACTGATTTTGGTGCCGGGACCAAATACCGCTACTGCACCTGCATCAAATAAATACTGATAATCCTGCTTCGGTATGACACCACCAACAATGACCATGATATCCTCGCGACCGTATTTTTTTAGCTCCTCTATGACCTGTGGGACAAGAGTTTTATGGCCCGCAGCCAGAGATGATACACCGAGAATATGAACATCATTTTCAACAGCTTGTTTTGCCGCTTCGGCTGGCGTTTGAAATAACGGTCCGATGTCTACATCAAAACCAACATCAGCATAGCCTGTTGCCACAACTTTTGCACCGCGGTCATGGCCGTCCTGACCCATTTTTGCGATCATTATACGAGGTCGTCTTCCTTCCTGTTCGGCAAACGAATTTGCAAGTTGTTGTGCTCTATGGAATGAACTATCGCCTTTAATTTCTTTGCTATACACGCCTGAAAATGATTTGATTTGTGCTTTATATCGACCGAATACAGATTCAAGAGCTTCGCTAATCTCTCCTAGTGTTGCCCGTTCTCTGGCCGCATTTACCGCTAAAGCTAATAAATTTTCTTCTCCTGATTGAGCCCCTTTGGCTAAATTTGATAAAGCTAAACGTACTGTCTCGGGATTTCGTTCCTTTTTAATGCGATTTAATCGTTCTATTTGCGCATTTCTAACCGTCTGATTATCGACTTCAAGAATATGTAATGGGTCTTCTTCATCTAAGGTGTATTTATTCACACCAACAATAATGTCTTCCCCCGAATCGATGCGTGCTTGTTTTCTTGCGGCTGCCTCCTCAATTCGTATTTTTGGAATCCCAGCTTCGATCGCTTTGGTCATACCACCCAGATCTTCTACTTCCTCAATGAGAGTCCAGGCTTGATGGGCGAGGTCATGTGTCAGTTTTTCAACATAATAACTTCCGGCCCAGGGATCAACAGTTTTCGTGATATAGGTTTCTTCCTGAAGAAATATTTGAGTATTTCTGGCTATCCGAGCCGAGAAATCTGTTGGCAGGGCAATGGCCTCGTCCAATGCATTTGTGTGCAGGCTTTGCGTTCCACCGAATGCAGCTGCAGCAGCTTCAATGCAGGTTCGTGCGACATTGTTAAATGGATCCTGTTCGGTTAAACTCCAGCCACTGGTTTGGCAATGGGTACGTAAGGACAGGGATTTGGGATTTTTAGGATTAAAACCTTTAACCAATTTCGCCCATAGCATTCGGGCAGCCCTTAACTTTGCAATTTCCATGAAATGATTCATTCCAATGGCCCAGAAGAAAGACAAACGCGGTGCAAATGTATCGATATCCAATCCGGCCTCAATACCTTTCCGAATATATTCCAAGCCATCAGCCAAAGTGTATGCCAGCTCTATATCGCAAGTAGCACCAGCTTCCTGCATATGATAGCCGGAGATGCTGATGCTGTTGAATTTGGGCATATTATTACTGGTGTATTCGAAAATATCGGAAATGATCTTCATTGAAGGTGAGGGTGGATAAATATAAGTGTTGCGCACCATGAATTCCTTCAGAATGTCATTTTGTATGGTTCCCGATAGCTGTTCGGTACTGACACCTTGTTCTTCGGCAGCAACAATATAGAAAGCCATAATTGGTAAAACCGCACCATTCATCGTCATGGATACCGACATTTTATCTAGTGGGATCTGATCGAATAAGATCTTCATGTCTTCAACACTATCTATAGCAACCCCTGCTTTTCCAACATCGCCTTCTACACGTTCATGATCAGAATCATAACCGCGATGGGTCGCGAGATCGAAAGCAACAGATAATCCCTTCTGACCTGCCTCTAAATTGCGCCTGTAGAAGGCATTACTATCTTCGGCCGTAGAAAACCCGGCATATTGACGAATTGTCCAGGGCCGTCTAACATACATTGTACTATATGGCCCCCTTAAATAAGGAGGGACACCAGCGATAAAATTTAGGTGCTTAACTTCATTTAAATCTGAGGGACCATAAATTGACTGCAATTCTATATTTTCGGCAGTCTGAAAGGTTTTTATTTCTTTCGGTCTAAGCTGAAATTGATCTGTTTGTAATTCAATATGTTGAAGGCTTTTTCGGCTCATTCTAATTTTTAATGTTGATGTCCAACATGTTCGTCATTTATCTCACGGATTTGTTTTGCTAACTCAGTTGGAGTCAAAGACAAATCAAATTGAAATATTTTGGCATAAAACAGATCGAGTGCAACATAGGTAGCAAGTGCACGATCTTCTTTCATTCTGTTAAAATGAGATCTTAAAGTAGGCGCAAAAATTTCACCTCTCAGTGTTTTGGAATCGACGAGGGTTTTAAAAACCGGCTTCACAGCTTCAATGGCAATATGATCAGAAATACACTTGACGATTTCATGATCCAAATTTAAAGTCTTGTGATCATCGCTTCCAGACCAGAGTGATGCTTCACTTTTTAGGGCGTAAAAGACATTTTTAATATGATCATCAAACTTTTCACCCATTGGTAATAGTTTTGCTTCCGAATTTTTCAAATAATTAAAGTAGGCCGCTTTTTCGATGTCAGGGGCGTTGAAAGAATAATTTTCAAAGATAAAGGCCTCAAAGGCATAGACTGCTTCTTTAATAAGTTCCATATCCACATCGGGACATGCAAACAAATTCTTTTCAGCTGCATATTTAAAGGCCAACTTTGGTTCTGAATTACAACTAAAGAGAAGTATGGCACTAGTTATTACAAGGACTGATTTTAATTTCATTTTCATTTAATTTATTCTGATTTTAGACGCTCTTGTTCCATAGACTCGGCCAGTCGTTTTTCAATTATTGGTTCAATGAGCGTTTTGCGTTTATTGATCTTAACGAAAGGATACAACTCTAACTCATTAGTCATTACATCTTTCGCATTTGGATGTTTATTAGTGCCCAATAAAACCTTTTTCCCATCATCAAACTGTTGTTGTTCCCTGGAGGCACTTTCCTTTATTTTTCTTTGAATGGTCCCATTTTTTAGTTGTGATAAAAAGCCATTATTTGACTCGATATCTTTGAATAGTTCAAGAGCTTTCTGAGCCATTTCATTGGTCAAACTTTCAATATAATAAGCGCCATCAGAGGGATTATTTACCAGATCGAAATAACTTTCATGCTTTAAGATCAATAGCTGATTTCTGGCAATACGTTCACCAAATTCGTTGTCCTTATGATAGATTGCATCGTATGGTAAATTGCAAATGGAATCTGCGCCACCTACGATAGCACTCATGCACTCGGTTGTGGTACGCAACAGATTGGTATTATAATCATATATGGTCTTATTGCGTTTCGTAGGCCTTACAACAATATCACAACGCGTTTCGGCTTCATATTCTGAAGCCAGGGTCGACCAAAGCGTCCTCAGCGCTCGAAGTTTTGCTATTTCAAAGAAGTAATTTGTTCCAATCGCAACATTAAATACAATCGGCTGATCGAGCCTGTTTTGAAAATGATTCAAATATTCATTTGCATGGGCCATGCCATATGCAAGCTGCTGCACCATATTGGCGCCGGCATTTTGATATAAGGACATATCAACACTTAAAGCAGAATGGAATGATGAAGATTTTTTCATGATCTCTTCAAGCAACTGGTGGTCTTGTTTTAGATTATGGAACCAATTCCCCGATCGGGCTAAATTTCCGATCAGATCAATATTCAAACGCATCGTTGAGACCGACGCTAACAATTGTAACGATTTGATTAGATCCGCAGATAAATATTGAAACTGGAAATAAATCGGGATGGAGGAAAGGTCGAGATCTTGTAATAACTTTTTGAGGTCAATTTCTTCTGAAGGAATTTTAAAAATTAAGGCAGTTGCCCCTTTGTTAATTGCATCTATGGCTTTTGCATTTGCCTTTTCAGAATCATTAACATAAATGGACTGACAAATATTTACTTCTGATGTTTCTTTAGGAAGTTTTGAAATAACCGAGCCATGATCATCGGAATGATAAAATGGCTTCACATCGATACCCTCATTCGAATTCCAGATTAAGGTCTCATTATAATCGGCTCCTTTAAGATCGACTTGGATTTTTTGTTTCCAGGCTTTTGATGAAACGCCTTCAAAATCATTAAACAAATCAGTCATTCTTTTTTTTCTTTTGCTTGGCTATACTATCTTCATATTCAATAAGGTAGATCTCTTCATCTTCCTTTTTCATTTTATAGTGCTCTCTACCATATTTTTCGATGCCTTCTTCCGAACTCAATTCTTTAATCTCCTTTTGGTCTTTTTCGATCTCCCCTTCATAATACTCTTTTTCCTCTTCCAGTTTTTCAATATTCTCATTCAATTCATTATGAATAAACCATGAATTACTATCGAAAAATAACATCCAAATGGCAAAAATAAGGAGAATAAGAACGAATACATTCTTGAAGGGCTTGAGGTATTTTTTATATTTCTTTTGAGGCTCTTCCATCTACAACCTGTCGTTTATAATGGTCTTTACAATATCAATCGCAACCGTATTATATTTATTGTTTGGAATTATTATATCAGCATATTCTTTCATAGGCTCAATAAACTGTTCATGCATGGGTTTTAAGGTCGATTGATAACGTTTCAGCACTTCATTGATATTTCGACCGCGCTCTGCTATATCGCGTTTCAATCGCCTGATGAGGCGTTCATCGCTATCGGCATGCACAAATATTTTAATATCAAACATTTCTCTGAGCTCAGGATTGGTCAGGATCAAAATGCCTTCAACAATCATCACTTTTCTGGGCTGCGTTAACACAGTATCACCTGTTCGGTTATGTTGAACAAAGGAGTAAATGGGCTGGTTGATCACCTCGCCTTTCTTTAGCAATTGCAGATGTTCTGCCAATAGTTCAAAATCTATCGATCTTGGATGATCAAAATTGGTACTAACGCGCTCTTCATAGCTGAGATGTGACGAATCTTTATAATATGAATCCTGTGAAATAACGCCAACCTCGCCATCAGGCAATTCGTTTAAAATTTGATTCACAACCGTTGTCTTTCCACAACCGGTTCCTCCGGCAATTCCAATTATGAGCATTAAATCAAGAAATTTATTTCGCCCCTAATTTAAGATTATTTATTCGGAATTATTTTAACTATACCAAGATTTTCAATACCTGCATAAATATAGCCATCTGGACCTTGTTTCACGCTTCTTACCCGACCAAGCCCCTTGATCAATTTTTCTTCCGAAACGACTTTGTTATTCTCTATAACACAGCGGTTTAAATATTGAAATTTCAATGAGCCTACAAGAAGATTTCCCTTCCAGCCGGGATAAACATCACTTGTAACAAATGCCATTCCACTCGGGGCAATGGAAGGCGTCCAATGATGCAAAGGCTGTTCCATTCCCGGTAAGTCAGTATGATCGGTGAATTTCGTCCCTATATAATTAATGCCATAGCTAATTTTTGGCCAGCCATAGTTCTTTCCTGCTTCAACTATATTGATTTCATCACCACCCTTTGGTCCATGCTCATGGGTCCATATTTCCCCGGTTTCAGGATGTTTGATCATCCCTTGAATATTACGATGGCCATAACTAAATATTGCTTTTTTGGCATTTCGATCTCTTACAAAAGGGTTGCTTGCAGGGATTCGGCCGTCGTCGTGTAATCGGTATACTTTACCATTATCACGCTCTATGTTTTGAGGATTTATATCGCGGTTACCCCGATCACCAATTGTAAAATAGAGGTAACCGTCATTATCGAATTCAATGCGTGACCCAAAATGTTGGCCGCGTTTACTATTCGGACTTGCCTTATACAATACTTTTTGATCTACCAGTTTAAAGTTTTCAAGTTTACAGCGCATTATGGCGGTGTTCGCACCCTTTCCTTCGCCTTTGGTTGAAGCATAGGAAATATAAATATATCCATTAGATTCATAATCAGGATGCAGTTCAATATCCATGAGTCCGCCCTGACCCAATACTTCAATATTTGGTAAGCCTTCAACAAGCGTCTTTTTTCCATTCTTAAAATGAATAAGTTCACCGAGCTTTTCGGTAATGAGCATGGAATTATCAGGCAGAAAAGTGAATCCCCAGGGAATGTTCATACCGTCAACAATCACTTCATGCGAATAGTTGAACTGGCTAGTTACGAGTTTAGCTGTTGAATACTCTGGATTTTTTTTACATGAAAAGACAAAAATAAAGGTCAATAGCACTATTAAATACGTTGATTTCATAACTGATTATTTTGAATGGAATTTACAAAATAAAAAGGGTTTGAATTCAAAAGAAAGCCATATATTTGCAGTCGTTTTTCGGGCTGTACCACGCCATTGGCGTGGCAGGTCTCATCCCGGTTTATAACGCTTTGGCGTTATTATCGCGCCGCGTTTGGGACCCGGAGGTCGTCACGCCGAGGCGTGACCACCCAAAAGATGAAATATTTTGTTTACATATTATATAGTTTCAAAAGAGAAAAGTACTATGTTGGACAAACTGAAAATATAAGCAAACGACTTGATAGACATAATTTAGGTCATGTAAAATCAACAAAATCAGGGATTCCCTGGAAATTGATTTGGAAAATTGAGTTGGAATCACGTTCAAAAGCTCTTCTATTGGAAAAGAAAATCAAGAAAAGAGGAGCTAAAAGATATTTAGAAGATAATCAATTCGGGGTGTAGCGTAGCCCGGTTATCGCGCCGCGTTTGGGACGCGGAGGTCGCAGGTTCGAATCCTGCCACCCCGACAAAATAAAGCTTGAAATTTTTGTAGAAAGTTTACTTTTTTAAGAAAATTATCAGGCTTTTTTATTCAATCCTTATATAATTCTCGCCATAGATTTTATTGCCATCGGCATCGATCTCAATTTGAGTAAACCTTGTTTTATCTAAATATAATAGAAACTGAAATTCCGTTTGGTCCATCAGAATTTGATTCATGGTTTTAGATCCGTAATCCAAAGCTTCATATAAGGTACTATCACTATACTCATAACTTCCAAACCCGAACCATTCCAATGAATCCGAGGGTAAGGATTTACTCCACATGACCTTACTTTTTGTATACATTTTTATCTGTTTCAATTTATCGGACCTATAAATGGTATCAGAAACTTCATTATCGACATAATTATAAAAACTGACAAGTTCCCAAGCGCCTTCAAGGGTCAATTTTTCCTTCGGATAATTTTCGGTGGAATCGTTTTGATCAGTGTTTTTGTCAGTCTTGCATGAGGTGAATATCAAACCTAGAATGCAGCTAAGAATCAATAGATTTTTCATTATGATAAATGGTTAGAGTGTACATACAATTTACAAAAAAAAGGATAGATAGTTAGATCAATAGATTAAAAATATTGGGGAATAGGAAGTGTTAATAACTTATATGTAAGGAATTCTATAAAAATCCTACTTTTGTTTGCGTAAAAGTTATTCAAAATGTCTGAACAAATTGAAAAAGTAAAATGTCTGATCATCGGCTCTGGACCTGCGGGATATACCGCAGCCATATATGCCGCCAGAGCAAATATGAATCCTGTTTTATATCAGGGAACTCAACCCGGTGGCCAGTTAACCACGACAACTGAAGTAGAAAATTATCCGGGATATCCCAATGGGATAACAGGACCCGAAATGATGATTGAGTTCCAACAGCAAGCCGAACGATTTGATACAGATGTTCGTGATGGCTGGATCACCAAGGTAGATTTCTCGGGGCCAGTCCATAAGGTTTGGGTGCATGATGAAAAGGAAATTCATTGTGAGACTGTTATTATCTCAACCGGTGCATCTGCGCGCTATTTGGGCCTCCCTTCCGAACAAAAGTATTTAAAACTTGGTGGTGGTGTTTCAGCCTGTGCAGTTTGTGATGGATTTTTCTATAAGAATCAGGAAGTCGTTATCGTTGGAGCAGGGGATTCGGCCTGTGAAGAAGCACACTACCTTTCCAAATTGTGTACAAAAGTAACGATGCTGGTACGACGTGATCAATTTAGAGCCTCAAAGATCATGGAAGCCAGGGTAAGAAATACCAAGAATATTGAGATCTTATTAAATACAGAAACCGAAGAGGTTTTAGGTGACGGCCAGGTAGTCACAGGTGTAAAAGCCAGAAACAACATCACCGGGGAAATCTTTGAGATTCCTGCAACAGGTTTTTTTGTTGCTATTGGCCATATACCAAATACCGCTATTTTTAAGGATTACCTGGAACTTGATGAAACCGGATATATCATTAACATACCGGGAACCTCAAAAACCAATGTTGAAGGTGTATTTGTGAGTGGAGATGCCGCCGATCATGTTTACAGACAAGCGGTTACTGCAGCCGGAACAGGATGTATGGCAGCTTTAGATGCCGAACGCTATTTGGCGGCCAAAGAAAGCCCAGTCGAAGCCTAATTATTTAAACTGTAAAACGAGAGTTCGTCATTATTACTTGAGATAATGATATGTACTTGATCTGCAATTCGGATCAATGCTATTTTACGCATGTCCTTATCGCAATGCAGTCCGCTATTATTAAATACTTTAAAACCATTTGAATTATCCCCGGTCAAAACAAAACCACGAGAGGCGTCATATCGTATGGTTTCAACTTCTGTGTCATATAAGTTACCCACACCAATAATATCCAATATGCCGTCCTTGTTCACATCCACTATCTCGATGTCAAGGGTTGGCCCCATTTGTGCAAAATTAGGAAGCTCCTTTATGGCAAATTTTCCACTACCAAGATTTTTGATAATAAGGCTTTCAAGTTTATATGCTTGCATTTGATTTGCGCTTTGAATACGACTTTCACCATAAATTCCTTCAATATTCAAGGATGCAAATTCTTTATAGGAGGCGATCTTCTCGTTTAGAAATGGTGTTTGTTCGGACGAACATTCCTTACCACGAACCGGAACTAACTGACCCTTATAGTATTTACTAAGCGCAATATCATAGGAACCATTCATATCAAAATCAGAACTGAAAATATGCAGTGGTTTTTCGATTGTTGGCTTGAATTTATTGTTTTTCCCGAAATTTCCAATGACATAATCAATATCGCCATCATTATCAAGATCGGCAGCGCTAATGGATTCATACCATCCGTTAGTATTTTTAAATTCAGGTACTTCCTTCCGAACATATACCCCGTTTTCAAGAGTAAAAAGAGAAATAGGCATCCAATGCCCAACCGCGATGATATCAAGGCTACCGTTGCTGTCATAATCGCTTATTTCGATATCGGAAATCATACCTAAGGATCTAAATTCAGGAGCAATGTTCTCAGTCACATCAGTAAATATTCCACCATTATTCTCAAGCAAATAGGAATTTGGTGATAATGGGTATTTCCCCGGAATGACATAGCCACCAATAATGAGGTCCATGTCATTATCGTTATCAAAATCAAGAGATTTTACTGCTTTTGTACTGCTTAGCATTAATGGAAGTCCCTGACTTCTTACAAAATTCCCCTGTCCGTCATTGGTATAGAGGCGATCCTGTAATAGGGGATCATTTTCCTGAAATTCATATCCACCGCTGGTTACATAGAGATCCAGATCACCATCTGCATCGGAATCAAAAAACAACGAGCCCACATCTTCATGTTTCGCATCCTTATTGAAAGCATCATTAGGCTTCAGATTAAAGCCGGCGGCCTGATTTTGAAGATATAAATGACCTGGCTGCCCTGATGCACCTCCTACATAAAAATCATCGAGTCCATCGCCATTAACATCAGCTACGCTCAAACATGGGCCTTGCGTCGATTGCTTTTGAGGTAATAACAACTGTTTTGAGAAATCATTAAAGTCATTTTCCTGATGTTTATAAGGTGTATTTAATATGACATTGGTAACTTCTTCTATTATAGCCTTTTCATCCTGATTAAATGGACGAGCTTGCCCCGAGTCCGAATTTTGATCTAAAATGATCTGCCGGTTGATCCCTACATCTTTCAGAATGCTAAACGTCCCATCAGGCCATTCTATTTCTACAGTTTGGACTCCTGTTGCATTTCCAAGTCCGAAGCTTATAACCGGAGCAACTGAAGATTGAAATCCACGATTTAGATATAATTCCTGAATTTGTTCAAAGTCGTCTGTTTGGACTTTTATTTTTGATCCTATGGCGAATGTATTTTCTGGACGGCCTTTTAATTTTAAGGAGAGATAATTTCCTGACGCATTATTTTTATATATCGATGCCAGATCATTTTCGTTGTTCAGCACGAGATCCAGGTCTCCGTCGTTGTCAAAATCGGCGTAGGCAGCACCATTAGAATTGACAGGTTGATCAAGTCCCCAATCTTCAATTTTATTACTAAAGCTAAGATCTCCGTTATTTTTAAAAATATAGTTAGGAAGTTTTTCGGCCGGAAGCATGTTGAGCACGTCCTCTAATTTCATGGCCTTGTTTTGTCTGTTCAGTGCTTGAATATTTCTTCTGAAATCCTGATTGCCGAGATCTTTTTCAATGCCATTTGTTATGAAAAGATCTTTAAATCCATCATTATCAAAATCGGCGATCAATGGTGCCCAACTCCAATCGGTTTTGGTAATTCCGGACAATTGCCCGATATCACTAAAATCTCCATTACCATTATTTAATTGTAATATATTGGCCATGTATTGACGGTGATAACCAACGTTCACCATAGCGTTAAAATTTTCAGTACTCATCGAGGCCATATTCTCTTTCCCGCGACTATGGTCTTCGGCGAGCATATCAAGTACAATAAGATCTTGGAAACCGTCATTGTTGATATCGGCAAAATCAGAGCCCATGCTATTGAATGAGATGTGTTTCATTCTGTCCAAAACCTCATTCCTGAAGCCGCCATCTTTATTATTTATATACAGGATATCTGGTTCGAGATAATCGTTGGCCACATAAACATCCGGCCAATTGTCATTATTAAAATCGCCGATAACCGCACTCAAACCCCAGGCCTTATTGAGCATTCCGGCCTCTCGAGTGACTTTAGTAAAAGTCTGTCCGTCATTTCTGAATAACTGATCGGAACTTTCTTCGGTTATGGCCCTCTGTATATTTGAATCGATCTTTGAGTTGTTTTTAAAATCAGGTCTGTGATTCACCAGATACATATCAAGGTCACCGTCCTTATCATAATCCAGGAAATAGGACTGGGTCGAAAATCCCGGGTGATCTAAGCCATAAGCAGCGGCACTTTCTACAAAGCTGTTGTCCTTTTGGTTGATATAAAGTTTATTTCGCCTCAGTTCATTGCTTTTGAGGGAAGCCGATTTACAGATATAAATATCTAAATAGCCATCATTATTAATATCGACCATTGCAACCCCTGTACTCCATCCATCGCCATCGGTTGTATTGGAGGACTCGGTGATGTTTTCGAATTGAAAATCACCTTTATTGAGGTAAAGTGCATTAGAATTTTGATTGGAAGTGAAATAAATATCCTGTAAACCATCATTGTTGATATCACCAACGGCCACACCGCCGCCTATATAGATGTATGGATAATTTAAAAAATTAAACTCATAGGTCTCGACCAGCTGATTAGCAAATCGAATCTGACTCTGTTCAGGGGAAATGAGACTAAAAAGCGTTTTTGGAGATTGATCAGAAATAGTAGCATCAGTTTTGGTTTCATTTTCGCATGAGATCATACAAAGTGAAACCAAAAAAAGTACTAAGCGATTCATTTTAGTTCCTTTTTGTGGAGTTTAGCGCTGTCGGAAAATTTCTTTAAGGCTATGGTTGGGTTTTCATAAATATAAACTTCGCTATTACCGGAAGCTTCAATGCTGAGATTATCAATTACCTGCACATAAACATCACAATTGAGATCGGCAATGATATCACAGCTGTTAGCGCTGAGGTTTTTTCCGACGAAATTGGAATAATTGTCGGCTCTAATGTTCAAATAATCTGCATCGCCTTCAATCTTCGCTTCTGAGCGTTGATAAAGGTCTACTTGAATGGAATCGGATTGTATGAGTGCTTCGGTCTTACTATTCTCGTTTAATTCGAGACTAGCCAACTTGGCATTGATATTCAACTTCAACTTGGCCTTTTCGCTATTGATCAGCTTCAATTTTGATGTTTTAATATTAAGATATGCTCTTGAGGTTCCCGAATGTTTCAGAACAACTTCATCCAAATTTATCGAAGTCAGGGAACTTACTTCTGCACCTTCAATAGTCTCAATATATTTCAAGGCCTGAGTATAACTCACTTTTATACTGATCTTTTTACTCGTGGTAATACGCATTGAGGTATTAAATGTAAGCGTACTATCGGTCACATAAAATTTAATGACATCATGAAGATTATCGTCTGCCTCAACAAAAACACTTGCGCTCGGACCTTCGATCAGATCGATCTTAAAATCTTCACCCACTACAATTCTGTTAAAACTATTTATAGGAGTCTCTTGGGTAGTGACATTTCGACTTCCTTTAATTTTTTCATTATTCTGACTGTAGGCGGTCGTAATTAAAAGGATGGCACTTAACGTAAACAGGGCTTTCTTAATCATCATTTCATCGATTAGATACGAACAAATATAAAAAAACCATCCCAAAAACGAATTTTTGGGATGGTAAAACATGATTGATTAGTTTTCTTTAAGAATAAAGAATTATTGATTGATTGGTTTATTGTTTTCGAACACTTCCTGAAACACCGTCCTTTTTGGTGACTTTTTCAGGATTGCCGTAATATTTGATATCACCTCCGCTTGAAGCTTTTGCTATTAAGGCATCTGAGGTATTAACTGTGATATCGGCTCCACTTGTTGCCTTGGCTTCACAGGTCTTCACTTTTAAGTTTCCGGCTTTAATATCGCTGCCACTGGTGGCATCGGCATATAATGTATTGGCACTGCCAGATAGACGCAAATCACTTCCGCTAGTTGAGCTGCATTCCACGACATCTGCCTTAATTTCCAGTTCCATATCGGCACCACTGGTCGTTCTAAGCTCAAGATCATCGGCCTCGATGGTATTGGTTGAATACACATCACTTCCGCTGGTTGCTGAGATACTGCTTACATTGGTTAGGTTTACCATAACCTTCTGGGCCTTTGAAGATCTGATATTCTCATCGGCATAAATATAAAGCGTATTGTTTTCAATTTCCGTCATGATGATATCGTGAAGATTTTCATCGGCTTCTACGGTAATATTGAAGTTATCCGATTGTGTCAGGTAAACGTCTAGCCCACGGCTAACTTCAATTTCGGTGAAATCTCCGGATACAGATCTGTCTGTTCGTTCTACATTACCATTTCCTGTCACGCCCCAGCCGAAATCACCGTCGAAATTACATGATAGGAGTAGTAAACTTACGATGAGGCCTGCGATAAATTTTGTTATTGTTGTCATAATGTTTTGATTTTGATTGATATTGATGGTACAAATGTATTCTTGATTTAATTGATTTTATAATTCTTGTTTCTGAATTGTCATAGATTCAGGATGAACTGTTAATTGTTGTCAGTTTTGATTGAAATACCACTTGAATCGATGTCAACCTTTACATCTTCATTTTCATCAAGTTCATTATCTTTCTTGACCTTTATTTCTAGTCCATCATCACTGATATTGATTTTGACTTTGTTTTCATCGTCAGCGCAGTCCAGGCATATGACATCGCCTTTTATAATCTTCAGATAATGTTCTTCAAATCCGTTGTCAAGGATATCACGATAGTAAGACGAGTTTCTATGGAAAGAATAGGTATTATCATCGGCATATAATATGGTGCCTTCAGGTAAATAAACGATCACTTCCACTTCCTGATCTCTAAATTTATTATCAATATCCATTACAAAAAAGCCATCCAGATCAAGATTATTGCCATTAAATGCGAAGTTATAGTTGATTGAATTCGCTCGACTTTTCGCTTCGCTGTAATTTGGTCCTCGGGCACTTTTGTCGACTTTAACATAACCAATAGAATCCTGGGTTGATCTGAAAATTAGCCTTACGTTAGAGGAATAGATCGCCTTATTATCATTTTCGTCTCGAACCACATCATAGTCATAATCGCGATACACATAATCGGAATAATATTCATTGCCTACCATCCTAACGTTAATCGTATCATTTGCCATGATATTCAGTTCCAGCTTTTCGGAAACGCTTGCTTCACGGGCAAAATCCTGAACTTCTCTCGCAGCAAATACCGCGAGTGTGATTATTGATGCTAACCATAACCCTAATAAGGTAATATTAACCATTTTATTCAATGGGTTCAGGTTATTTACTAATATTTTCAATCCTAATATAAGGAGATAGAAAAATGGTATTCCCACGGCAAATAACAACATTAATGAAATCAACCAGATAGGTAAAGTAGAGGCATATATAAGATCGGCAAAATTAAAGCCATCGAAATGGAACATATCGGCCACGCCCACTGAAAGCAATCCTACTATCAGTGAGAATAACGTTGTTGCCCCAACGATGATAAGAATGATTCCGATGAATTTCGCAAATACTTTGAAGAAGAACATAATAAGGTTCCCAAGGGCATCAAAAAATGAGCGCGACGTTGATTTTACTCTGTTACCAACTTTATCATAATCGCCATTTTTTACGCGGTCTGCGACATCGTCCAGACTATCTTTAACATTACTAAACCCTTCTTTTACTTTTTCTTCTATATTAGTAATGTTAACAGGCTTTCCCGACATGGCCAGTTTATCGGCTGTCGTTTCGGCTGAAGGCATAAGGATCCACAAGAGGATATAAAGTAATAGTCCGGTTCCTGCTCCAAAGAACAGTACGATCCATGCTAATCTGACCCATAAGGAATCGATTCCAAAGTAATGTGCTAATCCAGCTGATACACCACCTATATAAGCATTTTCGGTATCTCTAAATAGTTTTCTTGAACTGCTGCGAGAAGAAGAATATTGTTTTTTAGGTTCATCTTCGAAGATCTCTTCATCGACTATATAATCTTCTGGTTGACCCATTATGGTTATAACTTCCTCAACTTCCTTGACCGATACGACTTGCTTTTCGTTTTGAATGCGTTCATTAAAAAGCTCAGCAATTCGTGCTTCTATATCTGCTATGATCTCATTTCTGCCTTGAGAATCTGTAAATGAACGTTTTATTGCGTCAAGGTAGCGTTGTAGTTTGGCGTATGCATCTTCGTCAATATGGAAGAATATACCTGCTAAATTTATGTTGACTGTTTTATTCATTTTTTTGTTGTTTTTTGACTGGTTACTAGGTTAACTGCATTTTGTAATTCACTCCAAGTGGTATTCAATTCCTTTAAAAATAATTTTCCTGTTTCAGTTAAACCGTAATATTTTCTTGGAGGTCCGGAAGTCGATTCTTCCCAACGGTAATTAAGCAATCCTGCGTTTTTCAGGCGTGTGAGTAGCGGATAAATTGTTCCTTCTACCACAAGCATCTTAGCATCTTTTAAGGTGCCAAGGATCTCTGCAACATAAGCATCTTCATCTCTTAAAATCGATAAGATGCAATACTCCAGGACGCCTTTTCGCATTTGTGCTTTTGTATTTTCTATTTTCATGTGTTCGTATTTGTTTATCTTCTAAAGGTCGCATGTAATCTCACGATTTCATATTGAATAGAATTTTGGTTCATAATAACTGTTCGTTTCTTGATTGATGTATTGATTGATTGATGATGATTATTTTAAAAATTGTATTGTAAATGGGTATTTATATAGTTCGCCATTATTTGCTTTTGTAGTTGCTGTAATAATCAGTACAACTTCGATGACAAAAATGGCCAGGGCAACAATGGCTGCCATTATTCCAAAAATTATAATGCCGGACCACTCATGAAAATCGGGTTGATCGATATAGACATGTCGGTGATTCACAATATGCTCCACCGGAAAACTATCAAAGAAGCTTAAAAAGAAAATTGGAGCCGCGATGCAAACTAAAGCAATTCCATATATCAATAAACTCAATTGAAAATTTATGGCTTGCTTTCCATGGGAATCGACAAAATCCGATTTATCTTTGTTCAACGTCCATAAAATGAGCGGGGCAATAAAATTTCCAAATGGAATAAAGAATTGTGAAAAGGTGGACAAATGAATGATCGCTGCAATATTTTTTTGGTTGTTTGATAACATGATTTAAAAACGTATAATAGTTTCTTATGCAAATATATGGTTAAAAAAAGGTATTATGCAAAACATAGTAGTATATTTTAACATATATTTAACATATCATGTATTCATTAATTTTAGGTATTTTTATAAAAACTAAGGCTAATTATGATGTTAACACCCTTTAAAATCAACCTGTTCAATCTTTTGAAATTGCCGGCCGCATACTTTACCGGCGTACGTGTCAAGGCCATTAATGATACCTCCTGTACTGTAGCTGTAACCTATAAATGGATAAATCAAAATCCGTTTAAATCGATGTTTTGGGCAGTTCAGGGTATGGCAGCCGAATTGACAACCGGGGCTTTGGTCCTTGGTAAGATCAAAGATAGCGGACATAATATTTCGATGTTGGTAGCCAACAATAACGCCTCATTTTCTAAAAAAGCGGTGGGCCAAATTACCTTTAATTGTAATGAAGGCCATAAGATTGATCAGGCCATTGACGATGCTATTCGAACTAAAGAAGGGCAGACCGTCTGGCTCAATTCAAAAGGCGTTAATACGCAAGGTATCCAAGTCTCCGATTTTAATTTTCAATGGACCATAAAGCTGAAAAGTTAAGTGCTTCTTGTAACAAATCAGTGAAGTTCTCAACATATAAACGAATCAACTAAAAACAAAAATTATGACATCTCATGAAATAGATTATCGCATCTACGGCGAAGAAATGCAATACGTAGAAATAGAATTAGATCCTCAGGAGGCCGTAGTTGCCGAAGCCGGAAGTTTTATGATGATGGATGACGGCATTAAAATGGAAACGATATTTGGTGACGGATCTCAAAAAGACACCGGTTTTCTCGGTAAGGTTTGGGGTGCCGGGAAACGCATATTGACCGGGGAGAGTTTGTTTATGACCGCCTTCTATAATGAATTAAGCGGTAAACGCAATGTATCCTTTGCATCGCCGTATCCCGGAAAAATTATTCCTATCGACCTCACCGAATTTAATGGCAAATTTATTTGTCAGAAGGACGCCTTCCTATGCGCTGCGAAGGGCGTAAGTGTAGGTATAGAATTCAGTAAGCGCCTTGGTCGTGGACTTTTTGGTGGCGAAGGATTCATCATGCAGAAACTGGAAGGGGATGGTATGGCATTCGTACATGCGGGTGGTACTATGGCCAAAAAGGTCCTGCAAGCAGGAGAGACCTTAAAAGTAGATACAGGATGCATTGTTGGCTTTACACAGGACATTGATTATGACATCGAATTTGTTGGCGGCATCAAAAATACAGTATTTGGTGGCGAGGGATTATTTTTTGCGAGATTACAAGGCCCTGGAACTGTTTATGCACAGTCCTTACCGTTTAGCCGATTGGCTGGACGCGTCCTGGCCTCTGCTCCGAGAGGTGGTGGAAAAGACAAGGGAGAAGGTAGTATCCTGGGTGGACTAGGTGATATTTTGGATGGTGATAACAGATTTTAATCTCGGACTAAATTTAATTTTATAAAAGCCTAATTATCAAATAATTAGGCTTTATTTTGTGTTAATTTATACGTTAAATTCATCATCAAGCCAATTTTTTTTTTACATTTAGCGTTGAATAAACATAAAAAATCATTGCCTATTAAACAGTTTTACTTTTAACATTTTGTTCAACTAAACCCTTAAGATCATATGGCAAGAGCAATGTTTGAGTACACCAAAACGGTCCTAAAGAAGGTGAGTTTTGATGCGACTTTGTTCTGTAAAGAGGTACAAAAAGCGGTAAAGCGATTACTACCTTATGAAATTGAAGAGTTGAGAATTTTTATTAATTCTTTGATCCAACAGAATCCAGATTTAAGACAGTGTTTAATTTATTTAAAAGCTTAATATGAAAGCGGTCTATCGACCGCTTTTTTTATTGTGCCTTCGGACTAATGATCTCTACATTCTGGAAGGCGATCGCTCCGCGAATAATGCCCGAAATGACGTTTTGTAATGCATCGATGATCTGCATTTTAAGTTCATTCTTGTGATAGATGATACTGACTTCTCTGGCAGGAGAGGGCTCGTTAAAGTGATGCAGGTTTAATTTTTCTTTTTCGCCAATATCCATAGTATGCAAATATGGTAACATGGTCATACCCATACCTTCATTAGAGAGTTTTACCAGCATTTCAATACTGCCGCTTTCTAATTGAAAATTGTCATCTTCATGATTTTTGAAAGTTTTGCACAAATTGATCACACCTTCCCTGAAACAATGGCCATCTTCCAGCAACAACATATCTTCTATTTCCAAATCATCGACATCAATTGTTTTTTTATCATGCAATCTATGATGCTTGGGAACATAGGCGACAAAGGGTTCATAATATAAAACACGTTCTTTGATGTCCTCATTGCCTAGTGGTGTCGCCACTATAGCAGCATCAAGATGGCCGTCTGTTATGCGCTGAATAATTTCTTCGGTTGCCAATTCTTCAATTTTCAACTTAACTTTTGGATATCTTTTGATAAATGTTTTTAGGAACATGGGAAGGAGGGTAGGCATGATGGTCGGAATTATACCAATTCTGAATTCGCCACCAATAAATCCTTTTTGCTGGTCGACTATGTCCTGAATACGATTGGCCTCATCAACTATATTTTTGGCCTGGGTCACAATTTTTTTACCGATATCAGTTAATTCTATAGGTTTCTTGCTTCTATCGAAAATCTGTACCTTCAGCTGTTCTTCTAATTTTTGAATTTGCATACTTAAGGTTGGCTGAGTGACAAAACATTTTTCTGCTGCCTTCGTAAAATTTTGATGTTCGGCAACTGCCAGAACATAATTTAATTGTGTAATGGTCATATAAATCGAATAAGACTATAAAAATACAAAAACCTATCGATAATATTTATAACAAACCGTTAAATACATATTGATCGTACTTACAATAGCCCTCTTGCTTTGATCTCGAGGTATTTATTAATCGTGTCGAGTGTAAGATTTTCGGGAGTAGTTAAAATGGAATAAATACCATATTTTTTAAGTTCATTCACGATAAGCCGTTTTTCGAAGGCAAATTTCTCTGCAATCACCTTGTCGTATACTTGTTGTATGGTCTCAGCCTTATTCGTAATCAAGGCGTTCAACTCAGTATTCTTAAAGAAAATAACCACCAACAAATGATTTTTGGCGATGCCTTTTAAATAGGGGAGTTGGCGATAAAGTCCGTCCAGCGTTTCAAAATTGGTATATAACAGGATTAAGCTTCGCTGAGTAATATTACGCTTGATATCGGCGTACAACCGACTGAAATCACTTTCGAAAAAATCGGTATTGATATTATACAAATTCTCCATGATGAGGTTCATCTGGGACGTTCGTCTTTCGGCAACCACTATATTTTCAACCTTTTTTGAAAAGGAGAAAATACCGGCCTTATCCTGTTTTTTAAGTGCAACATTTGATATGACAAGTGCAGCGTTGATGGCATAATCCAATAAGGTTAAATTATCGAAAGGCATTTTCATCACGCGGCCTTTGTCAATGACCGAATATACGGGCTGTGCCTTTTCATCCTGATACTGGTTGACCATCAACTGACTTTTTTTAGCCGTTGCTTTCCAGTTGATCGTTCGAAGGTCATCACCTATGACATAATCTTTGATCTGCTCGAATTCCATGGTATGACCAATTCGCCTTATTTTTTTAATCCCGTATTGATGTAAATTATTACTTATCGCAAGCAAATCGTATTTCCGAAGTTGCATAAAACTTGGATAGGTAGGAACCATGGCGGCATCGTCAAAACTAAATCGTCTGGCGATCAATCCGAATATGGAAGACACATAAACATTAAGTTTTCCAAAATGATATTCGCCGCGCTCAACCGGACGCAATTCATATTCCAATGAACTTATACTTGAAGCATCGAGCTTTCTATTTATCTTAAAGTTTCGAACTTGAAACTGAACCGGAATTTCATCAATGATCTGAACAAATACAGGAAATGCATAATAGTTCTCAAGGGTCAATACAATTTGATTTGGATCGCCATTTGAGAATTTTTCAGGTAATTTTCGTTCAGCGACCAATCCTTTCTTAGTAAAAAATAAGATCAGGACATCTAAAAAACTAAAGGTCAGTAACACCAATAGCAGGAGCTTGACAATATTAAACCATCTTGGAAAAACGAAACTAAGAACGAAAAAGACTATGATGCCGAGGCAGGCATAGAAAAATCTATTCTTAATATAAAATGGTTTAATTCGTTTCAGCATTATCTCGGAATTTCGACGGCTTCTATGATTTGATTAATGATCTGTTTGGTGGTCACACCTTCCATTTCACGTTCGGGCGTGACAATAACACGATGCTGCAATACAGGAATCGCAGCCTGCTTAATATCTTCGGGAGTGACAAAATCGCGTCCCTGCATCGCGGCAAATGCTTTACTCGCTTTAAGAATGGCGATGGATGCTCTTGGTGAAGCGCCTAAATATAAAAACGGATTGTTCCTGGTGCTCACAATAATATCGGCGATGTACTTCATCAAATGCGATTCGATAATGATCTCATTGACCAGGCCCTGAAATTTCGTGATTTGATCTTTAGAAAGATGTGATTTGATTTGATCGGTCTTTAGTCCGCCTTTCAGATCATGTTCGCGATTTAAGATCTCTATTTCTTCATCCAAATTCGGGTAATCAATATCAATTTTGAATAAAAAGCGATCCAACTGGGCTTCAGGTAATCTATAGGTGCCTTCCTGTTCAATAGGGTTCTGGGTGGCCAATACTATAAAAGGGAGGTCCATGGCATATTTATGTCCGTCAATAGTAATTTGCCGTTCCTCCATGACCTCAAAAAGAGCGGCCTGGGTTTTGGCCGGAGCACGATTGATCTCATCAATAAGGATCATATTCGAGAATATTGGCCCTTCTTTGAATTCAAATTCTGAAGATTTCAAATCGAAGACCGAAGTCCCCAGAATATCACTTGGCATAAGATCTGGTGTAAATTGGATCCGGCTAAAACCAATGTCCAGTGATCTGGCCAATAACTTCGCAGAAATCGTTTTTGCAACCCCGGGAACACCCTCTATAAGGGAATGCCCATTGGCCAAAATAGAGGCAATAAGCATATCGATCATAGGTTTTTGCCCGACAATGACTTTGCTAATTTCGGTTTTAATAAGATTGATACCTGCTTGTAGTTCAGAGAGGTCTATGCGGTTCTCAAAATTTATAGCTTCTTCTGAAGTGTCAACAGTATTGGTTGTGGGCTCTTCGCTCTTTTGTTCAGCATTTTGATCGTCGATGTTCTCGTTTTGGTTGTCTTCAATATGATCCATAGTTTACTTTTTATGAAAATCTTCAATTGCGCGATTTAAATTAAGCAAATCCTCTTCAGTACAAAATGCTTTTGCTTTTAAATGTGCAATTGTGTTAATTAATTTTTTTATAGTTCCAATTTTTCGACCTGATTTCAAGGACAAATGTTTGACAAATTTATCATCAAGTATCTCGGTATTTAAATAATATACACGCCTTATATATTCCAGAAAGTAGGTGATCTTTTTATCAATGATGTTATTATGATCTTTGGTTTCGTAATACAGGTTTCCAATAGTCTTTGTAAATGCGACCGTTGTATTTTCAAGAGGTTTGATGACTTTTACAACACGTTGTTTGCGTTTGGCGTTAAATATTACAAAGACGATCAGGGCTAATAAACTTAAAATCCAAGCCCATTTTAAAGCCGGTTTACTAAATATAAATCGCAGTGGCGAATTGCTCAATGCATCCCTCGATTTGTCCCGGCTATCGAAATAAATGGTATCGTCTGAAAGATATGACACCACCGCGGCGGTATACTTCTTATTTGATTTTTTCAGCAGATTATAATTCGTAAAAACGATGGGTTGTAAATGAATATAGAAACTACCCAATTCATATTTGACCTTTACGAAGTTAATTCGTTCATCGATGAGGAAACGCTGATAGCCCAAAACTGTAGTTGACACCGAATCTACTTCGGAAAAATATATATTATTCAATCCACGGTCAATGCTGATAGAGTCACGCCTGAATTGAGGATTAGCAAAATAGAGGTCTGCACTTCCACGGAAACTGAAATCATTGGTGGTTTTAAGTTTTAAAGAATCCATCAATAGTTCAGGAAGATAACTGCTGGAAATGAAAATATCATTGCCTTGCGAAGCAAAATCAAGAAGTTCCTTGGCAGAGAACTGATCAACGGTCATCAACTCATCAATATACATATAAGTCCCGGTCGTTAAATAGCTGCCATCTTCATAGTCATAATAATCATCAAAATACTCATAGGGTGAAACCTGAATACTTTGAACTCTACTCGTTGGAAACAAATGTTCGAGTTCATTATAAAATATATAGGTCCCATAAGGTATTTTATGAGTTTCGTTATAAGTCTTATTCCAATCGATGGGTCGCGGTTTCGAATATTCGATAGCAATAGCTCCGGCAAACAGCAGCACTAAAACAAAGAGATATATTTTAAGGGTCTTTGTCACGCTTTTATATCTTTTAAGAAGTTAATAAAAGCGTGCCTGGCCCGACTAAATTCATTCTGGTCAATATTGAATTCACCATACCAAATATAATTGTAAAGATAGGAGGTATATGAAAACTCTTTTTTTAGGTCTTCGGATGTTATTTCATTATGATAATCGCTATTGGTCTTTTCAACATCATATTCAATAACTTCCGCCGATGTGAGATCCTTTAGCAGCCAGAGATAATAATAGCGAATCGCCAACCGATAATTATTGTCCTTTTCAGCCGATTTGATCAGCGCTTTAAAATCGACCGCATGAATATTAGATTCGATGTCGGTAACCGGGATGATATTTTTATCTGACGACTTTCCAAATATCCAGTTTCCTTCTTTATTGATAATGGCTCGGAAGATGAAATAAATAACCAGTAAAAATAGAATGACACCTCCAACTTTTAAGGCGAGATCAGTTGCCTTAGCCGCTTCAGCACGATTTTC
>JABDLA010000031.1 GCA_013001965.1 Flavobacteriaceae bacterium | reverse complement strand
GGTGTGCCCCAGGATATGCCGCATCCTTCTTATAAGCGTTTGAAAAAAGCCATCAATGAAGCTTTAATCGGTCGTAAAAATATTGTTTTGGCTTCCGGACACGAACACAATCTTCAATATTTCTATGAAAAGAATAATCACTTTATCAAAAGCGGATCCGGTTCTAAATCATCAGCGCTTCCGAAGAAGACAGAAGCGCTCTTTTCGGATGAATCAAAAGGCTATGCTGTATTATCCTACTACAAGTCAGGAGAAGTAAACTTGAGGTACTTTACAATAGAAGGGGATCAGGAGATTGAAAAGTATTCAGAAGCTATTGTAAAAGCCACACCACAATTTGGTCCGGGCGAACTAGTCTATGATATTGACCAAGAGCCAGTCTCGAGAAACGCTTCTGATTTATACGAGAAAAAAAGTTTTCACCGCTTTATTTTTGGCAATCTCTACCGTGAAGATTGGCAGGCGGATGTCACTTTTAGAAAATTGAATCTTTCGAAAGAATTGGGTGGATTAAAACCGATCAAAATTGGTGGGGGAATGAGTAGCCGATCCATTCGTTTGGAAAGCAAAAATGAAAAGCAATACGTGCTGCGTTCCGTGGAAAAAGGGGTGTCTAAAGTCGTCCCGGAATTATTTCAAAATTCAGTAGTCCAGAATATTTTCCAGGATCAGATTGCTGCTTCTCAACCATATGCTGCCCTGGTCGTACCACCATTGGCGGATGCAGTAGGAGTCTATCATACAAATCCTGAGATCGTCTATCTTCCTGAACAACCCTTATTAGGTGATTATAATGATGAATACGGTGGCCAGCTTTATTTATTTGAAGAACGTCCTTCGGGCAACCAGGAAGATGTGGAAGACCTTGGAGGCAGTCACAAAATAATTTCCTATACTAAAATGCTGGAAAACCTAAGAAGTTCTTCCAAATATCACATACACCAAAAGCAAGTGCTCAAATCACGGTTGTTGGATTTTTACCTGGGTGACTGGGACCGCCATGACGATCAGTGGCGCTGGGCTACTTTCAAAGAGCGCCAGCATGAAGGAGGAGACGAGACGCATACATCATATGAACCAATTCCTCGTGACAGAGATCAGGTCATGTTTAAATACGAGGGATTTATTCCGTTGATCGGTAAGATTATCAGTCCTGAATTACGAAAATTTCCAGCTTTTGGACCTGGAATTAAAAACATAAAATACCTGGCGTATAATGCTCGTCACTTCGACAGAAGTTATTTAAATGAACTTGGAAAGGAAGAATGGATTGAAATAGCCGAGGAAATGACTACTCAATTAACTGATGATGTGATTGAATCTTCTGTTAGTGCTTTACCCCAACCCATACAGGAATTACGAGCTGAGGAGTACACAAGCGCATTGAAGGCGCGCAAGATAAAATTAAAAAAATGGGCAATAGAACATTATAATTTCCTGGCGCAATATGTCGATGTCGTCGGTACAAATAAAAATGAATTTTTTAAAGCAGAGCGCACTCCGGAAAACAAGGTATACGTCCAGGTATTTCAAAAAAAGAAAAATGGAAAATTAGATGATCTGATGTATGAAAGAACATTTCACGATCATGAAACCAAAGAAATACGACTCTATGGATTAGCGGGGAAAGATTCTTTTGCTGTTTCCGGTATTTCTAAAAAGGGACCTTTAATAAGAGTGATTGGTGGAAAAGGGAATGATGTCCTGGTTGATAATTCTAAGTTGAAAAATGGGAAGAGCCTGGTTGTTTATGATAAATTGACTGACAATGGAATGGAGCCTGGCAATGACGGCAAAGACAAAAGGTCACTGTCCTATCGAACGAATGATTATAACCGAAAAGAATTCTATTATAATTCATCGATTGGTATTCCATTCGTAGGATTTAACCCGGATGATGGATTAGTGTTCCAATACAGTCATGCACTGAGCACCTATGGCTATCGAAAATACCCATATAAGAATAAGCATAAAATTGGAATGCGATACGCGTTTAACTCCGATCAGCTTTCTTTGGATTATACGGGACATTTTGTGGATATAGCAGGCAACACTGACTTGGGAATAGAAGCATTTCTTCATTTGCCCGAGAATGTTTCTAATTTCTTTGGTTTATCAAACAACAAGACGTTTTCGGTGAATGAGTTTGACGATTTCGATTTTTTCAGATATGAAAGAACGGATTTAAAAATTAAACCGTCACTTATTTGGTCTACTGAACATGATGTATCCAGGATTGAGGTTGGTCCTTATTTTCGATTTATAAACCTTGATGAAAATGAAGACTCTTTTGTACGAAATTTTAACGAATCGGGACTTTCAGAGGCAGATTTTGAATCAGATGCATACTTGGGAATTGAAGCATCTTACAGACTAAATAAAGTAGATAATATTGCTTTTCCTACCACTGGAATTGATTTTAAAATAAGTCCCTCCTATAACATAAATATCAATAAAAGCGAAGAGAAGTTTACGCGCCTTCATGGATCGTTAACGTTATATAATTATTTGTGGATACCTCAGCCATTTGTCTTAGCATCTAAAATTGAAGGGGGCGTCAATTGGGGTAATTTTAATTTTTACCAGGCCGAATATATCGGACTTAATAATGGGCTCAGGGGATTTCGAAGCAATCGTTTCGGAGGCAAATCATCCTTGCTTTTTACAAATGATCTAAGATTAAAAGTTGGCACCCTGGGAGGAGCTTTTCCATTATCTATTGGATTGATTGGGTCATATGACTTTGGCCGAGTCTGGAATGATGGAGAGCTAGATACCAGATGGCACCAATCTTATGGGGGTGGATTCTTCATAAGTCCGTTTGATGTGATGCCGATTTCATTTTACTTCATGAAGAGCACAGAGGATACTTCTGCCTTCATGTTCAAACTTGGTTTCGCTATTTAAAATTAGAAAAGTGCGTGTTGTTGATGAATGTTTGCACGCAGTCCCACACCAAAGTAATTAGTGTGGATGGTGGACTCATTTTCGACTGACTGATTGCGAAAGATCCATTTTAAATCGATATAGTAATTTGGGAAAAACTGCCAACTCGTATTAAAGTGAAAAGCGAAAATGGAATTGGTCAATCCCTGCCCAATGAAATTTCCGAAGTCTGATTGCCTGGATTCATAATTTAGGAGTATGTCTCTTCCAACGTTCGCTGAATCTGAATGCCCGTATTTAGAGAATAGCAAGATTGTAGAAGCATTAATGTTTTTATGAAGCCTGTATTTAAAATTAAAAATGGTTTCCCTGAAGTTGGCTCCATAGGGATGGGCAAGAGGTTGGTTAAAATGACTATAACTCGTGACGGGTTTGCTGTTTATATCTTCACTCCGATGGGCATAAGTATAGGGCCTAACCGTATTATGCTCTACCTGAATCATCAATCCCGATATTTTAAAAGGGTCAAAAAGTTTTAGTCCAACTTGAAAACCCGTTTTATTCCCCCACCATCCATTGCCAGAAAAAGCTTCACCCGTCCTCAATTCATCTATCAAGAGTTGACTGTATAGCTGCCAGCCATTTTTGGGTATCCACTGTATGTTAAATCCAAGCATCGCATTATCGGGGCTATCCAAAAATTGTTCAACGCTTCGATATAATATTACAGGATTCAAATATTGAAATTCAAAATGATTGGTACGGCTGAAAATGACTGATTCAAACAGCCCAATTGAAAATCTTGGACTTGCCTGGAAATTCAAATAATGGGTGGCCATATACTTTTTAGGCAAAAGGTTATTACCTGATAAATCCTTGCTCGAATCAGCACTTAATTCTGCAAAAGTGTTTTGATAATGAAATTTCCAGATTTTTGTATTTAGCTGCAAGTAGAAATAATTATGCGCATAATCACTCAGTAGTAACGATCGCATACCATTCCCAATAAAGTGCCTGCTATGGCCTAGTTGAAGATCAATTGATGGTGAAATCTTAAATCCGCCGTAGGCCCGGGCATTTAAAAAATCCCATCCCTTCAAGCCATTAATAACACCACTTGAATAAGGTCTGAAAAATCCTTGGCCAGGGATGGCATTGATTCTGCTGATCTCATCCTCAAAGTAATTAAGGAAGCCTTGTTGATTTTCAAATATACTCGTGTGAAAATAGACCTTTTTATCTATCGTTCCCCGGATTTGAATTCCTCGTGTATTTTGAAAAACAGTACCGTTATTTTTAAAATCGTCTCCCAGACTAAAATGAATCAAGGGATCAATTTTTAAAAAGAAATTTGGTTCATCCACTGTCAGGAAGCTAGTGGGGTCTTTGTAAAATACCCCTAACAAAGCTTTATTTTCATCGGTTTTTGCAGTAGTATCTGCCAAGTTAAAATGATATCGTTCAGGAATATTCTCAATCAGCTCATTCCAGGCTTCATCATCCAAATAATCCAAACTATCTCCAGGTGGATTAATTTCTAAAATATCCATTATGTTAAGCGGCCTTATGGATAGATGGGGATTCGAAGCTATCCCGGTTGTGTTTAATTTATCTAATAGATCATAGGCTATAGGATGATCGTGTAAATAAGACAACTGCCCAAGGATGAGTCCCTTCAGGAAGATCAAAATGAAAACACAAAGAATGAACCGTCGCTTCACGGTGTAAAGGTGTAAAAAAGATTGTTACATATTGAAGTTTGGCATATGTAATATGCAGACAGTCAATACTTAAAATTTAATAACGCTTCCTGAATTTGTTGATTGAATCGATTGCCGTCTTGATCTAAAAAGGTAACATGGATCGGTAAGACCAAAATAGGCAATCTGTTTTCTTCGATATACTCACGGTGCAGGATCAGCCGTGTTGCATCTTTTTCAGTGGTGAGAATAATCGTTTTTGAATCTTGAGCCAGGTGATCATATTGCTGTTTTAATAAAGAGACTTCATGGGGACTGAAAACATGGTGGTCTTCATATGTCATTGTATGGATGTCTGATCCTGACTGTGAGAGGTGTGTCAATAAATACGATTCATTCGCGATGGCAGTGACTAATATGATATTATCATACTGGTTGAGCTGATGTCTCATACCGGTCAGGAGATGATATGGTTGGTCATATCGATACTTACTGAAATAAAGTGCCTGATGTGGTTTGATTTCTAATTGGTCCCTCATCAGGGTTTTTGTTTCGAGACTAAGATTTTCCGGACATTTGGAGACAATTATGATATCAGCACGATCTGCTCCGGACTTCCATTCCCTTAATCGTCCTGCAGGAAGAAGTATATCATTTGAATAAGGAGCATCAAATTCAGTCAATAGGATATTGAGGTAAGGAGTTACGGATAAATGTTGATAACTGTCATCTAATAAAATAACCTGGGTGTTTGGCTGCTCGCTTAGCATCAAGGGGATACCGATAGATCGGCTTTCTGACACCGCAACTCCGATCTGTGGATATTTCAAAAAATATTGTAATGGCTCATCACCGACAGTCAGCGCGGTGTCACCACGACGTACCATCCGGTAGCCTCTCGACTTTCGTTTATATCCTCGACT
>JABDLA010000002.1 GCA_013001965.1 Flavobacteriaceae bacterium | reverse complement strand
ACCATCCAGCTAGGAAACGGAGGTTTTTGGTAGCGCGGTTCACCATTCATTGTGGTTAATACCCAATTATCATCTGAGAGCATTTCACGAGCAGTGATAAAATTTCGCGCTTCCATAATGGTAACATCAAGAAATTGAAAACTTACACCAAGCATAAGCACAACCACCACAATTATGGTCCAAATTGGATGCCTTTCTATGTATTTAATCATCCTGTCCATGCAGTAAAATTAAATTTCTAATATATATGATCGACCCTAACAAATGTCCTATCAATAAGACAGGATCTTCACGATAAATAGCGTAGATCAAGATCAAAATCGAGCCAACAAGACTCAGTAACCAAAATCCTAATGGTAAGGCCGATACTTTTTTAAATTCAGAATATAACCACTGATATATGAACCGAAGGGTAAATACCACCTGAGATATGATACCTAACCAAAGCAACCATCGCGGAATGAGTTCATTCCTGAATAGAAGCTCCTTATCCATGACATTATTATTGAAATAATAAATTGCGATTAAGGTTGGAATTATATACAACATGACCCGAATCGACCAATGAATTCTTTCCCATTGATGCTGTAATTGTAAATTCCTAATGTAAATAAAATAGGTAAGGGTCTGTCCCAGCATAATGGCAAAATCATTGCGTAAATAGCCATAAATAAACAGTAAAAAGGAGGCCATTAGGCTTAGGGTCCAGAATAGTGTTGGGGTGATCACTCTTCGCTGTTTTTCCGAAGTTACCCATTGAACAATAAGTCTTGACGAAAATAAGATCTGAGCCAAAAACCCAATGCTATATATCAGCCAATCACTCATCAACCTTTCTTAGCGATAGTGTAATTAATATATTTTCTCTTCATCCATAAATAAGCAAAACAATCACTTAACGGACCTAATAATCTATTCCATAAGCCAAATTTTGCCTCACCTGCAATTCGAGGAAAATGGCGGACCGGAACTTGAATGATCTTTCCCTCCTGCAACAATATCATTGCAGGTAAAAAACGATGTAACCCTCTGAACATTGGAATGCGCTTCGCATATTCGGTTTTAATGACCTTTAACGGACAACCGGTATCATCCATACCATCATGCGTAAAAGAGCGCCTGATGCCATTCGCAATTTTTGAAGACATATTCTTTACGAAGGAGTCCTTGCGTTGCGAACGCACGCCGGTTACAAGATCATAATCATCTATATAATCCAGCAAAATATTGAAATCCTCCGGAGTTGTTTGTAAATCGGAATCGATGTAGCCTACCAATTCGGTTTTTGCAATATCAAAGCCGGCTTTTATAGCTGCACTCAATCCCCTGTTTTCCTGAAATGATACAAAGTTAAAATCTTTATTTCTTGCACAAATCGCTTCGATCAAACGTTGACTGCTGTCTTTTGAACCATCATTAACGAATAATACACAGGTGGGCAATTTGGCAATTTCAAGATAGGCCATGAGCTCTTTTTCCAAACGATCAAGATTATCCTCTTCGTTGTAAACGGGGACTATAATTGTAAATTGATGCTGCATTTATGATTGCTTAGGTTATACAAAAGTATTCTTTTTTATGAGCATTCCAAGAGCACGATTTTTTGTGACCAGAATCAAGATTTACAATTAAATTTTAAATTTAATTTTGAAGTTTAAAAAAGATGCTAAATTGCGGTGAAATTAATCACATGAAAGTATTAATTACTGGAGCTGCCGGCTTTATTGGATCACATACAGCAGAACGCCTAAAGAACATGGGTCATGAAGTCATTGGTGTGGATAATTTTTGCGATTATTATAGTGTCGAATTAAAGCAACTCAATGCTAAAAGTTTGGCCGAT
Organism: Flavobacteriaceae bacterium; assembly: GCA_013001965.1. GTDB lineage: Bacteria > Bacteroidota > Bacteroidia > Flavobacteriales > Flavobacteriaceae > JABDLA01. The sequence continues at coordinate 3,814 of JABDLA010000002.1, read as the reverse complement.
AAAGGTATTACGGTTATTAAAATGGATCTTCGGAATGAAGCCGAATATGATCAGCTGGGTTATGATTTTGATTATATTTTTCATTTTGCTGCCCAACCAGGAATCTCGACCAGTTCCACTTTTGAAGATTACTTCTCTAATAATATCATTGGAACCAAATATCTCATCGACTTCGCTTTGGCATGTAACGGATTAAAACTTTTTGTGAATATCGGAACCTCTTCAATTTACGGGCTTGAAGCTACCTTTCCCGAGGATAGGGCCCCAAAACCGGCATCATATTATGGCGTGACAAAATTGGCTGCCGAACAACTGGTATTACAAAAGAGCAGGGAACTTCAAATGAAGGCTTGTTCTTTAAGGCTGTATTCTGTTGTTGGTCCGCGAGAACGCCCTGAAAAAATGTATACAAAACTTATCGCATGTGGCTTTAATGATGAAGCTTTCCCACTGTTCGAAGGCAGTGCCGATCATCTAAGAAGTTTCACCTATGTGGGAGATATCGTTGATGGTGTGGTTAGCGTTCTTGGTAATGAAGCCGTTGTCGACGGAGAGATTTTTAATTTAGGGACAGAGGTTGAGCATACCACTCAGGAAGGCATAGAAACGGTTGAAAAGATCTTGGGAAAGACAATTGCAATTACGGTGGTTCAAAAACGTCCTGGTGATCAGCTACGTACCAAAGCGAACATCGATAAGGCAAGAAAGTTGCTCAATTATATCCCAACAACAACCTTATATGAAGGCATTAAACATCAGGTGGACTGGTATAAAGCCAATTTCTTATAATTAGTAGTAGCTCACTATGGTTTGATGGTCTTGTCAAATCGAAACACAGTATTCCTGTAGTTGGAATCCAATAATTTCATCCGATTCCTATAAACTTCAGGAATTTCATCACGGTCCTTATTTTTTGTTAAGAGATAGAATTGATTACGAGATCTAACAATGGAATCCAGTTGTTCTTCGGTATCTATGCGTTCAGATTTTCCTTTAGTATAAAAGGCCCCTGAGTATGATGTTCTCTGCCAGTAAAAAACAGGATCATCATCATTATGCGTTTGCCTGATCAAATATTTATCGGTGTTGAGATAAGGTTCCCAATAGGAAGATGATCGAATGCCAATAAAAAATAAAATAGACAGGACAGGAAATACAGCCGCTACTTTATAAAGGACATCCTTTCTTTTAAATTCAGGCCAATAATGAATAACTAATAAGGCTAATGGTACGGTAGACGGTAAAATATAAGTGTGTAAAATATTGCTTGAAAAGGTAAAGAAAAAAGGTGTCCACAATATCCACAACAAGAGGTAGACAACCCAAGAATTTTTTAAGATAGTTTTCCGGACTTTCCATAATTTTAAGATCAAGATCTGAAACCAGGGGAAGGCAAAAGCAAATAGAAATACCCAGATCATCCCGAGAGGTTGTGAATGACCCGAACCATAAAGATCGCCGGTCCAACCAGGCTCCAAAAAGCGTTTGAAATGTTCACCAACAATAAAATAATCGAAAAAACCGGGTGATCTTAATTCGGCTAAATAATACCAGGGAACTGCAATTAAGGCAACTAAAAGAATTCCAAGTAACCAGGGTAATTTATATAAGAGGTCCTTAATTTTTATTTTTTTGATAATCAGCCATATGAAAATTGGAGGCCCTGTGAGTACTAAGACCAGAGGCCCCTTCGATAAGAACCCTAATCCAATGCCAACGAAAAACAAATAGTTCCACAGCAAAGGCTTAGGATCATTCATGGCTTTCCAGAAACCGATCATGATCAATGAAACAGAGAAACAGAGTGCGGTATCGGTTGAAACTACACCTGTATGCAAAAAGAATTCGGGTGTTGTCAATAATATAAAGGCCAGTAAGAAAAGTCGTTTTTTCTCCTTAATAATATATTTTCCAAGTAGAATGATCAAAAACAGGTTCAATAAAAATGAAGGTAGCCTTGCGGATATTTCATTAATACCGAAAACCTTAAAACTTAAGGCTGATAGCCATGTGGACAGTGGCGGCTTGGCCCAGAAGGGAATGCCATATTCAATTTGTAAAACCACCCATTCTTTGGTTTCATACATTAATCGTGCGATCTCACTGTATCGGGCTTCTGTTTTATCCAGCAAAGGCAGCGCACCTAGTAGGATAAACCTGAAAACAACAAGGATGGAAACGGCAATAACAAGAGCAAGGGTAGGATTGTTATGAAGCTTTTTAAGCATTTTCGTCGATGATATTGGGTTCAAGAGCATATAGCTCTCCCTTGGATTTATAATATCTATGAATACTGTAAAGATCCCACCACATTCTAAAGAAATAGGTCATACTCACCTTTGAATCACCCTTATCGATCCATTTTTTCAAAGGGATTTCAATCATTTTCTTTTTGGCAATTTCCCGGCCATAAACGAGGATAAATCTTTTGAATAATTCAACATCAAACAACCATTTAGATAAAAAAGGTTGATCGAAGATCCGTACGGAAATATCCCTTGAAAATAATTTACAACCACATTGCGTATCATATACATTTAATTTCAGGATTTTTGAAATGAAAGTGGCAATTATTCGGCCTGTTACAAATCGAAAATTACTCCTTTTGATTTCTGAACCCAACTTCACCATTCGCGAACCAAAAACAAAATTTACCGCACCTCTTAAATTGGATTTTAGCTCTACGCATTCCTCTAAAGTGGTGGCAAGATCGGCGTCAAGATACGCTATGAACTCATGGCTAAAATTCGCATTACAATACTGAAAGCCCAAACGAACGGCTTCCGCCTTTCCTTTATTCTGATCTAATGACAGGACATCAGCATTATAAGGAAAATCTTGTTTTATGCGATTCAGAATCCCAAGGGTGTTATCAGAAGAACCATCATTAACAAAGCAAACCAGAACCTCCGGATTAATCTGTAGAAAGGACTTAAAGTCTTCAGAAGGAAGTCGTTTTTCCTCATTGTAACAAGGTACAACAATGCAAAAACGGATATCTGAATTTTGATTCATCAATTAAAGGGTTAGGGAACTGTTTAATCAGGGCTAAAATTAGGTAATATATTTAACTAAAAATAATTCCGGATTAGTTATCCAATCAGTTGATCGGACCAATGATAAATGAGCTGGGTATTAATTACAGATTCAATAGAATTTCGGCAGCAGCGAATGGAGTCGTTTGATTTTTTTCAATCAGATCCAATTGCTTTTTCAATTCTTTTTTTATCTCTGGTCTATTAAAAAAATCGGATTTTAATCGTTCTTCTATGGTTTGGATCAGCCAAAATTTGTTCTGTTCATGCCGTCGCTCTTCAAAATAAGCATTCTTTTTGGTGATGTTGGTGTAATCGAGGATCATCTCCCAGATTTCAGAAATCCCTGTATTAAACAAGGCGCTGCAAATGCTTACTTTGGGTTGCCATTCCGAATTTTTCTCAGGATATAAGTGAAGTGCCCGGCTAAATTCAACTTGAGCCAATTTTGCACGCTTCAGATTGTCTCCATCAGCCTTATTGATAACGATGGCATCAGCCATTTCAATAATACCTCTTTTAATGCCTTGCAATTCATCGCCTGCACCGGCAAGCTTTAATAAAAGGAAAAAGTCGACCATACTGTGAACCGCGGTTTCACTTTGTCCAACGCCAACGGTTTCAATTAGTATCGTATCAAAACCCGCCGCCTCGCAAAGAATAATGCTTTCCCGGGTTTTCCGGGCGACACCTCCCAACGATTCGCCGGAAGCCGAGGGTCTGATAAAGGCATTTTTATCTTTGACCAGATCTTCCATTCGTGTCTTATCACCAAGGAT
>JABDLA010000017.1 GCA_013001965.1 Flavobacteriaceae bacterium | reverse complement strand
GCAGGTAATGATGCCTTAATGTATTATTTAAGGGATAATAGTTTAGAAGAAACGAACTTAGTTCAAAATGATAATCTCCAGACAGGCAAACTATATTTCACCGTGACAAAAGACGGAACAATCTCTGATGCACGAATACAATCAACTTCAGGATATATTGAGGTAGATAATAAACTTATAGAACTGATTTTGAAGACGACTGGTGCATGGGTACCGGCCAAAAATTCTGAAGGTGAGCATGTCGATCAGGAATTGGTAGTTACCTTTGGAAATATGGGTTGCTAACCGTTAAAAAATCAAATGATATAAGGCTTCTTTGCTAAGGTGAAGAGGCCTTTTTTGTTGTTTGCAATTAATATTCAAATTCAAAGAATCAATTTTCGACAGTTTATTTTCATTCTAAAAAATATTATATTCGTGAATAAGCACAGTCCATGGATCGTTTTAACCAAATTTCATATCATAGCCGCCCGTTAAGCTATATAATTGTTTACTTAAATATTAATTTAAAAAACAAATGAAGTTTAATTTATTCGGTCTCTTACTTCTATTAGTTATATCTTATTCGTGTGAAAATGAGAATAAAAAGGATGCTGAAACTTCTATTATAAGGTTTGAAAATATTAAATATTACAAAAATCCGATAACTGAAAATGAACGCCCTTATAAATACAGAATGACCTATTATTTTGAAAACGGTACGCCTTTCCGTTGGATTGAATTGGACTCAGCAGGAAGAATGACAACCGATTATATTTATGTATATGACACCAACTGGACACAAACCGGTGCGCGTTACAGGGAAGAAAGCGCTGTTGATTTCTCAATTGAAAAAGTGAGTTACAGAAATGATAGTACGCAGGTTACCGAATGGATTGATTCTATTGGAAATGTCTACTATACCATGATTGATAACCTGAACAAACAGAAGAAAACATACCGCGCTGAATTTATTGGTGACCGGACTCATGGTTACGATTCGACCTTTTATAACGATAAAGGTTTTGTTGAACGGATCTTTTTTACAAATACGAAGGGAAAGGTATATAATGACAGATCATTTAAGTATGACTCCATAAATAATTATGGCGATTGGACTTTACGAAAAAAAATAATGGATGATACCATAAGGGAGGTTCAAAAAAGAGAAGTCCACTATAATAATTACTACAGTTCAGATAATGGTAAATTCTATGAGGGCATCATTTCAACAGCGGAAATATCGGAGAATGTAATTAGTTTTACAAATGACGAGTCGGTAGTGTTTCTCACTAGAACCTCTGACTGGGCTAACCAATCTGCTTATATAGCACATAAAACAAATGGTGCCTATGTTGAGACTGTTTCATTTGAAGATTTGGATACCATTTACAATGGTGCAATTTCTCCTAATGGAAACCAAATAATTTTCACTACAAGAAATGCAGATCAGAAGGCAATTTGGCTATTAAAAAAGCAAGGTGACACATGGTCTGAAAAAATCAATTTAACCGCATCATCAGGAATCACAGGCGGATATTTTAACTGGTTGTCCGATTCCGAATTATACTTTCAAAGCTCAGGTAATCAAGGTGATATTGTTAAGGGAAAGCTAGTAAATGATATATTGACTATTGAAGAGAATCTTATCGAATTAAACACCCTTGACGGTGCTGAGTTTAGCCCGTTTGTTGAAAGAAATGAACGTTTTATAATATTTACACGATATATCGAAAGTGACCCATCCCAACAGGGGTTTTTTATCAGCTATAACACGAATGTTTCCGGCAATCCTGAATGGAGCAAACCGGAAAAATTAGAAATGTTACCTTATGGCTGGAGTGCCTTCATAGTAAATGAAAACTCTCAATTTATCTATACCGATGGAGATGATATTTATAGTGTTCCTATTGACAAATTAAAAATTAAAAAATCGAAAATAAAATGAAAATAAAATTTAGAACAATTGTACTCCTATTGACCTTCTTAACCGCTTATAGTGCTCAAGCGCAAGATACTGTTAGCCCGGATGATTTTAAAATTATTATTGGTGAATGGACCGGTTCATTGACCTATATAGATTATAGTTCCAATAAACCTTACACCATGCCTGCAAATCTGAAGGTTGAACAAGGTAAAAATCAAAATCAACTTCTGCTAAAATATATCTACCCAAATGAACCCAAAGCCAATAGTAAGGACAAAATAAAGTTTTCCAAAAGTGGTGACCTGATTAACAATAAAATAGTAAAATCAAAGCAAGCATTGGAAAACGGTCAACTACAAATTACCACAGAATATTCCGGTAAAGACAATAATAAAACAGCTTTAATTAGAAATTTATTTATTCTTGGGGAAAATCAATTTATCATTCGGAAAGAAGTTAAATTCAACGATTCAGATGGCTGGATAACTAGAAACGAATATAATTTTAAGCGATAAGTTATACTGTCAAATTTCTATTTTTGTCAGAGCCAAACTATTTTATTAAAAAAATCCATGTATGAAGAAAATTTAAAAATCTATGATGCATTAGTAGCTAAGTGTCCGCGCTTTGAACGTAAAGGAAAGACCATGCCTTATACCTCGGCCAATGGTCATATGTTCTCGCTCTATAATAAAGCCGGCGAACTTGGAATACGATTTTCGAAAGAGATTCAAAAAAAATACATGAAAGAATGGGGTACAACTTTATTTAAGTCCTATAATTCAATAATGCATGGTTATGTGTTGATCCCTGAATCCATGCTCAATGATCTTGATAATTTAGCCATTTATTTGAACGAAAGTTATGACTACATTATGAGTCTTGAACCAAAATAAAACAACTTAATATTAAAGAATGAAAACATATTCGGGCCTTTGTTTAGCATTGATTTTTCTATTACTATTTAGCAACTGTGATACAAAAAAAGCCTCAGCTGAAACTGAGATTGAAGAAAGAAAAACGGTGGAAATGATCACCAGTTATGGGACCGTAACATTGGAGCTGTATAACGAAACTCCTTTACACCGCGACAATTTCATAAAGCTGATCAATGAAAATGCTTATGACAGCCTGCTCTTCCATCGGGTCATTCAAAACTTTATGATACAGGGAGGCGATCCTGATAGCCGAAAAGCGACTGCCGACCAAGTTCTTGGCAATGGCGATCTGGACTATAGGGTCAAAGCCGAATTTCATCCCGATCTATTCCATAAAAGAGGTGCCCTGGCTACAGCCAGAGATGAAAGTTTGGGCCGTGAGTCAAGTGCCATGCAGTTTTTTATTGTTCAGGGCAAGGTATTTAATGACAGCCTGCTAAATCATGCCGAATCGCGTATAAATAAATTTCTGGCACGTCATTACACTATAAATGATTCGCTCTATAAGGAGCTATGGCTAACAATGAAAACAGCAATTGAAGATGAAAATTTAGAGCTCTACCGTCAATTAAATGATAGTATCGATGCTATGGCCGAGACCTACGACAATTTTGAACGCTATAGCATTCCGGAATCCCATCGAAGCGTATATAAAACGATTGGTGGCACACCTCATCTCGATCAAAACTATACGGTTATTGGTGAGGTTATAGATGGCATGCAAATAGTAGATTCAATTGCAGGCGCTCAAACCAATGAAATGAACAGACCAATTTCTGATATAAGAATCCTGTCAGTGCAATTAAAAGATGAATAAGATTACAAAAATAGTACTTAGCATTCCGCCGGTTATATTATTGTTTTTTATCATTAGCTTTTGGTTTCCGGCCGAATTGGATTGGTTGACGCCAAAATCGGAAACTTATCAAATAAAGCTCTTTACTATAATAGGATCAAATTTAATGACCATGGTTTATCTCATCTTTCGAATTTTGTCATTTAAGTTTGTCCTTAGATCGATTCGAACAGAATGGATTTGGATCGTCATTGTCATTTACTTACCAGCCAGCCTTTACTATATATGGTTCAAGGACGCAGAGTTTGAGATATTAAATGACGGCTGATTCAAGGGTATTTCTAGAATGGAATTTCTAATAACTCCTCGCCTATTGATTTAATTATCCCTAAATTTATAGGATGTGGAAAAGTAAGCTCGTTCAGTTTGTTTTGGTACAGACCATCGTCATGGAGATCATTGGATTGATTGCCGGAATCCTCTATGCCTTTGGTGGTTTGATTATCGATGCCTTGGTTAGCTTTGGCTGGATAACAACCAATGAAACTCCTGGATTAAGCTATGGAACTATCCTCGCTTTTGGGGCCTTGGTTGGAATGCCCTTAATATTTGCAATTGTTGGTTTTTTACTCGGCCTGGTCGAAGCTTTATTTTATAAATTGGTTTTGATGTTGTTTAGAGGCATGAAATTAGCCGGAAAACTTTAATTTAAATATTATCTATCACGTCTACATTAACGATTCATATGGTATCAAGTCTTGACGGCTTTATTGCCAAAAAAGATGGCAGTGTGTCCTGGCTGCGTTCTACCGATTATTATTCTAAAGGCAAATCGCTAACCGCTGAAGAAATGGAGCAGTTTAACGCTTCCATAGATTGCTATGTCATGGGATCGCGCACCTATCAACATGCACTTGAACTGGGATGGCCCTACGGGGAAACCCCTGTTGTGGTGCTGACTCATAGAAAACTGAGCAGTGATCGCAAAAATATTAAATTCTCTGCTAAAGACCCGACTGCTCTCGTTAATGACGAACTCAAGTCTAAATTCAAGAACATTTGGATGGTTGGAGGGTCCAAACTCGCTAAAGAATTCCTCCGTTTAGACCTGGCCGATGACATTGTCATAGCCTTTATGCCGATCTTGCTGGGTGATGGCTTGTTGTTTTTTGATTTTATTGGAAAAGAACAGCGATTGCATTTAAAAGATGTTACCGCCTATTCCGATGGCATGGTGGAACTTTGGTACGAAATAAAAAACTGAATTTTTATGGAAAACAATAAGATCAATTATGTCGAATTCAAGGCTAGGGACCTCGAGAAAATAAAAACGTTTTATGAGAATGCCTTCCAATGGCAATTCACCGATTATGGCCCGACCTACACGGCCTTTGTTGATAGCGGACTTATGGGTGGTTTTGAGCGGTTTGATGGCCCCATTGTTAATGGAGCCTTAGTCGTTCTTTACCATGATAATCTGAATTCCATAATGGATATCATTGTGGCAGCCGGTGGACAAATTTCAAAGGAGATTTTTTCATTTCCAGGTGGGCGTCGATTTCATTTCCTTGATCCCACGGGTAATGAACTTGCCGTTTGGTCTGATAAATCATAAACGTCGAGCTCCTTGATTTGCTGTTTATAGGCGTTGGGTAGTAAAATGGTTTTAACAAGCCCATCGAGTTGAAGGCGTTTACTCAATTTATACATTGGGACAATTGGCTTTAGCCAATGCATACTATTGAAATCTAATAATACGGAAACCTTTTTAGGAATTACTAATTTCTGGGCCTCGATCAATACTTTATAGCGCAGGTTGCCGAGATGCTTTCTATATTGTTCAAACAGATCGATTGTAAATGCACTATTCTTAAGGTCGGCTTCCAAATGGGAATGTCTTACAGGCAACCATTCCAGGTAAGTCGCCGGTAGATCTTTAACACCCATACGGTCTCCAACCCGATAAAACACATTATATACCTCTTCCTTTTCAGCATCACTGAGCTTTTTTTCGAGCAATTCATGGGCTGCAATAGAATAATAGATCAACATGAACAAGACATCGCGATAGGCCCAATCAGGTATGGCATCGCCGCGTTTTAGTTCAACACCTTCATGAATTTGCCGCATGGTATCAATGGCGTCATTTGCGGCTTTCATTGGAGCAAATACGATCATTCTGGCATAACGAACCGTCGAGAACAACCGACCGATAGGATCGGCAGGCAATTTTCCTGTAAAATACAGCCAGTCCACTGCTTTATTCAGGGCAAATTCGGCTGAAGCTCCGGCGAAAATAAAAAGGATGGTATCGCTTTTTCCCCAGATCTTTTTGACTATGGACTCTTTGTGAACAAAATATTGCATGCTACGAAATTACGAATCATTATGACCTTTTATGAAGGTCAATTTTAATTTCTATCTTTAATACATTCAATCAAAGGATAAACTAATTCCTATTTATTTACTAACGAAAAGATCTAAAAATATTTCAACGGCCAAAAATGAAAACCATTCTAATTTTAATTTTAATTCTTGTAACAGCTGCACATGGTCAAGTTGATAAAAACTCCGAACTTTTTATCGCCTTAAAGCAACGTGACAGTATTTTTTTTGAACGTGGGTTTAATCTTTGTGATATCGAATTTCTAAAAGAAAATATTGTTGAAGATCTTATCTTTTATCACGATCAAAGCGGGATCCAGAATAAAGCTCAGTTTCTTGAAAATAGCAAAAAATATATCTGTTCCA
>JABDLA010000179.1 GCA_013001965.1 Flavobacteriaceae bacterium | reverse complement strand
GAGCTTCTGATAGCCTTAAATTTTAACTCAGATAGCAATATATCCTTTTCCAACTTAGCTGATTTGATGTGTTGCCTTCAATAGGTCATTTACTGTTTTAACGGGATTGAATGTGATAAGAGGAACTTCAACAAAAATAGTATTCCAGTTGGCCATACTTCCATTCCAAAGTCCGGGTAATTCCAAGGCTTTAAGATTTTTCCCTGTTTTGGTTTTCATGCTGATAAACGCAGTTTTCTTATCGACATATTGCTTAAGATCAAATGGCTCTCCTTTATAATTCTTTACCCCACAGACCAAATCTACCGGATTGAAATGCGTTGCATTTTTAAGAATGTTTTTTTGATGCTTATTCTTTTTATCAACCTGTGCCGATTCGACAATCTGAAGCGAAATGGTCCCGCTTTCATCCTTTACCCAAAATGGCCCGCCACCTGGTTCGCCTTCATTTTTTACCATGCCGCACACCCGAATTGGACGATTGAGTTTTTCTCTTAAATAGTCGATCTGATATTTTGTCGAAAATTTTTCAAACTCCGGATTTAAGATCAGATTTAGTTCTTCGGTTAAAAAATCTGCAATCTTATAAATGGTTTTCTGATCGATATTTTGAGTATCCAAAATGGCAAGATTCTCAAATGATCGTTCCTGAAGACTCAGCAAATAACCGGCGAGCATCATTTTATGTTCGGCAACGATCTCCTCATATTCAAAAACAACCACATTGTCTATATTTTTAATAAAAATGATATCGGCCTTTATCTCGTTTAGATTTTCAAGTAAGGCCCCATGCCCCGAGGGCCTGAACAATAAACTGCCATCAGGGTTTCTAAAAGGTTCATTTTTGGAGTTCACTGCAATGGTATCTGTAGATTCCTTTTGAAATGAAAACTCAATATTGAAAGCTGTCTTCGTTTTTCGCTCTACGATTTCTTCGATACGTTTAAATTCTTCATCGAATTTATGGTTATGCTTTTCTGAGATCGTAAAATGAAGATCGGCCTTCCCGTTGGAGGAGGCATATAATCCAGCTTCGAACAAATGCTCCTCAAATGCCGTGGCGATATGATCTTTATATTTATGGAACGGAAATAATCCTTTAGGATAATTGCTGAAATTAAACTTCTTATCATGGAACATATAATTCAAAAACGCCAGCTGTTTTTCATTAACCGATAATTTATCGAACTCTGGAATTGAAGCCTTCATCTGTTCAATGACCTCATCATAAAATGGAAATTTTTCAAGTCCGGCCAGAAAAATGGACAAGCCGCTTGCTTTATGCCTGTTGATGTATGAATTTATGCTTTCCTTTTCCGGCGAATAAGCCTCCAGAAACTGAAATAAGAATTTAAACATTCGTGTGGCCGCCCCCGAGGCAGGCACAAATTTAACCATGGAAATCTCATCTCGCTTGCCCTGAAAATGGGAAATGTATGCCTCTTTTTGTACTTTGGAGAACTGCTCAATGCCTGAGTTTATAGTGGCCGGCTTCATTAAATTAATAAATGGCAAGCCTTGTTTAAAGAGGTCTATCTGCTTATTCACCTCCTCAATGGTCAAACCTTTTTCTTCAATTTGTTTTCTATCTGATTCGCTAAAATTCACGCTTGGTTTCTAAAAGTTTATCTATATGTCTTACAGCATCGTTCAATCGTTTTTTATTATCCCCTTTCAGTAGAACATAAGGTTTGTTGTATTTGATCAAGGCCGATTCAAATGCCTTAAACATGCGATCACGTTCGTTGGGTTTATCGCGAAGGTCATCATGTTCCCATGGGACATCAATATAGGTTAAAAAATAAAGATCATATGAATTCGAAACAGCGTATTTATCCAGCTCAGGATCACAACTTCCCGAATAATAGGCTTCCGAATATACCTTGGTTTCCAGCAGATCGGTATCACAGATCAAAACTGTATTCGTTTTTTGAGCCAGGTTGTTTTCTAAAGCCATTTGACCGATGGCAATAGGGAGAAGATCTTTAGGTTCACAAGTCTTACGTTCATTATTCCACTTGTCCTGAAGATAGGTTCTTGCATATTCAGGAACCCAGACCGAATTATAATGACGTGCCAATTGCCTTGACAATGTTGTTTTCCCGGTTGATTCAGGGCCAAACAATACCACTTTTATGCAATTTGACTCTCTCTGTTTAAGCTTATCTTCCATTCTCTGTAACCTAAATATGCTAATATCAAAAATATAGTAAATTGAATTCCGGTAAAACCTAATCCCTTAATAAAATATAACGGAATTGAAATGATATTTCCGGCGATCCAAAGCACCCAATGCTCGATCTTTTTATTTGCCATCAACCACATGGCCGCAAAGAAAATTCCTGTTGTAAACGTATCAAAATAATCAGTGAGTCGGTCAAAACGTTCGAAATAAAGATACACCGCCACAACAAATAAAGCGGTCCCCAGGAATATAAGACCGGTTTTGACCCAGTCTGATCGTGACGCCCTGCTAATTTCAATATGCTGCCCCTCGACTAATCGATACCACATATACCAACCATATATACTCATTAGTGTATAATATATATTGATGATCACATCACCATAGAGCGTAAATTTAAAACAGATATAAACATAAATTGCAGTGCTGATAATCCCTGTTGGGAACACCCAAATGTTCTCATTCTTGGCGAACCATACGCTGGCGATCCCAAAAAGCACCGCTAAAATCTCGAGGCTGATATTGAACGCAGTTGCAGACCGATACGGATCAATAAAAAAATCAATTATGTCCTGCATATGATCAGATCGGGATTTTTAATTCATTAAAAAATGAGCTGTCATTCTCAAAAGCGGTTCCTATAACCACAAGATCGGCGCCTGAATCAAACGTTTTTTTAAGTGCGGCTTTACTCTTTATTCCCCCGCCTACAATTAATGGGATTTGAAGCTTGTCCTTAACTTCCATAATAATCTCATGATTCACTGGATGTGTTGCTCCGCTTCCGGCTTCCAAATAGATCAGTTTCATTCCAAGCAATTCGCCTGCTTTCGCCGTATATGATATTAACGGGATATTGGCCCTGGACATAGGCATTGTTTTAGAAACACGTTGAACTGAAGTTTCTTTCCCGTTTTCAATAAGTATATAACCTGTTGGAATGACTTCAAGATTAGATCCATTTAACTTGGCCGCGGCCTCAATATGCTTTCCGATTAAATATTCTGGATTACGGCCCGATATCAAGGATAAGAATAATAAGGCATCGGCGTCATTTGTAATTTGAGAGACTTCTCCCGGGAATAGAACAACTGGTAAATCGATTAATGTTTTGATCTGGGCGACCAATGCTTGTGTTTTTTGATCATCAACTTCACTACCGCCTACAAAAATATGTGTTGCAATTGAGGAACTGATCAACCTAACGAACGACCTTACATATGATCTTTCCATTTTATCAGGATCAATCAAAACTGCAAGTAGTTTTTTACCCTTGGCTGAAGCTTTCAATATGTCTTCATATATACTCTTCATCTATTGTAATACATAAGCACAGCTAAAACCCTCAAATTCGAAAAATGAGGCCCGATATCGGCGTTTAACCGCCTTATAATCTATCCAGGAAATGGTCTCCTTCTCTTCAAACGTAAAGGGGATCACCAAAGTATGTTGTTTAAAACTTAATCCGGGTTGTGCGAATTGTTTGTACAAGGACTCCTTGATGCACCAAATAATTGTCAGCTTCCGTACAAAAGTTGGATCGGATTCTTTTAAATATTGAAACTCATAATCGATAAACTTCTTTGAAATCTTCCTGATCTTTGGCCGTTGTTTTTCTATATCTATACCAACTGAATTATCACTGACTATAACTCCCGAAAAGATAAACGAATGTGTAATGGAAATATGCTTGCCATCACTCAAATGCGGCTTTCCATTGGCATCATAATAAAGATCCTCATCAGCATATCCAAAGGACGCCAATAATTTCCTGACACTCAAAAAACCACGTTGATGAATTTCACTTTTCATAGTCTTTACTCGTGCCAATGTTTCAGGCTTAAGCTTTAGATCTTGCCTTAATTCATCAAAAGATTCAGTGATCTTCCAGATTTTAACAATTGTTTGTGAATCAACAGGAATGGTTTTATAGAGCGGCATTTATTTTTCTGAAAGTTATTAGTTATCTTTGCACTCACAAAAATTATACGCAAATATACAATTATGAAATGAGCACAAACAAATTTCATGATTAGTTTAAAAACTGAATATGAAGAAATTTTTATTTTCTTCAACTAACAAATAAAAATTTGAAATAGATGAATACAAAAACAATTCCATATGTACCTTATAAAGTCAAGGACATGTCGCTTGCGGCTTGGGGAAGGAAAGAAATTGAATTAGCCGAAGCTGAAATGCCGGGTCTTATGAGTCTTAGAGAAGAGTATAAAGATTCTCAACCCCTTAAAGGAGCGCGCATAGCAGGTTGTTTACACATGACAATTCAAACTGCGGTATTAATCGAGACCTTAATTGCCCTTGGTGCCGAAGTGACCTGGAGTTCTTGTAATATATTTTCAACCCAGGATCAGGCTGCTGCCGCTATTGCTGATGAAGGTATTCCTGTATATGCATGGAAAGGCATGACCGAAGAGGAATTTGACTGGTGTATAGAACAAACATTATTCTTTGGCCCCGAACGAAAACCCCTGAACATGATCCTTGATGATGGTGGTGATCTGACGAATATGGTATTGGATAAATATCCTGAATTGGTATCTGGAATCAACGGATTATCGGAAGAGACTACAACTGGTGTTCACCGATTATATGACCGTATGAAGAACGGTACTTTACCTATGCCGGCCATTAATGTCAATGATTCGGTGACTAAAAGTAAATTCGATAATAAATACGGTTGTCGCGAAAGTGCAGTAGATGCCATCAAGCGCGCCACCGATCTTATGATCGCCGGAAAACGCGTTGTGGTATGTGGTTATGGAGATGTTGGAAAAGGGACAGCGGCTTCGTTTAAAGGAGCAGGCGCAATAGTTACTGTGACTGAAATTGACCCTATTTGTGCTCTACAAGCTGCCATGGATGGGTTTGAGGTGAAGCGTTTGGAAAGTGTAATTAAAAACACAGATATTGTAATTACTACAACAGGAAATAAAGATATTGTTGAAGGCAAGCATTTTGAAGCTTTAAAGGACAAGGCCATCGTATGTAATATAGGCCACTTCGATAACGAAATCGATATGGCCTGGTTAAATAATAACTATGGTGACACCAAGGTTGAGATCAAGCCTCAGGTTGACAAATACACAATCAACGGAAAGGATGTGATCATTTTAGCCGAAGGTCGATTGGTCAACTTAGGTTGTGCAACAGGTCACCCGAGTTTTGTGATGAGTAATTCATTTACGAACCAAACCCTGGCACAGATTGAACTTTGGAACAATAGGGAAGCTTATGAGAATAAGGTCTATATGTTGCCAAAGCATCTGGATGAAAAAGTAGCGAAACTGCACTTGGAAAAGATTGGTGTTGAACTCACCGAACTAAGAGAAGACCAGGCCAAATATATTGGCGTGAAGGTTGAAGGCCCGTATAAACCGGACTACTACAGATACTAAATCATGTCATGCTGAACTTGATTCAGCATCTCCCATATAATTTAAGAACCCTTGCAGCGATGTAAGGGTTTTTTATTTGCCAAACAGTCTAAATAAAAAACCCTCACTGTTTCCAGAGAGGGTTATATTTTTAAGACGATAATCTGTAGGTCTTAAGCCTCAAAAGGCTCAATCGATACAAATGATTTATTGTCTTTTTTCTTTCTGAACTGTACAATGCCATCCACTTTAGCATGTAGGGTATGATCTTTTCCCTGGTAAACATTCTCTCCCGGGTGGTGTGTATTACCTCTTTGTCTTACGATAATATTCCCGGCTACAGCGGCCTGGCCACCAAAGATCTTTACGCCTAAGCGTTTTGATTCTGATTCTCTACCGTTCTTCGAACTTCCGACTCCTTTTTTATGTGCCATTTTATTTCGATTTAATTTTTAATATAACTTAGCTTAATGCAGCAATTAGATCGGCTTTCTTCATTGAAGAATATCCTGTAAGTCCTTTTGCTTTCGCCATTTCTTTTAATTGAGCAACTGTCATTTTACTCAAATCCTGGGCTGGTTCTGCTTTTTTGGCAGGTGCAGCCTTTTTTGCTGTTGGCTTGTCAGCCTTAGCTTTAACAGCAGCTTTTGGCTCAGCCTTTGGAGCTGCTTTCTTTGCTTCTGTCTTGGCAGGCGCAGCTTTTTTAGCACCCTTTGCAACAATACTTTCAACCTGTATTTCGGTCAATGATTGTCTGTGTCCATTTTTAACTCGGTAACCTTTACGTCTTTTCTTTTTAAAGACTATCACCTTGTCACCTTTAAAGTGTTTTAAGACTTTAGCTCCTACTTGAGCGCCGTCTATAGCCGGGGCGCCTACGGTTACTTTGTCACCGTCACCTATAAGAAGAACGTTGTCGAAAGCGACTTTCTTACCTTCTTCAGTCTGCAAGCGATGAACAAAAACCTTTTGGTCTTTTTCAACTTTGAATTGTTGCCCTGCTATCTCTACAATTGCGTACATAGCGTGTGTTTATATAAATTTATTTTATTCTGAAATAAGCCTGCCTGTCGGAAGGCGGGTGCAAATATAAAGCTATTTCATGAAAGAACAAACGTTTTCCCCCTTTTATGAGAGGTTTCGGCTGGGTTTAAATAACTGCATAAAAGTGAGGGTAAGAATCACTGTTGTGGCCAGTCCCATTATAGCAACGGTAAAGACCACCAAGCCAATACTGATATCCATGTGCATGTTTTCGGTAAGAGCGGCAAGGAATCCGGCTTCTATTTCCGTGGTATAAATGATAAAGAATACTGTAAAAATGAGCGTTGCAATTCCTCCGGCGATCAAGCCGGTTCTGAAACCTTCAGTATAGTTAAAATTGTCACCCTGGCTTAACTTAAATGATTTGATGGCTTCGTATATCCCAAAACCAGTGATTACACCATTGAATAAACTATAAATAGGCGATGTATGTTGGCCAAAAAGTGCGAGAAGCAAAAAAAAGGCGATCAATGAACCGCTGATGGCGATTCCAAAACGTATGGGAAGTGCAATTTTCCGCATGACTAAAAATTTGAATTTAGCATTCCTTACTAATTTCGGAAAAAAAAGGTGCTTATCCTATAAATGTCTTTATATTTTTTGATTTTGTTAGGACTTTTAACGAACTCATTTTTTATTTTTGCTAATCAAATTAGTCAGGTCAAACAATCGTATAATCATAATCTATAAAATCTAATGAAAAACTATGTATATGTTTTAGCTCTCTTTGCCTTAACAGTTTTCACTGTTCAGGCGCAGGAGGTTAAATTTGAAGAATTCGATCTTGATAACGGACTGCATGTTATCCTTCATCAAGATAATACTGCACCTGTTGTTACCGTTGGTGTCATGTATGATGTTGGTGGCAAGGATCTTGGCGGTGATGGAAATCCCGAACGCACCGGATTCGCCCATTTTTTTGAACATCTTTTATTTGAAGGAACGCCCAATATCGAACGCGGGAAATGGTTTGAAATCGTGGCATCAAACGGCGGATCGAATAATGCCAATACCTCTTTGGACAGAACCTATTATTTCGAGGTTTTCCCTTCCAACAATCTGGAATTAGGGCTTTGGATGGAATCAGAGCGTATGTTGCATCCTGTGATCGATGAGATTGGTGTTGAAACCCAAAATGAAGTTGTAAAAGAAGAAAAACGGTCCAGTTATGACAACAGGCCATATGGTCAGTTTTTATTTGCAATAAGCGAAAACCTATTTAAGGTGCATCCATATAAAAATAAGAACATTGGAGAAATGGAACATCTGGACGCCGCTACCCTTGACGAATTCAAGGCCTATTTTAAAAAATATTATGCTCCTAATAATGCAGCCCTTGTTGTTGCCGGTGATATTGATCCGGCCGAAACCAAAGAGCTGGTAAGAAAATACTTCAGTGAGATTCCAAAAGGTGCAGAGGTAACCAGGAATTTTCCTAAGGAAGCTCCGATCACTGAGACGATCAATGCTAAAACTTATGACCCGAACATTCAAATTCCGGGAATAGTTGCGGCCTATAGAACGCCCGGCTTTGCCGAACGTGATGCTTACGTACTTGATATGGTATCGGCCTATTTGAGCGACGGTAAAAGTTCTAAATTATACAAGAAAATTGTTGATGACAAAAAGATGGCACTTCAGGTTGGCGCCATAAATATTAGTCAGCAAGACTATGGCATGTATGCCGTTTTTGGATTACCATTGGGCGAAGTTGGCTTAAATGATCTTCTTCAAGAAATGGATGAAGAGATCGTTAAAATGCAAACCGAATTAATCTCTGAAAAAGACTATCAAAAGCTTCAGAATAAATTTGAAAATCGATTTGTGAATTCCAATTCGAGTATTCAGGGCATTGCCGGATCACTGGCAACCTATTATGTTTTATATGACAATATCAACCTTATAAACGATCAGATCGATATTTACAGATCAATAAGCAGGGAAGAAATTCAATCGGTTGTTAAAAAGTATTTAAACCCGAATCAACGCCTTGTTCTCGAATATTTACCTGAATCTTCAGCAGATAAAAATTAAACTATGAAATTGATGAAAACCAAAATAGCAACATTTATTCTTTTGATCGCCATCTCTTTTGGTGCCCACGCACAATTAGATCGATCGAAACAACCCAAACCGGGTCCGGCTCCGAAAATTCAATTACAAAAGCCACAAGAATTCAAATTGGCCAATGGCTTAACGGTGCTTATTGTTGAAAATCATAAATTACCTCGCGTCAGTTATAATCTCAATATTGATAATGTGCCGGTTTTAGAAGGAGATAAAGCCGGGGTTTCCAGTATTTTAGGAGCCATGCTCGGCAATGGAACAAAGTCTATCGCGAAGGACGATTTCAATGAGGAAGTAGATTTCCTTGGAGCCAATCTTAGTTTTGGTTCAAGCGGTGGATTTGCCAGTGGTTTATCTAAATATTCAGGACGGATTCTCGAATTAATGTCTGATGCAGTCATGAATCCATTACTTGTTGAAGAGGAATTTCAGAAAGAAAAAGACAAACAAATTGAAGGCTTGAAAAGCGGTGAAAAAAGTGTCGATGCCGTAGCTGGACGTGTAGGCCCTGCGTTAGCATATGGGACCCATCACCCATTTGGAGAATATGTATCTGAAGAATCTTTAAACGCCATTACATTAGAGGATGTTAAAACATTTTATACTGAACATTTTAATCCCGGAAACGCCTATTTGGTGGTCATTGGAGATGTTAATCCTGATAAAATTAAAGATAAGATCACTAATACTTTCGGACTTTGGATAAAAGGAACAGGCATCGATCTTGGAATGCCTAAGGCTTTACCTAATGTGCAGTATACCCAGATCAATTTTGTTGACATGCCAAATGCAGTTCAATCTAATATTTCGGTCATGAATACTGCCAAATTACATATGGGTGATCCGGATTATCATGCGGTTCTTATTGCGAACAAAATATTGGGTGGCGGATTTAGCAGTTATCTGAATATGAATTTGCGGGAAGCAAATGGGTATACCTATGGCGCCCGTTCAAGTATTAATTCGAGCAAATATGTTTCCCGATTTAGAGCAGGTGCCTCAGTAAGAAATATGGTTACAGATAGTGCGGTTGTTGAGACCCTTAAAGAACTCAAGCGCATCAGAACAGAAGATGTTAGTGCCAAAGACCTTGCAAATGCTAAAGCAAAATATGTTGGCGACTTTGTACTGGCACTGGAAAGACCTCAAACCCTGGCGCAATATGCCTTGAATATCAAGATCAATGATCTGCCTGAAGATTATTATGCAACCTATCTGGAAAAAATCAATGCCGTTACCGTGGCTGATGTTAAGCGGGTTGCCAATACCTATATTAAACCTGAAAATGCCAGGATTGTAGTCGTTGGAAAGGGCAGTGAAGTGTTAGAAAATCTTGAAAAAACGGGTATTCCAATTAAGTACTTTGACACCTATGCTAATCCTGTTGAGAAACCTGAATTCTCAAAACCTATCCCTGAAGGCGTATCTGCTCAAACCGTTTTAGATAAGTACATCAATGCAATTGGAGGCAAAGATAAGGCCATGGCTGTAAAAACAGTCCATGCAACAGCTGCAGTAAAAATTGAAGGAGTTCCTATGAGTCTTTCGGCTGATGTCAAACAAATGAGCCCGAATAAGGAATCAATGGAAATGTCGGCTGATGGTATGGGTGTATTGATGAAGCAAAAGTTCAATGGCGAAACTGGTTATTCTGAACAACAAGGGATGAAAAAACCATTGACAGAGGATGAGGTGTCTGAAAAGAAGAAGGAATATACTATTTTTCCTGAGTTATATTATGACATCGGTTCTGTGACATTAGAAAGCATGACCACCATAGATGGTAAGGATGTTTACAAATTAAATGTCGCTCAGGGCGGAAAATCGGTATTGCGCTATTATGATGCCGAATCAGGACTTCTGCTGCGTGTCGAATCAGAAGTTGAAGCACAGGGACAAACTTTCGCCTCTGTTGTGAATTTCTCAAATTATTCGGCTGTAAACGGTGTGTTATTCCCTTATAATCAAAGTATAAAAACAGGGCCGCAGACCATTTCGATGAATTTTAACAATGTTAAGGTGAATGAAGGTGTTACAGATGCCGATTTCAATTAAAATATAATCTTCATATTTATTAAAACCCAAGAAAAAATTCTTGGGTTTTTTTAATTCCTTTTGTTCGCAAGAAAAACACCTAGCAGAATTAGAATGGTTGCCAGCGCCTGAATCATTGTAAATCTCTCACCATCCAACAGTCCCCATCCAACAGCTACGATAGTCATTAAATAAGTCACTGAAGACGCAAATACCGGAGTTGAAATCTGAACCAATTTATTGAACAAGACTTTGGCTAATGCTGTTCCAAATGCCGATAATATTATTAAATAGACAAGGGACATTGCAAAATCAGGATTCGCATAGGTTTCCCTGCTAAAGAAATTGGTGAAGACAAGAACGAAAAAGGCAGGCACGATGATGGCCGCAAAATTTCCAGCGGCTATGGCTATGGCTTTTACTTCTTGCAGATAGCGCTTGATGATATTTACATTTGCCG
>JABDLA010000165.1 GCA_013001965.1 Flavobacteriaceae bacterium | reverse complement strand
CTTAAGATCTTCATATAATTTTAAGACCTGCTGCATCGCGCTTTCAACCTGGGCATGTCTGTCATCATAATCCGGGTCTCTAAATTGTCCGTCATAAATATGCAAACCTTTGAATTTAAGCGTATTTGAAGTTTTAATCTGATCGATAAGTTCATTAAGTCCCTGCCCTATTTCAATACCGGTTCTATCCATGCCATTATTAATATCGATATAGACATCAATTGAGACATTAGAATTCATTGCTTCTTTTTCCAGAGCTAATAAGCTGTCGGTATTATCTAGGATCGCAGCAAATTTAGTTGTTGGAAAATGTTGAATTAAGGCGATAAATCGATTTATTTTTGGTCCAACCAACTGATGCGCAACAAGAACACTATCAGCGCCTTCGCGGGCTGCTAATTCGGCTTCAGCAATAGTCGATGCCTTAAATCGTTTTATCCCCAGATTGACCATTTGCCGGATGACTTCAGCTGTTTTATTGGTTTTTATATGAGGCATAAGCTTCGATGGATCGTCATTAACCATTTCCAGCATTTTCCCGAGGTTAAAATTTAACCGTTCCTCGTATAATACCAGCGAAGGTGAATCAACTTCGTCAATAGTATCAATATCATACCAATTTCTCATAACGAACAATCAAGTCTGTTGGCTGAATTTAAAAAATAAAACCGATGCAATTACAACTGCATCGGTTTTTTATAGTGATTAATTGTATATCAATCTTTAATTTTATCTTTCATTTCTTCAACAGGAGGTGTTAACGGATTTCCATCAGCATCTATCTCAACGATCTCATCAAATCCCAAAGCATCTAATTTAGTCGCTATTTTTGCTTTATCCCCAACAACAAACCAGTTGACTTTGTCAGGCTGTACAACTTTATTGCTTAATTCCCTTAGGTCGTTTAAATTAATATTACGGACATTGCTGTCATAGGTTTGATAATAATCATCTGCTAAATCATATTTAACCAAATTATATAATGAATTATTAACAGCATTATTGGTCTCCCATTGTCCCGGTAATTTCAATACCTGATTGGTTTTTACCTTATCCAATTCCTCCTGGGTCGCAGGACGTGTTGAAACAAATTCAGCAATCTCTTTTCGTAATTCGGTTATAGATTCAGCTGATTTATCTGTTTGAACAGGAGCAAATACCAGGAATGGCCTGTCTTGTTGTGCATTTAAAACAAAGCCTCCTGCCCCATAAGCCCAGTGCTTATCTTCTCTCAAATTCATATTTATTCTAGAGGTAAAATCTCCACCCAGAATGCTAACCATTTGTTCTAAAACAATTTGGGAAACTTCTCCATATTTTTCTGTCAAATGTCCTGCAATAATTACTGATTGCTGAGATTCGGGCCGATCAATTAAATATAAAGTGTTTTTGGTTTTCGATGAACCTTCATTGAAATTGATAGTAGGAACATTACCTTTTTTCCATTTGCCCAATGATTCTTCAAGCTTAGATTTTAAAACCTCCAATTCTACATCTCCGGTAACAATTAAGGTCGCATTATTTGGTTTGATCCAAGTATTATAGAAGTTAGAAATGTCTTCATTCGTAATGGCGGTTACAGTCTCTTCGTAACCCGAACCCGTAAATGGATTACTATAAGGATGATTTTCGCCATATAGGTATCTATTCATGGACCGTAATACCATGCCAAAAGGCTGTGATTTTTCACTTTTTATAGTATTTATCTGCTCGGTTTTGAGTCGATTAAATTCTTTCTCAGGAAAGGCCGGATTTAATAGGACATTCGCAAATATATCCAGGCTCGCATCCAAACTCGGTTTTAAAGTATTTAATGAGACATTTGACATGTCCTGGTCAGAATATGTAAATAAATTCGCCCCAAGCAATTGCAGTTTTTCATTAATTTCTAACGAGTTCATATCCGTTGTTCCTTCATCTAAAAGGTTCATAGCAAGCGCTGCTGTACCTGCTTTAGTTAAAATATCAGTTTTATAACCAGCATTGACCATTAAATTCATTACTATAGTTGATACCCCTGTGCGTTGTGCTAAAACGATTTCCAATCCATTTGAAAGTTTTGTGCGCTGTAACTCAGGAAACTTTGATGATTTAGGAGTACCCAATTCCGGAAGTTTTGTACGATCGACCGTGGATGCTTCAGACTTATAATCAGGGAATGGATTACATATTAATGTATGTTTCCCTTTGGTTAGCCATTTTTTTGCTGTTTCCTGCAAGTCTTTAACCGTTGCTTCTTCTATAAATTTCAGTTTGGTTTTGTAATATGCCGCATCACCGTGATAGGTTTCGTTCGAAGCTAAAATATCTGAAACTCCGCCAAATCCTCCGATGCGTTCTAAACCTTTAATGAAATTGGCAAAATAAGCTGCCCTGACCCGTTTGAGTTCAGCTTCCGTTGGTCCAGTTGTGATAAATTTATTGATTTCCTCCAGCAAGACTTTTTTTACCTCTTTTACATCTCCTCCAGGTTTTACATTGGCCTGGGCGATAAACCTACTGGCGATCTCTGAAGATGCCTGATAGGCAGTTACCGAACTTGCAGTCTGATCCTCGTAGATCAATTTTTTATAAAGTCTGGAATTTTTTCCACTGCTTAATATTGCCGCAATAAGGTCGAAATGAAGGTCTTCCCTTGCACCAAATTGAGGTGTATGCCAGGCATAAACAATCCGTGTTTCAGGAACACGGTCTTCATACACCTGATAGGTATCTCCATTATGAACCGGAATATTGACTTCGTGACGTGCAATTGTTGGGCCAGAAGGTATTGAACCGAAATAGGTTAAAACTTTTTGATAGACTTCTTGAGGATTGATATCGCCAGCCACAGCCACTACGGCATTTGCTGCGCCATAATAAGCCTTGAACCACTCATGAACATCTTCCAAAGAGGCTGCATTTAAATCTTCCATTTCCCCGATAACCGTCCAGGAATAAGGATGTCCCTTGGGATAAAGGGCCTTAGTTATTAAATCATATTGCTTTCCATAGGGCTGATTTTCACCTTGCCGCTTTTCATTTTGCACAACACCTCTTTGCTCATCAAGGCGTGCCTGATCAATGACTCCCAAAAGATGACCCATCCTGTCCGACTCAAGAAATAATACCTGGTCTAAGGCTGCTACCGGAACATTTTGAAAATAATTGGTCCTGTCGTTATTCGTGGTTCCATTAAGATCTGTTGCACCAATACGCTCAAGGGCTAAAAAATAATCCTTGTTAAAATTCTCACTTCCATTAAACATCAAATGTTCGAACAAATGCGCAAAACCGCTCTTGCCGATTTTTTCATTTTTCGAACCAACATGATACCAGACGTTAACAGCAACTATAGGTGCTTTATGGTCTTCATGAACAAGAAGAGTTAAGCCATTAGGCAAGACAAATTTTTCATAATCTATATTAATATCATCAGCCGAAAATTCGAAATTTTGGGCCATACTAATTTGAAGAGTAAACAATACGAGGGCTATCCCCCAAATAAAATTTTTCATTTTTGATTGAATTTTAAAAGCAGATCTTTATGATGTTCAATCGATTTGAAGGAGAATAAATATACAAATTAAATTCAAGGCCCCGACCTCGTTTAACGCTATGATAACGAAAATTAAAAAACCGTCAACTCAATCGTTTGGGTTGAAATCGGTTTCAAATTTCCGACTCGTTGAAATAGTGAATTCAGTGCCATTTGAACTGATTACAATATCACCCTGATAGATCGCCTGGATATCTCTGACATTTTCAGGCATTATGCCTGTGGTGGTTCCCCAGGACGTTTGGATAATACGGTATACGCCGGCTTCAACAAGACGTTTTAATGCATTTTTATGCGGGTGCTTATGATTGTTGCCGTTTCCGGCAGAAACAATTGCCACTATGGGTTTGATCTCCTCTAAAAACTCCTGCTCTGATCCATTATTTGCACCATGGTGATTGGCATGAAGTACATCTACAACAATATCCTGGTTTTTAATGAAATGACCCACTTCGCGCTCAATTTTGGCATTTTCACCTCCTGAGGTCCGCCCGATTAAATCTCCTGAGATTAAGAAATCAAATTGGTCATAACTCACCAGAAATGAGAGGCTGCGTTCGTTTTCGGTAGAGACATTAGACACTCTATTTGGTAACCCTCGTACAAATCCATTGGCCGCCAAGGCGGTCATTTTTGCTCCTGATCCCAGATCGATCTCAAATTGTTCCAGTTCGGCAAGATTGGTCAAAGAAATACGTTTATTTGGATGAGTTTCAGCGATCAATTTGTACTTTCTATAAGCCTGAGAACCACTGTTACTCGCATCGCCACGGTCTACAAAATGATCAACTTTGATATCATCGCCTGTACCGAATTCTTCAGGATCCGGTTGAAAAAACATATCACCTACCCAGTCAATGTTATTGTCGTTATCATCGTCCCCAACTGATCCGGGTACCTTATCCCAACCAAGGAGAAAACTTATGCCATGGTGTGGACCGGAGACCAAACCGCCTATATGATCGGCATCATAGTGCGAAACAATGACATAATCTAATTTTGTAATTCCACGTTTACTAAGTACAGCTCGCAATATTCGGCCGCCATCCCGATTGGAGATATCACCTGCGTCAAAAAGCACATTGACGCGATCGCCATTGGTATCAATTGGTCCCTGAATAATCGTTGCATCACCTTGACCTACTCTAACGTTAACAATTTCAAGGTCCTGGGCCGAAAGCAAGGCAACGAACATGAAAATTCCAAATTGGCATACAAATTTTGATGTTTTAAAAAAAGACGGAAGGGATTTTTTACGTATCATGACTATAGATTTTATGGTATAAATATCAATTTCGTTTTAAATCTATAGGGAGATCAATTACCGGGCCGGTAACTTCAGCTTAAAGTTACAAAATTAAAACCGATCGTTAAAAATTAACGTTTATTCTTTATTTCCCTCTATAGGCTTTTGAGCTGTATTTTCTTCCTGGGATTTGGCTTCGACAGCTTTATGAGATTTCCTGAAAAATGCTTTGAAACCAATAAAAACAGCATATCCAAAGAGAATAATGTAAAGCCATCTTGCAGGTTGTGCCCATTTTTTCTCTATTGGAATCAACGACTTGAAATTTTTATCATAAACATTTAAAGCAATATCAAAGTTGTCTTTCGGAATTACTTTTAAGGAGTATTTCATTTCCTTTTCACCATTAAATTGAATCCTGTTGGTTGTATTGAGATCGGCATAATATTTTCCGGGAATGATCCTAAATTCAGGCAATTCATCTGGCATTTGACTTTCTTGTAAAATTAATGGTTCTTCTACCATAGTGTCCGGCGATTGAATATTAGTTGCTGAAGGCTCGTCCAAGGTCATGGTCTTTTCTAGTGGATTAGCATCATCCATAACCTTTATATTGGATTGAATTGAATCGGTATATTGAAGTATTAGATCAAACTGTACTTCTGAAAAACTGCTGATATTAACAACATGTATATCATATATATCTTCTTTTTTTACAGTGAATTCGGCGTTTTCGGGCTGACCCATCCCATTCTCGTCTTTAGTTGTATCTGATAGCATGCTGAAATAAACAAATCCGAATAACAATACAGAAAAACAGAATAATACAATACCAAAAGACTTATAACGATTGATCTTGAGGTCGTTTGCTATGAATTTGATCTCAACAATAACGAACCACACCAGGGTTAAAACAAACAGATAATAAGGGATTTCGGAAATTATAGGCGAGCTTTCATACCCTTCCTCCATAATCCAGAAATAATTTGACAATTCATAGGCAAAGTATGCCAACATCAAGGGTGAGAAAAAATAGCATTGAATATACAAACTTCTTAGAATGAGCGCTCTCGAAAATGGTGCACGACGGAAGAGTTCTATCATCAGGGCTACAAACATGGGCAATGATAAAAAGAGTAAGGCCTTGATCATTCCAATTTCATTAAGGATATCTACTTGTTTAGAAGAAGTCCAGATGAAATCGACCAAAACATATAGAATGACAGAGGTCCCCAAATACAATAATACCGGCGACATATAATCCTGGAATTTTTGTTCTTTTTGTAATTGCTCGTTCACATATTTTCTAACCCAGAATGGGTTTTTTACAACGCGATAAATAGTTTTTGGAATATAGACGATCCAAAGGAGCAACTCGACCGCAAGATTCTCGAGGCCCTTTAAAATATTGAGTATGTTCATTTAAATTTATTTGAAGTTGGTTGATGGTAGCGGCTTATATAAATATAGGGACTTGAATATAAACCATTAAATAAATTTCAAATAAATTCCTACTTTCACAATTAACAATAGCTAATTAATTTTTTAAAAAAGATCAATTGGAGGCCAATATTTGACGGCCTTGATAGCATCTTCAATGGCTTTACGCATATCACTGCTCGGATTGTCAACACCGTTATACCTATTAACTGCAAAGGCATAATA
>JABDLA010000146.1 GCA_013001965.1 Flavobacteriaceae bacterium | reverse complement strand
ATTAAGGTAGGTAGCGCCTATAAAACACCTCCTGTGGTAGATAAATTTATTCCTTCTATCACCTATGTTTGGTACATGATTCTATCGGTGGTGTCATTTTTTTCTCTTATTCAATATGTAAAAAATAGGGAGCTAAATAAAAGCCTTAAACTGGCCAATGCAGATATTGAACAACAAAATAAAAAATTGGAAAGTAATCTCCTTAAGATCCAAACCTTGATTAAAGAGATTCATCATCGGGTCAAAAACAACATGCAAATGATCGCCAGCCTCCTGACTATGGAAGAAGGTGAATATGATGACCCGAAGATCATTGCTGCTCTTGAACAAAGCAAAAGTAGGATCCAATCAATGTCATTGGTTCACGAAAAATTATACGGAAGTCAAAGCTTGCAAGATGTTGATTTGCAGGAATACATTCAGCAGCTGATTAATTTTGTTGAAGACACTATTGGAAATAAAACGATTAACCCTGATAAGCATTTAAATATCCCTGATGGATTGACCTATGATGCAGATACCGTAGCATCATTAGGGTTAATGATCAATGAGTTAATTACCAATTCTTATAAATATGCCTTTAAACCCAATAAGGACAATCATCTTTATATTGATATAGAAAAAAAGGGAGATCATTATACCTTGATCTATTCCGACAATGGTTCCGGACTCCCGGATGATTTTGATTTGGAAAACAGCACATCTTTGGGGATTCAACTCATTTATATCTTGACAGATCAGCTCAACGGTAATGTTACCTATTCAAAAGGGAAGCGATCTACTTTCACTATAGATTTCAAAGAAGCCGAATCTGTACATTAAATTTTAGAATTCGTAAATTTACCATGGTAAAACCATCAAAACTATGGAAACAAACTTCGAAGCAATAGTTGTAACTCAGGAATTTAAAGTTTCGCCGGAAATTCTGTGGGAAACCATAACCAACCATGAGATCATGTTGAAATGGTATTTTGATAATATCCCTGATTTTCAGGCTCAAGTTGGATTTGAAACTCGCTTTAACGTTGTTTCAGGAGAACGCAACTTTATGCACATCTGGAAGGTTACTGAAGTTATCCCTTTAAAACGCATTGTATATAACTGGACATTCGATGACTATGAAGGTAGTGCTGATCTTTCTATGGAAATCTATGATGAAAATGATCACACACGATTAGTAGTCACCGACACGATTCTTGAAAGCTTTCCGCAGGATATTCCTGAATTTAAGCGAGAAAGCGCTGTTGCGGGATGGCAATATTTTATCAATCAGCGATTAAAGAACTTTCTCTCTTGATTTTAGAGCACAAATCTGTAAGTCGCTTTAATTAGAAAGGTATTTTCCGGCTGTTGTTTGAACAACTGATTGTCGATGATCGTTCCGAAGCTGTTATTCACATCACCTAAACCAGTGATGCCTTGCGACCAGACCAAAAAGATTTCAGAGCCGGGGATATATTCCCAGCGCACGACGAGGTTGGAACGAAACTGAACAAAGGCGAAATCAGGATTTCCAAAGGCATAATCAGTAGTGCCATCGCGATTTTCATCAACCGAATAAAGGCCATCCGCAAAGTCGATCTGATCATCTTCATACCAGGTTACACGCTCGTTGATATTTTCAGCTGTAGAATTATTAACATAATTAAAGTTTGAATATTTAGCTTTAAAAATAAAAGGCTGTCCGTAATACTGAATGGTTAAATTCGGATTGATATTATAATTCACCCTTAAGGTCAAACTTAAACTTTCATTATCGATTTCACCAGTAATATAGCGCGGCGTGCCTGCAAAATCGGTTTCAGTGACATACTGGGTTCTGTTTGGGTTCTGATTATAACTGAAATTGGCAGACATGTTAAGGGAATTCAAGGGTTGGTATCTAAACCGGATCTCGTAGCGATCTACAGAAAAATTCCTTTGCTTGGCTCTTGAATTTACATACCCCAGAACCATACTCAATTTTTTGCGCTGGTCGGTTCCTGAAAACAGGAAGAAGAAGTTTTCTTCGTTCCAGCGCCATCTTGGTCCGCCTCTTAAAACCGTATTAGATAAAATACGTGGCTTATGCGCAGCTCCTATTTCAGTCCACCAGTTATTCTTATAATTTACGAAACCATTGATCTCGTACTGTATCCTGTTATAGTTTCCTTCAAAATCATATTGAGTAAACTGTTCAAACCAAATATTAGCCTGTCGATACCAGGACGTTGGTTTCGGGAAAAGCCGTCTTACATTCACATATTGAGAAATGACATCGGCCTGCCGTAAAAAACCAATATCATTTAGTTCCAATTCGGGCGATTTCCAGTTGCCACCAATGGTATATCTCCAATTATCACCGCCTCTTTTACCAAATTCCAGGCGTCCGCCAGAGCCTGTAAGCGACGTCCTGTCGGGATCGACCTCAACATGAGTGGCATCGACACGTTGAAACAAGTGCGTTAGTGACGATTGGGTGGCTTCAATGGCTTCAGGGCTGCCGTTGACATTGCTCAATGTGATATTTCCTAAAATATAATATTTGCGTTCCTTCCAATTATGCCTGAAATCGATCCCTCCTGTATAGGCGCTTTTCCTTAGAAAGCTCACATTGTCCTCGATCTTTCGGTTAGTTGAAGTAAAGATCCCGCCGATGTATGAATTTCTGTTATTGAAATCTTTCTGCGCCCTCGCGACGAAATAATTTGTAAACGGTTCTACAAGTTCTTCACGTTCCTCTCCAATTTCCGGCAGCGCATCAAGAACCTCTTGGCGTTCATCTAATTTAACTTCACCAAATTCCTTGGCAGTAATGCTTTCCAGGATCCCTATAGCCCAGCCATTTTTCGTTTTCCCACTAAACTTGGCTGCTCCTAAAATGGTTGTATTGATAGGAATGTCTTCATATTCTCCAAGGCTTGAATTAGCACTTGTAAATCCCTGAGGTGAACGCCCTATTCGCCTGGAAAAAAAGACGTTATCGGCGCCACCACCTACTCTAAAATCGTATACATTTTTATTCTCTACAAAGAACGGGCGACGTTCCTGAAAGAAAATTTCAAATCCATCCAGTGCAATGGCACCGGGATCAGCATCAACCTGGCCAAAATCGGGGTTTATGGTAAGATCTAAAGTAAGGTCATTTGTAATTCCCACTTTGGCGTCCAGTCCGCCGGTGATTTTTGAATTGGATCCATCTCTAAAAGGGTTTCCATCCTCGGCCTCAAAGGTGTCTAACTGAGCAACCGTATAGGGCTGTATTTCAAGTTGTTTTTGGGGTTTAAGGTCAATAAGTCCTCTCAATTCACCAAATTCACTTACCCAGCCCGGCGGATTTGCGGGAACGGGTTGCCAAACCGATCGTTCTTCATTATTGAAGTAGCGCCTCGTAGATTGTAATCCCCAGACCTGCTCTTCTTCATTCCCAAATCGTAACTGGCTAAGAGGAATTCGCATTTCGGCGGTCCAGCCCTCCTCATCAATTTGTGTTCCCACATACCAAATGGGATTCCAACTACTATCAAAATTTCCATTATCCGATACAAATTCATCACCCTTTACTCCGGACACGGATATGGTAAAGGAAAAAGCGGTTCTATCATCGTTGTAACTATCTAAATTAATCTCTACCCAATCCCCTGGGAAATCATCACGTCTTCCCATTCGTTTTTCGATCGTTGACGGATCAGCCTGATAACATTTGAAGGCCACATATAAATTTTTAGCATCGTAAGTGATCTTCATCTTGGTTTGTTCGGTGGGAGGGGTCCCAACATCAGGTTCGAATTCTATATAGTCTGAAGTCCACTCCACACTATTCCAGGCAGCATCATCTAAAACACCATCTATGGTTGGTGCCTCAGCTTCTCCAAAAGCTTTTGTAGTATATACACGTTTAACGGCCGTAGAGGTTGAATCTTGCGGAAAAATTGGTTGAAAAAACAAACAGATAGTGATAAGAGCGAATAGTCGATTAGTTTTCATCAGGATTAGTTTTCACTTTTTAAAGACATTAAATTAGCAGGACTGTTACAATGTCGTATCCGTTTTAATAAAACATTAACGAACAAGGGCATATTTAACAATTGAAAAGGCAGGAGATCATTCAAAAAATAATGCATAACAGTATTTGGTAATCAAATATATAATCGTAAATTTGCAAACTCTTTTTTAGGAGAAATTTGTTAAACCGTCCTGTATAATTACAGGTATTGAAAAATAAATTAGTGTGGATACATTAAGCTACAAAACAAAATCGGCGAATAAAGCCACTGTCAATAAAGAGTGGGTTTTGGTCGATGCTGAAGGACAAACATTAGGTCGTTTAGCTTCAAAAGTTGCTAAACTTATTAGAGGAAAGCATAAAACGAACTTCACACCGCATGTAGATTGTGGTGACAATGTTATTGTCATTAACGCAGAAAAGATCAATTTATCAGGTAATAAATGGGCCGATAAGTCCTATATCCGTTATACGGGCTATCCTGGTGGTCAGAGATCATTATCAGCTAATGAATTGTTTGCAAAAAATCCGGCACGATTAATTGAAAAATCAGTAAAAGGAATGCTTCCTAAAAATAAATTAGGAGCTGCTTTATTTCGAAATTTAACAGTTGTTGTTGGTACAGAGCATGCTCATGAAGCTCAGAAACCAAAAACAATTAACTTAAACGAATTTATCTAATGGATGTAATTCATAAAATAGGCCGAAGAAAAACGGCAGTTGCCCGTGTTTATCTTTCTAAAGGAAAAGGGAAGATCACGGTCAATAAAAAAGATGTAGGCACTTATTTTCCAACTGCTACACTGCAATATAAAGTTAATCAGCCCTTGGTATTGACTGGTAACGAAAAGAACTTTGATATTAATGTCAACGTTTATGGCGGTGGAGCAACAGGTCAGGCTGAAGCTGTAAGATTAGCACTTTCCCGTGCTATGTGTGAAGTGGATGCTGAAAACAGATCGATTTTAAAACCTGAAGGTTTGCTTACAAGAGATCCAAGAATGGTTGAGCGTAAAAAATTCGGACAGAAGAAAGCGCGTAAGAAATTCCAGTTCTCTAAACGTTAATTGAAACAATTTTATAACCAGTTATTGTTATCCATCACGCTATGGCGTGAGGATTTAGTTTAGCATCTAAATGGTTAAGGCCTTTTTAAAAGCCACTTGATCATTGCTAATAAACAGAACGTAAACTATCACAAAATGGAAAAAGTAGAAGTCAAAGACTTACTTGATGGAGGTGTACACTTTGGTCACCTTACACGAAAATGGGATCCAAATATGGCTCCTTACATCTATATGGAGCGCAACGGCATCCATATTATTAACCTTTACAAAACAGCGGCGAAATTAGAAGAAGCCTGTAATGCTTTGAGTAAGATCGCGGCATCCGGCAGGAAGATTTTATTTGTTGCCACAAAAAAGCAGGCTAAGGATATTGTATCTGAAAAAGCGGGCAATGTCAATATGCCATATATTACTGAAAGATGGCCTGGAGGTATGCTCACTAATTTTGTTACGATCAGAAAGGCGGTTAAAAAAATGGCCTCTATTGATCGTATGAAAAAAGACGGCACCTTTAACACCTTGTCTAAAAAGGAGCGTCTTCAAGTAGATCGTCTTAGAGCGAAACTGGAAAAGAACCTTGGTTCAATTTCAGATATGACTCGCCTTCCGGGAGCTTTGTTCGTGGTTGATATTAAACGTGAACACATTGCCATTAAAGAGGCTCAGAAACTGAATATCCCAATTTTTGCAATGGTGGATACCAATTCTGATCCAAGGCATGTTGATTATGTGATTCCATCAAATGATGATGCATCAAAATCTATAAATAAGATTTTAACGCATGCCACTAACGCAGTTGCTGAAGGTCTTGCGGAAAGAAAAGCCGAGAAAGATGCAAAAGCTGAAGGCAAGGACACTCCGCCTGCGAAAACCACTGAAGCTCCTGTAGCCACTGAAGCTACTGCAGCTGCAGTGCAGGAAGAAGAATAAAACAGTTAATAAAGAATTAATAATACCGTCGTTCAATTATTAATGAAATAATTGAACGGCTTTTTTAAAATAGAAAGTAAAATCATGACAAAAATAACAGCCGCTGAGGTAAATCAATTAAGAAAGACTACTGGTGCTGGAATGATGGATTGTAAAAATGCATTAGTAGAAGCTAACGGTGATTTTGATAAAGCCATTGAAATCCTACGTAAAAAAGGTCAAAAAGTTGCTGCAAAGAGAGCCGATCGAGAATCGAGTGAAGGTGCAGTAATCGCCAATGTCAGTGAGGACAAAACCACTGGTGTGATCGTTTCCTTGAATTGCGAGACTGATTTCGTTGCTAAAAATGATAGTTTTGTTAGCCTGGCTAAAGAATTAGCTCAAATTGCATTAAAACATAATTCATTGGACTCTTTATTAGCAGCCGAATACAATGGAATGACTGTTTCAGAAAAACTGACAGAACAAACCGGCGTTATTGGTGAGAAAATAGAGATTGGTGGATTTAGAACTTTAGAGGCACCATTTGTTGGTTCCTATATCCATGCAGGAAATAAAATCGCTACACTTGTTGGGCTTTCAGCCAATGTTGATAATGCAGGTGTTGCCGCAAAAGATGTGGCTATGCAGGCCGCTGCTATGAACCCCATAGCTCTTAACGAAGACGGCGTTGACGCCTCAATTATTGAAAAAGAGATCGAAATTGCCAAAGAACAATTGAGAGCTGAGGGTAAACCTGAAGCCATGCTCGATAATATTGCAAAAGGAAAATTAAAGCGTTTCTTTAAAGACAATACTTTGGTCAATCAAACTTTTATAAAAGACAGTAAAGTTACAGTTGCCGATTACGTAAAATCTTATGGTGATGTAGCAATTACAGCTTTTGAACGTTTTGCTCTAGGGTAATTCGTTTTTAACATCTTTATAAAAAAAGCCTCGATTAAATCGAGGCTTTTTTTATATCCTTTTATTCTGTGATATCAATTCGTTGTATTCTGATTGTTCCCATTCTTTCAATGACGGAAGGTGGATTAGGATCTGCAAATGGTGGACCACTGAATAATGCTATAAAAGATGAATCTTCCATATCCGGCGATTCATAAGTTGTACCACTATCGGTTCCGGCATCAATTGGAGCCAATGAAATTGTGACATCTTCAACCAAACTGTTATCAGGGTTTGCCAAATTAAAGCCGTCAATCCCTACAAACCAGTCCGGGCTTGGGGTAATCTTTGATACAATGCTTAAATAAGTGGTCTCAGGTGTTATGGTAATCTGAACAACATCTGTTCCGGTTGGACCAATATCATTCCCATTTACAATAATTGTTGTTGGATCATTATCCATTACTGGAGTATGCTCTGTAGTTAAAAGAGAATTATCACCTTCTTCTACATACAATTCAAGGCCATCTGACGCCAGCTGTCCAACGGAGAACAGGCTTGATGCATTGGAGTGGGCCATGATGAACATGCCTTCAAAACTTGCATTATTCGGATAATCAGTCGGGTGACTATTTGCCGTAAAATCCCCTGTAAATGTAATCCTGTAAACAGCTGTAGGATTTAGTCCGCCATTATTTCCGCCGCCATTATTATTTCCGTTATCGGTTGAACATGAAAATAATGCCAGTGAAAAACACATGGCAATTAGTTTGAGATTGAGTCTCATAATCAAATTTTTTGTTAAATATAACGATATTAAATTTATTAATATTGCAACTAATCGATTTAAAAATTGTGTGTTATATTTGCACAACCTCCCTTCAATTAATTATGAAAATATGAAATATAAACGCATACTTCTAAAACTATCCGGTGAAGCATTAATGGGTTCACGTCATTATGGAATTGACCCCTTACGACTTTCAGAATACGCCCAGGATATCAAACAGATCATTGATTTAGGAGTACAGGTATCCATAGTAATAGGTGGAGGAAATATCTTTAGAGGTGTATCTGGAGCCAGTAATGGAATTGACCGGGTTCAGGCAGATCATATGGGAATGCTGGCTACCATTATTAATGGACTGGCCCTTCAAAGTGCCTTGGAAGATGCCGGAGTCCCAACACGATTACAAACCGCAATTAAAATCAATGAAGTGGCTGAGCCTTTTATTCGAAGAAAGGCCATAAGACATCTTGAAAAAGGGCGGGTAGTTATCTTTGGTGGCGGAACCGGCAATCCATATTTTACAACAGATTCGGCTGCTGTATTAAGAGCTATTGAAATGGAAGCCGACGTCATTTTGAAAGGCACACGCGTCGATGGTATATATACTTCTGACCCTGAAAAGGACAGTAGTGCTGTAAAATTTGACTATATTAGTTTTGATGATGTTTTACAAAAAGGGTTGAAAGTCATGGATACCACAGCTTTCACCTTAAGTCAGGAAAATAAGCTACCCATTATTGTATTTGATATGAATAAAAAAGGGAACCTGTTAAAAGTCGTATCGGGTGAGAATGTAGGGACTACTGTCAACCTTTAGGTCAATAATGGCAAAGTTTTTGAAAGGCAATTAAAAAACTATTAATTATGATTGAAGATTTACAATTTGTTCTTGATGCCACAAAAGAGGCAATGGACAGCGCTATTACGCATTTGGAACGTGAACTGACCAATATTAGGGCCGGGAAAGCGAGTCCTTCAATGTTAGGTAGTGTTATGGTGGATTATTATGGCTCTCAAACACCGCTTAATCAAGTGTCTAATGTTAATACTCCTGATGGTCGGACAATTACAGTCCAACCTTGGGAAAAAAGTATGCTTCAGGAAATTGAACGCGCCATAATGGCCGCGAATTTAGGGTTCAACCCAATGAATAATGGAGAAAGCGTTATTATAAATGTGCCTGCTCTAACTGAAGAAAGACGACGTGAATTGTCGAAACAAGCTAAATCTGAAAGTGAAGACGCCAAAGTTGGTGTAAGAAATGCTCGAAAAGAAGCAAATAACGAAATCAAAAAAATGGAAGACCTGTCCGAAGACAGGATTGCCAATGCTGAAATCGACATACAGGATATGACCGATCGCTATATCAATAAGATAGACGATATGTTCCATTTAAAGGAAAAAGAAATCATGACTGTTTAACCCTGGCGACAATACTGTCGCTTTTTTTATGTTATTTTAGCGTCATCTTTAGATTTCTGAATGAAAAATGTCCTTGTTTTTTTTCTGTTTCTTCTAGTTTCAAATAGTTACGCCCAATATTCCTTTATCAACGAATCCCCGCCGGGAATAGTTCAGGATTCAACCAAAAAAACGCCGCTCCTCGACTTTTTGTCCAGCGGATATCTCAAAACAAAATATTTTGATTTTGATCTCAAGTACCTCATCAAATACAATCAATTTGAAGCACTAAGAACTGGTGCAGGTGGCGTTACCAATGACAATTTTTCTGAAACGTATCGAATTAAAGGATATACCGTTTATGGGTTTAAGGACCATCGGTTTAAATATAGTGTTGCAGGAGGGTTCAGAATAGCTCCAAAGCGGAATACCTGGGTCTATCTGAGCTATACC
>JABDLA010000125.1 GCA_013001965.1 Flavobacteriaceae bacterium | reverse complement strand
GCAATCAGGCTCACCACAAAACCGGAAAAAATATTCTTTGGAATATCCTTTATAAATTTTTTTATAGGTCTTTCTTTTGCGCTCATTGAAGGATTAATACATCGGTTGGGAGTTCGGTCAAAATATGTTCAATATCATGAGGGAATAAGCGATCCCAAAAAGACAATTTATTTGGCGCGCTCATAACAAGTAGATCGGCACGGACAACCTGTGCGTAGTGACCGATGGAATATCCGCGCTTTCCAAATATAGGCTGTGAATTTACAATAATATTTTCCTTTAATTCTTCACTAATCCCATCGATTATTTTTTTCACTCTTGAGGCCTCTTTTATCCGCATGCGCTCTTTTGCAATTGTAGTCTTTCGAAGTGATTTATTATCATCAACCTTAATGGTTATATCCTGCTTTGATATTTCTTCAACAACTGTCATGCGCTCAGCACCTAATTGATGAGACACGTAGAAGGCAGTTTCAATGGTGTGCGGAGTTCTTGGATCATCCAGGCCGCTAACCACGATATGTTGACATGCAACGCGCTCGATCGACGGATTAATCAAAAGAAGCACTGAGCAACGAGCCTTACGGGTGATCTTTCGCGCAATAGATCCAACATAATATTTGTAAAAAGATTCACGTTTCAGTGCACCAAGAATAAGAAGATCGATATTATTTTTATCACAGGCCGAAAGAATAGTTTTAACA
The DNA here is from genome assembly GCA_013001965.1 of Flavobacteriaceae bacterium. Lineage (GTDB taxonomy): Bacteria > Bacteroidota > Bacteroidia > Flavobacteriales > Flavobacteriaceae > JABDLA01. The sequence continues at coordinate 3,055 of JABDLA010000125.1, read as the reverse complement.
GGGTCTCCGGACTGAAACACTATAGAAAAGTTCAGATTTTTTTCAATAAAAGGCACAAGATGATCGTGAAATACAGACTCCTTCTCTTCTGAATGATCGCCTACATGGATCAATATCAATTTGCTTTTAAAAAAAAGCGCCAATCTTGCAGCCTCATTAATATTAGCCTTTAAGTTGGGCGAAAAGGTGACACCTATGCCAATTGTATGAAATGGATGTTTGCTCAATACCTTATTTAATAAACTGGAAACGGAAAGATAACATTTTTTAGCAAAACCGAAAATAGCATTAAAAAAGCCCGCCTCGAGTTGATGGCGGGCTTGCATGTTATATGATCAGCGAATTATTCCGGCATTGGACGGGCACGTCTGTTAAGATGAAAAAGCAGAGATACCGCAAAAATACTTCCCTTATTAAGCAGGAAACGGGTAGAATCCTGGTTGAAATCATTGCCGCTTTCAGGCTTAAATTTCGTGTCGACATAGGCAAATAAATTGGTGTGCATCGCAATTGTAATTGCAGAAGACAGGACCATACCAAATCCAATCACCGCCGCAAGAGTAAACTGATTTATATCTGTTTTGAAGTTCTCAAATTTTTCAGAGCCAATTCCATAAGCCAATAGTATACCATAGATTAAATTAACCTCAAGGAGTGTTGAAATAGCTGTAAACATTAAAAATTTAAGTTGAAAATCGATCAGGTTTCGCTTAAAATCAAAGTTGCTTTCACTATTACTATTGGTTATGCTTTGCCCATTATAGACAGCTCCCAAAACGCCATATAAAACAGAACGCGGAAATTGAGCTAACATGAGATAATAAGCAGCGTGAAAGCACCAAAGGGTTTCATCATCCCCAAATCCAACACCAAGCCCTAGGGCCAGCATGGTTGCTGCTAATGCAACAACATTTTCAGGCGTCTGTTCTTCATAATAGTCAACGTGCAGTGTGGCCTCATCTAATGTATAAAGGTCCATATCCTCGGTAAGGTCATCAACGTTTACTGTGCTGAAAACAGAGGTGTCTTCTTCAGTATAATGAACACCATCTAATAAGTTTTGAGAAAAGGTCAGATTAATTGTCAGGGCAGCCAATACCAGCGCTAAGACCGGTTTCAATTGTTTTGATTTCATGACTTGATTGTTTTGGTTGGTTAATAAAATAAAAACGAATTCTAAGCTATGAAAGACCCAGGAAGAGTTAAAAGTTACAAATATTACTTAGGAACACAAAATAAAATAGCTGATTTGCAGGGGTTTAGGCGCTAAAATGCTAATCATTCAATTTAAGGACAGCCATGAAAGCCTGCTGAGGAATTTCAACATTTCCAACCTGACGCATACGCTTCTTACCCTTTTTCTGCTTCTCTAAAAGTTTACGTTTTCGGGTAATATCGCCACCATAACATTTTGCGGTGACGTCCTTTCTTAAGGCCTTTACAGTTTCCCTGGAGATGATTTTTGCACCAATAGCCGCTTGAATAGGAATATCAAACTGCTGTCTTGGGATAAGTTCTTTGAGTTTCTCACACATCTTTTTACCGATCTTATGCGCATTATCAAAATGGATCAATGCAGAAAGTGCATCAACCGGCTGGCTGTTGAGCAGAATATCGACACGCACTAATTTCGATACGCGCATTCCTATAGGTGAATAATCAAATGAGGCATAGCCTTTAGACACGGTTTTAAGGCGGTCATAAAAATCGAAAACAATTTCCGCCAATGGCATATCGAAGCTTAATTCTACCCGATCCGTGGTCAAATAGGTTTGATGTGTAATAATACCCCGCTTATCAATACATAAGGACATGACGTTGCCAACAAATTCGGCCTTAGTGATTATAGTGGCCTTAATATAGGGTTCTTCAACCCGGTCTAAACTTGATGGATCGGGAAGATCGGAAGGATTATTTACAATAATAATATCGTCGGGATTTTTCCTTGTAAATGCATGATAACTCACATTTGGAACTGTTGTGATTACCGGCATATTGAATTCCCTGTCAAGGCGCTCCTGGATAATTTCGAGATGGAGCATTCCTAAAAATCCACAGCGAAAACCAAATCCCAGGGCAGCTGAACTTTCAGGCATGAATACCAAAGAAGCATCATTTAATTGCAGTTTTTCCATGGAAGTACGCAACTCCTCATAATCTTCGGTATCGACCGGATAAATCCCGGCAAAAACCATGGGCTTAACATCTTCGAAGCCTTCAACAGCATTAGTTGTAGGATGTTTTGAATCGGTAATGGTATCACCAACCTTAACTTCGCGGGCATCCTTAATTCCGGTTATTAAATAACCCACATCTCCGGCTGAGATTATATTCTTTGGAACCTGAGTAAGTTTCAAAGTTCCCACCTCATCAGCATAATAGGATTTTCCGGTAGCCAGGAATTTGATATGTTGCCCTTTTTTAACCGAACCATTGATCACCCTAAAATAGGTTTCAACACCACGAAACGGATTATATACCGAATCAAAAATTAAAGCCTGTAAAGGTTCATCAGGATTCCCTTCAGGGGCAGGAATCCGTTCAATAATAGCTTCCAGGATGGCTTCTATTCCCAGGCCGGTTTTAGCACTGGCCGGAATGACCTCTTCTGGTTCACATCCTAACAAATCAACTATATCATCAGTTACTTCTTCGGGGTTTGCACTTGGAAGATCAACCTTATTTAACACAGGAATTATCTCCAGGTCATTCTCCAGAGCTAAGTACAAGTTGGAAATGGTTTGCGCCTGAATGTTTTGCGCCGCATCTACAATGAGCAAAGCCCCTTCACAAGCAGCAATAGAACGAGAGACCTCATAAGAGAAATCAACATGGCCCGGGGTATCAATTAAATTCAGAATGTATTCTTCACCCTTATAGGTATATTCCATCTGAACGGCATGAGATTTAATGGTAATCCCCCGCTCACGCTCAAGATCCATATTGTCAAGCAGCTGATCTTGTTTTTCGCGCTCAGTGACTGAGCCGGTAAAATCAAGTAGCCTATCGGCTAAAGTACTTTTGCCATGATCAATATGTGCAATAATGCAAAAAT
>JABDLA010000117.1 GCA_013001965.1 Flavobacteriaceae bacterium | reverse complement strand
ACGGTCAAAAATGGATTTGACAGTTTTTTTGGTCTCGATGATGCCGTAACACGTCTAAATTTTGTGTATGGGATAAAAGACTGGCTTAACATTGGTGTTTCACGAAGTTCATTTCAAAAGATCTACCAGGGATCTGTAAAATACAGATTACTGCGACAGGAGAATGGCGGCTTTCCGGTCACCATTGTTGGATTTAATGATATTCTGATCAATACAGGGCTCGATAAGGCCAATTTACCTTTGATCGAATTTAAACATCGCCTGAGCTATTCGGCGCAGTTGATCATTTCCCATAAGGTAGATTCGAAATTATCGGTCGCCCTTATTCCTACCTTATTTCATGATAATTATGTCATGATTAACGAACAGGATAATACGCAATATGCTATTGGGGCCGGAGCGCGATACAAACTCGGGCAGCGATGGTCTGTCAATGTCGATTATGGACATCATTTGAACCGGGCCGATACTTCGCCTTTTAATAATCCGTTATCTATAGGCTTCGATCTCGAAACCGGCGGACATGTGTTTCAAATGCATTTCACGAATGCCCAGCCCATGAATACCAACGGCTATTTGGGACAGGCGACCGGCGACTGGGGCGACGGCGATTTTTATTTCGGATTTAATTTATCAAGAAGATTTTAAAAAAATAACTATGAAAAATATATGTATTGCCCTGATGATTTGTTCAGCATTTCTGCTTGGATGTACCAATGCAAGTGAAGAAGACCTGATCGATCAACCGCCGCAATTACCTGACCCTGTGACCTATGTTGATCATGTGAAACCGATTATAGATGCCAACTGTTTGAATTGCCATAGTGATCCGCCACAAAATGGAGCTCCTTCCTCCTTAGTTGATTACGGTGATGTTACTAATGGTTACATCAATGGTAACTTACTCAATAGAATTTCGGGACAGCCAGGTGATACCGGATTTATGCCTGAAGGAGGTAACCGCCTGCCACAATTATCAATTGACATCATAGAAAAGTGGGAAACCGATGGTTTTCAGAATAATTAATGTGTTTTGGCAACATTTTTGAGAATGATTAGAAAACCTTACAAATTCGAACCGATGAAAAATTTAGTATTCGTGCTGCTCTTCGCTGTGATGAGTGGATTTGCACAGCAGAAATATTTAACTAAAGCAGGAACTTTATCTTTTGAAGCCTCCGTGCCTTCATTTGAAGAGGTTGCCGCAAAGAATGAAGCTGTAACCGCTATATTGAATACTGAAAATGGCGAATTTGCCGCCTTGGCCCTGGTCAAGGGCTTTCGCTTTAAAAATGCGCTAATGGAAGAGCATTTTAACGAGAATTATGCCGAATCGGATGATTTTCCTAAGGCGACCTTCAGAGGCAAGATCAATGGGTTTTCGGCAAATAACCTGAATACAGCTGCAACAATGGACGGAAGTTTGACCTTCCATGGTGTTACCCATGAATTCAAGGATATTGCTGTAAACATCAGCGAAAAGGGTGGAAATATCATGCTGTCGGGCAGTTTTATGACCAAAGCTTCCGATTATAAGATCAAAATACCTAAAGTTGTAAGAAATAAAGTGACCGACGAGGTTGATGTCAACTTTGAATTTGAGCTTAAAAAACAATGATTTCTTGAGAATTTGTGCTGAAATGTGACTTTTTCAAAATATCGGTGTCTTATTAATAAAGGACATGCAGTTATCCTTGATTAATGAAACATAAAGTAAATCCTTAAAGGCGGATCCCTAAAAAGAAACATTACCAAGACGAAATCCTTAACATAACATAAGTTTAGAGTATTATTAAACATAAAGTGATTTCCTATAGCGGAATGGTAGGAATCTACGTAACATAAGCATACTCAGAAAAATCGGACTCATAAGATGAGCCCGATTTTTTTATACCAATACTATAATTTATCAGAATTCATTATATTATAGAAAATATTTATGATAAATATGTGACGTTTCGTTGCTTGTTACGTCTAATAAGTAGAGGCAGTTGAGTAATGCTGCCTGATGAAACATAAAGTAAATCCGACCCAGCGGATCCCTAAAAAGAAACATAAAACACATATACTCAATTAAATCGGGCTATTGAAGTGGTCCGATTTAATGTTGAGTGCTATAACAGAACACTTCGGGCCAAAACAATTAGTATTAATATTAATTAATTAACAATTTTGGCTTGAGGTGTTTTTTATTTCCCGATACAAAAATTAATTAAGACTGAATTGCATTTATCTATGAGATTGGTTTTTGTTGTGATTTAAATTTTGTCGTCATTTATTTTTTTTGAAATCCTTAGTGCTAAATGAAAGATCTTCTTCAGTATTTTTTTTTAGTTCATTTTCACGTCCAAGCAATCGTTCAAGAATCCCTTCTTGAAACACTTCCATTAAGTCTGTTTCGGAATCATATTCAAGGCGTCTTAGCATCCAAGGATATTTTTTTAAATTCTTAAACATAGAAAAAGGTTTTTGCTTATTCTGGATAATCGGTGCAAACGGAATTTCATAATCTGGAACAGTTGCTTGTAACTCAAGCGGTACACTTGAAGGGTCAGTTATATCAGCTATTACAAAGCGTGACATTCCAGCTAAAATCTTAATGGTCTCCGTAAAATCTTTTTCTTCGACCTTTTCAAAATCAAACATCATGGGAACGAAATCCAGTTCTCGCAATTTTTTCCTAACAGCGTCCAAGATTTTCTTTCTTTCCGGAGTAAACCGGCCGAGAATCAATACGCCTTTTTTTGCGATGGTGCCCAGCACGTCTCGAATTTCTTCATTATTAAGAAGAAGGTAAATAAATTGCGCAACTTTAAGGTTGTCAACAGTAACAATTGGTTCACCTTCTTGAGTGATTATTAAATTTTGTTGTGAAGCCGGTACCGAATTAATATTCCATACAGAAATACCATAGACTTCAGCATTGTCAATTATTGAATCAGAAAAATTAGTTTCAATACAAGATGTACCAACGAGGCAGGCTCCGCTGAGGTCCGCTCCAGAGAGATTGGTTTTGGTGAGGTTGGCTCCTGCAAGACTGGCTCTGCTAAGGTTCGCTCCGGTCAGATTGGCTTTGAAGAGATTAGTTAAGTTAAGGTTTGTTTCGATGAGTTGGGCTTTTCCGCTAAGATTAGCTTCCATAATATTGGTAGAAAGGAGGTTGGCTCCAGTGAGGTTCGCTCCAGTGAGGTTCGCTCCGGAAAGACTTGCCCAATTGATGTTGGCTTTACGGAGGTCGGCTCCGCTGAGGTTCGACCAATTGAGGTCGGCTGAGTTGAGGACGGCCCCATAAAGGTTAGCATAACTAAGGTCGGCTTTAGAAAGGTAGGCTTCATAGAATTTGGCCTCGCTTAAGTTGGCTCCGCTAAGGTTGGCTTTAATAAGGTTGGCTTCGCTAAGGTTCGCTTTAAAAAGGTCGGATTTAGAAAGGTTGGCTCTCATAAGATCCGCTTTTTCTAAATTCATCATTGTTAAGTCAGCATCAGATAAATCAATTTCAACAT